>CAZBZG010000117.1:0-13085 GCA_964496245.1 uncultured Planctomycetaceae bacterium | reverse complement strand
AACCGGCCCCGAAGCCCCAACCAAAGCCCAGGCCCAGGCCGGAAGCCGAACCGGCCGGCCAGCAGGTCAAGCTGCCGGGAAAACCGGTGGCCAAGCCGGTCAAGCCGGACGATCCCGAGCCCGAAGAGAAGCCGGAGGAGAAGCCGTTTCCGCTGCTCGTCATGGGGATCCTCAAGGATACCTCGAAGAGCGGCCGGCGGGTCATCGTGGCCCCGCGCCAGGATCCCGGGGACTACCAGACGCTGGCTGAAGGGGACGAATGGGCGGGCGAGGAGCACGTGCGCGTGGAACGGATCACCTTCACCTCGGTCACGTTCGTGCGCGAGAACGGCCGCTCGCTCAAGATCGATAAGGATCCCCTCAAGGACTGGAAGCCCCTGCTGCGGGATCGGCGCGGCAGGCAGGAGCGACCGGCGGAGAACCCGTTCGATCTGCTGGGGGACGACGTGGTCCGGGCGCCCGACCTGGATTTTGATGACGAACAGGCCAAGCCGGACCGGGACGGAGATCTCTCCGAGTGGCTCAAGAAGCACAAGAATCTCAAGGACCTCAAGAACCTCAAGAATCTGAAGGACTTGAAGGAGCTGAAGGATTTGCCCGCAGGGGAGATACCTAGTCCGAGAGAGCTCGAGAAGATGCTGGAAAACCTCAAGAAGAAGAATCCGGATTTTTTAAACGACCTGAAAGGCGTTCTCTAGCCTTCCTCGAGGAGCGTGAATGGCGATGGTGCGACGACTGTCCCCGTGTATCCGCAGCTGCGGCCGGCTGCTTCCGGTCGGCCTCTTGGTGGCGCTTCTGCTGTCGGCGCCGGACGCCCAGGCCGGCAAGAAGGTCGTGGTGCACAAGAAGGACGGTTCGCGCGTTCCCGGAGAGATCGTGCGGGAAGAGACCGCCTGGATCGAGGTCAAGACGTCGTTCGGTCCGCAGAAAGTCTATCGGACCGACATCGACCGGATCGAGGAGGGCATCTCGCGCGAGGCGCAGCTCAAGCGTCGTCGGCAGGAGGTGGAAGACACCGACGGACAGGGGCTTATGCGGCTGGCCCGCTGGTGCGAAGAGCAGAAGATGATGCGGGAGGCCCTCGACCTCTACACCGAGGCCGCGGACGTGGCGGGCCCCCACTACCTGGACGCCAATTTCCGGCTTGCCGGTCTGGCCATGCGCGAAGGCGAATACCGGCTGGCCGTGGAACACTACCTCGACCTGGCCGATCGGTTGCGGCAGGAGAAGGCGTGGGAGGCTCTCAAGCGGGCCGAGGACCGCCTGCGCCACGAACGCCTCAAGGTTTGGGAGCGGGCGAACGACGAGTTGGCAGGCGGCCGGTATCACCGAGCCATCCTCGGCTACTGCCAGACGCTCTACCGCACGGTGCACGACGAGCCGCAGACCGAGGGAGACGTGGGGCGCATCCAGGTCAAGCAGAAACTGTTGGATACGCGTCTGGCCTATCTGGCCGAGCTGCGGAAGAAGCTCGAGCAGGGATCGCTGCTGGAGACGGACCCCGGCGGCATTTCCTGGCACTACACTACGCGTCCCAAGAACCTGAGGGGCCAGACCTGGGCCGTCACCATCGAGCAGTTGCGGCTCGAGACCGAGCGTTTCGTCGGCCGGTGGGTGGCCGTACGAGGAACCTTCCAGGGCTTTTCGGAGTGGAACAGCGACAAGGTCCGGGCCATCAAGATCGCCGACGGAGGGCACCCTGAACTCGCCGTGGCCGCCTATCTGCCGCCGGCCAGGGTGGTGCACGGCAATCTGCTGGCCGAGCGGCCCACGGGGAATGTGTACCTGAAGGAGCTGATCGGCCGATACCCTTACGAAGCCATGCAGGCGGCCACGGACCTGCTCTCGCCCGGCCGGGAGGTGGTGTGCTACGGCCGGTTGCGCCGCCGGCTGCGGTGGGTGCCGCAGTACGTGCTGGAGATTTGGGCGGTCGAATCGGTGCGGGATCCGGAGGCGCTGCAGCTGGCGAACTTCCTCAAGCGCCGCCTGAGTTGCGAGTTCGCGGATACCCCGCTGGTCCACGCGCTGTCGCACATCGAAATGTTGAGCCAGGTCAAGGTCGATTTCGCCATGGGAAAGATCCCCGAGGTGCCCGTGGCCCTCAAGATCAAGGACCAGCCCACGGGCTATGCCATCAGCCGCATCGCCAAGGAGCTGGGCCTGGAATGGACCCGGAAGGGGTCGCACATCGTCATGAAAAAGAGCCTGACCGAGAAAGAGAAGCTCCTGCAGAAACAGGTCAAGCGCCTGGCCACCGACCGCGCCAGCCGGTAGCGCGCGGACGTGAGGCGGCACGAACGCACCGCGCTGTTCACAGACGGTGCCCTCGCTTTCGCCGATCGCTCACAGGCATCCCATGAAGCGGAGTGCGCAGATGCGTCTGGCGGCATCCCTGCTCCTGGTTGCTTCGATCTACCTGGGCCCCCTGGGGGCGTGCGGGCGGTGCGACGAGCCGAAGATCCGCGATTTCGGGAAGGAGAGCGATCCCCACCGATCCGACTGGTTCTTCGGGCCGGGCCGGACCGATGAAAAGCCCGACTTCGAAACCATTGACGCACGGCACGGAGAGAGCCTGGTGGTGCCCGTGGCCTTTCCGCAGGTGACCCAGGTGTGGCGCAAGGCGTGCCTGGTCGGACAGAAGCGGCGCGGGGGCAAGCCGGCCGTGATCCTGGACAGGCTGGAATACGACGTGTACGTGCCCGCGGAAGGGGTGCCGCCGGTTACGCGCATCCAGGCGCGGCTCCTCGTCAAGGACAAGGACGGCTACTGGTTCGAGGCGCTGGGGCTCCGCAAAACGCGCATGCCCACGGGCGAGGATGTCTGGGAGCCGGCCACGGCTCTGCACCCCGGGTGGAACACCATCCGCGTGGACCTCTCCCACGACAGCGTGCAGTTTCGTCCGTGCGGACACCAGATGCGCTGGAGCCGGGCGTTCCTCGCGCGGGTGGAGGCCATCGGATTCGCCTTTCAGGGAAACCACGCGTTCACCGGCGCCCTGGCGCTGGACAGCATCAAGACCTGGACCGCACGCGACGACGACTTCCCCGACCTGCGCGTGGTCAACCTGGAGGCCTCAGGGGACGTGGTGCCCCAGTACGGTCGTCTGGAACTGACCTTCGAGGTCAACCGGCCTCTGCTCAATCCGTTCCACACGGGCGAGATCGACATCATGGCAGAGATGCAGCGCGAGGGGCGCGAACAGGCCCTGCGCGTGCCTGCCTTCTGCTTCCAGGATTTCCGGCGGTGGCGGGGTCCGGATGCGGCAGGCGACCGCGGGCTGGACCGCTACATGGCGGCAGGACCGGCGGTGTTCAAGGTGCGCTTTACGCCCCGGCATGCGGGCGCGTACCGGTACCGCCTGCAGGTCAAGTACCGCTCGCCGGTCAGCCGCCGTGCGGAGGAGACGACCACGGGGTGGCGCTCCTTTGCGGTCGAGCCGCGCGCCGCGCCCGGGTTCGTGCGCATCTCGCAGGCCGATCCGCACTACTTCGAATTCGAGAACGGCGCGTTTTTCTTCCCCGTGGGGCACAGCTTCCGCTCGCCCACGGATCCGCGGCACGTGCGGGAGATCCTCCGCCGGGATTTCGCCGATTTCGCGCAGGAAGACATCGCGGACGCGCGCCAGCTGGGCGAGGACCTGGCGCGGGCGGCCTATGCGCCGCCCGAGAGCCTGCGCGGCCGCATCTGGCAGGCGCTGCCCGGACACGTACAGGAGGCTGTGTGCGCGGCGGCCGAGAGCGGAGCTCTTGAGGCGGGCAGCCAGGAGGCGCTCCTCGCAGCGCTCAACCGCATGGTGCGCACATCGAGCGTCTTCGAGCGTTCGGATTATGAGGGCTGGGAGCACGTGTGGGAGGTGTGGGAGACGCTCCACCCGGAGGCCCACCAGAATAAGATCGACCGCCCCAAGCACCGCTGGCGGCAGCGGCGCAACCGCGCTTTGATCGAGCTCTGCTTCCCCCGCGGTCTGCGCCGCACCGTGACCTCGGATCATGGGCTACGCAACTACGAGCGGATCTTTCCCCAGATGGCCGAAGCAGGCGTGAATGCGCTGGAAGTGTGGATGTGCTCGTGGTGGGTGGGGCTCGAATGGACTGGGGAGTGGAAGCACTATCACGGCCTGGGGCGGTACAATCTCCTGCACGCCTGGAAGCTCGACCGCCTGATTCGTCTGGCGGAGAAATACGGCCTCTACGTGCATCTCGTGATCGACAATCACGGCAAGGCCGCCCAGCACCCGCAGTACGATCATGAATGGGAAGGCTCCCCGTACAACAAGCAGAACGCGCGGGACGGAGGGTTCCTGGCCAACAGCACGCAGCTCTTCCTGGACGGCCGCGCCAAGGACTACTACCGCGACAAGCTCCGGTACATCGCTGCCCGGTACGGATGGTCGACCCACATCTACGGCATGGAGCTCTGGAGCGAGCTGGACCTGATCGGACACAAGAAGGGCCGGCACCATAACATCTACGCCTCGCCGGCGGTGCGGTCGTGGCACCAGGAGATGATCGCGCACCTCGAACGGCACGACCATGGGGACCACATCATCACCACCCACTACTCGGGCGATTACACGGTGATCGACCGCCACATGGTCGAGCAGCCCTTCATCGACTACACCACGTGCGACGCCTACCACAATCCCCACCAGACCCTGGTCGACATGCTCGTTAAGACCGAGGAGTTTTGCGCCAAGATGCGCGCGCGCAAGCCCTTCATGGTGACCGAGTACGGCGGCTTCGCCTATGCCGCGCCCCTGGCCAATCTGCAAGCAGACCTCTACGGCGGCCTGTGGTGGAGCTGGATGAGTCGTACCGCGGGCGTGCCGTTCTACTGGTGGTACGAACTCATCGAGCTCGAAGGCTACTACGAGGCCTACCAGGCCTTCAGCCGATTCATCCAGGACGAGGACAAGCGCAGCGGCAGCGGCACGTCGCGTCCCGCCTTCCATACCGGCCAGCTCATCTGGCGCGGGCCGGGTCCGAAGAAGAAGGGCAAGGGCAAGCCCTGGAAGCCGCGGCAGCAGGAGGGGTGGCCTCTCGACCTCGGCCCCCACGGCAAAGGCGAGGGATGGCGACTGAGCGCGTTGCTTCTGGCCAACGGCCGTAATTTCTACGCCTATGTCTACGATCACCGGCAGCTCCACGTGATGCCCGCCGATCCGGAAGGCCGCGCCCGTTACGAAGGCGTCCGCTTTGCCGTGCTGAACATCCCCGGCACGGACTACGCAGTGGACGATCAGCTCTACCAGGTCGAGGTCTGGGACTGCTGGAGCGGGGAAGTGGTGCAGGCGTTTCCCCTCATGCCCAAGGAGGACGGCAGCCTGGCGATCGATCTGCCGCCCTTTGTGGTGCACGCGGCCATCAAAATCAAGCCGGCCGACAGCAGCGAGCACAGCGGGACGGCTGCTTCGTCGACTGTCTCGGAATCGACCCCCGGGATCCCGCGCGGATCTGCGCCGCCGGTGCGGGAGGGGCCTCAGCGCGCGGAGTAGCGGCGCTGACGGCCGGGAGAAGACCATGACCGATCCGAAACGCGTCATCGACATGGCCAGCGCGTTCTACGATTCGTGCGTGCTCTTCACCGCCTCCGAACTGGGCGTTTTCGGGGCTCTCGCCGAAGCGGGGGCTCTCGATGCCGAGGCGCTGATCGGGCGGCTCGGTCTGGACGCGCGCGGCGGCCGCCTCCTGCTCGACGCCTGCGTGGCGGTGGGGCTGCTCCGCAAGGAGGACGGCGCCTACGCGAACACGGATGCCGCGGGCGCCTTCCTGGTGCCGGGAGCGCCCGGGAGTCTCGTGGACGCCATCCGGTACAACCGCGACGTGTATGCCGCTTGGGGGAACCTCGCCGACCTGGCTCGTACGGGCGAGCCGGTGGAGAAGCCTGCGCTGCATCTGGGCGAAGACCCTGAACGCACGCGTACTTTTGTGCTCTCCATGCACAGCCGCGCGCTCGGCATCGGGCGGGCGGTCGTGCCCCAGCTCGACCTCACGGGCTGCCGGAAGCTCCTGGACGTGGGTGGCGGGCCCGGCACCTATTCGGTGCTGATCGCGCAGGCGCATCCCGAGATCGCGTGCACGGTCCTGGACTTGCCCGCGGTCGTAGCCGTGGCTAAGGAGTTGATCGCAGACCAGGGCATGGCGGACCGGGTGGCCACGCTGGCGGGGGACTACCACACGACCGCGTTCCCCTCAGGACTGGACGCGGTGCTCTTCTTCGGCATGCTCCACCAGGAGTCGCCGGAGGCCATCGCCGATCTCCTGAAGCGGGCTCGCGACGCGCTCCGTCCCGGCGGTTCGGTCTACGTGATGGACATGATGACCGAACCGAGCCGCACCGCGCCCAAGTTCTCCGCGCTCTTCGCGGTCAACATGGCGCTGACGACCGCGCACGGCTGGGTCTTCTCCGACGCCGACCTCCGGGGGTGGATGGAAGCGGCCGGATTCGGCGAGGTCACGGTCACGCCGCTCGCCCCGCCCATGCCGCACTGGCTGGCCAGCGCGCGCAAGCGTTGAGGCCGCCCCCCCACGCGACTGCAGCGCGCCGGGTGCCACGGCCGGTTTCGTTGGCCGTGCCCCGCCGTCGTGCCTCTTCTGCGGATCAAGCGAAGACGATGGTGCGGTTGCTCTCGACCAGCACGCGGCGGGCCAGGTGCAGGCGGACGGCGCGCGCCAGCACCTGCCGTTCGAGGTCGCGCCCCTTGCGGATCATGTCGGCCACGGCGTCCTTGTGGCTGACCCGCGTCACATCCTGTGCGATGATGGGGCCCTGGTCGAGCTCTGCAGTGACGTAGTGCGCGGTGGCGCCGATGACCTTGACGCCGCGCGCCTTTGCCTGGTGATACGGCTTGGCGCCGGCAAAGGCGGGCAGGAAGGAGTGGTGGATATTGATGATCCGGCCGGACCACCGGCCGACGAAGTCGGGCGACAGGATCTGCATGTAGCGGGCGAGCACCACGAGGTCGATGTCGTATTGCTTGAGAATCGCCTGCTGCCGGGTCTCGGCGGCGGGCTTGGTTTCCTTGGTGACCGGCACGCATTCGTAGGGGATCCCGTGGCTGGTGGCCATATAGCGGAGCGTCTCGTGATTGCTGACCACCACGGCGATGTCGCCCTCGAGTTCTCCCATCTGCTGGCGCAGCAGGAGATCGGCCAGGCAGTGCGGCGTCTTCGAGCAGAGGACGGCGACGCGCGGTCGTTCGTGGTGGAAGGCGAGGTCCCAGTGCATGTCGTTGAATTTCTTGGCCACGATGTCGAGCGCGGCGGGCAGTTCCTCGTGGGTGAGGGCGAATCCGTCCATGGACCAGACGAGACGCATGAAGAAGCGGCCCGAATCCTCGTCCGAGTGCTGATCGAGGTCGATGATGTTGCCCCTATACTCAGCCACGAAGTTCGTGAGGGTGGCCACGATGCCCGTGCGGTCCGTGCAGCGGCAGAGCAGAATGGCGTTGCTCATCGAGTCGTCCCTTCGCATCTGGTCCCCCGGGCGCGGATGCCTTCCCGGCCGCTGGGATGCGCTACCGCAGCAGGCCGCCCCGGCGGAGGTAGATCAGCACCGTGTGCTCGAATGGCCGATCGGTCTGGCAGAGCAGGTGCCGCATGCCGTGCCGGCGCGCGCTGGCGGCCAAGGTGGTAATGTGATTCTCCACAGAGCGGCTGTAGGCGTCAAGATCGCGCGAGCCGAGCGCCAGGGAAACCTCTTCGCCCGTCTCCGCGTCCTCGAGGCGGAGGTTGCCCGCGAGCGGGGGGCGGAGTTCCTCCGGCGTCAAGGTATGGAGCAGGCTCACCTCCTGACGGTGTCGGGGAAGCGCGGCGAGTGCCTGGACGGCTCCCTCCGTCCAGAAGTCGCTGATCACCACCGTGGCGCCGGGTAGACGGCGCTCGGCCGTGAAGCGCTCCACCTCGGTCGCCCAGTCGACTGGCCCGCCCGGCGGCTGGCGCTCGAGGAAGCCGATGAGTTCGCGGGACGCGCGCAGGCCCTTCCGGGCAGGCGGGGGAGAGCCCGCCCCCGTGGGGAGGAGTTCGACCGTGTCGCCGCCGGCCAGGGCCACGTGGGCGAGGGCCGAGGCCAGGCGGCAGGCGAAGAGCTCCTTGCCGGGCACGGCTCCCATGCTGGGCGAGAGGTCGAGCAGGATGTGCACGCGCTTCTCGCGTTCGGCGCCGAAGACCTTGACGAAGAGTTCGTTCAGGCGTCCGTAGACGTTCCAGTCGAGGTCGCGAACGTCGTCGCCTTCCACGTAGCCGCGGTGCTCGAGGAACTCGACGCGTCCGCCGCGCACGGTGCCCGCCCGCGTGGCGATGCCGCCGGTGGCGAGAAGCCGGCCGGCGGCCACGGTGAGACTCTCGAGTCGGCGGAGGAAGTCCGTGCCGAGCGAGAGATCCCGCAGGCGCGGGCGGGCGTTTCGCGGCGTTGGCGCGCCTGGCTTCATGGGGGCTCCCTGGGCTCACGCTTGTCTTCCTGGCCGCATCTCTTCCTTCTGCGAGAGCGCTGGAGACGCGGCGTTGGTTCAGCCAACCTGGCAGGCCCGGCAGCGGCATGACGGCGCCCGCGCGAACCGTGTCATTGCGTGACCCGGGCGGAGGATGCGCGCTCCGCGTCGCCAGCAGCAAGGCCTCAAGCCCTAGCGCATGAGGATCAGCGAGGCGTTGGTACCGCCCAACCCATAGGAGTTGGTCATGGCCAGGGGAATGTCCATGGGCCGGGCGCGGTCGAAGCAGACATCGAGGTCGAGGTCCGGATCCCGCTCCTTGCAGTGGATGGTGGGCGGCACCACGCTGTCCCGGATGGAGAGACACGTGGCCGCGGCTTCCAGCGCGCCGGCCGCGCCCATGGCATGTCCGAAGAGACTCTTGTTGGCCGTGAGCACGAGGCGGCCCGCATGTGCGCCGAAGACCTCCTTGATGGCAAGGGTTTCGATCTGATCGTTGTACCGCGTTCCCGTGCCGTGGCAGTTGAGATGCGCGATGCTCTGCGGCTCCACCGCGGCATCGTCCATCGCCATCCGCATGACGGCGGCGATGCCGCGGCCGGTTTTCTCCGGGGCGGTCATGTGAAAGGCATCGTTGTTGACGCCGCGGCCTGCCAGCCGGCAATAGGGCCGGGCCCCGCGCGCCCGGGCGTGCTCCGCGGATTCGACGACGAACACGCCTGCCCCTTCGGAGAAGATCGTCCCGGATCGGTTCTTGTCGAACGGGCGGATCGTATCCTTGGAGATGGCGCGCAGCGCCGACAGGCCGGCGACCGTGGATTCGGCGAGTTCGTCGAATCCGCCGGCCAGCGCCAGGGCCGCACGGCCCGCCCGGATCCATTCGAGGGCCGTGGCGAGCGCTGCGGCCCCGCTGGCGCACGAGAGGCTCAGCGCGGCTTCGGGGCCGGCGAGCGAGAGCGCCTCTCGCACGGCAGCGAGCGTGTGCGTGGGCAGGTAGGCGGAGAGGTCAGGGGAAGCGGGCTCCTGCAGCGCGCGGGCGCGGAACGCGGCTTCGGCGCATTCCGTGCCGCCGAAATTGGTGGCCAGGATCAGCCCGAGGGAGGATTCGCTGGCGTCCAGACGCGCATCCTCCGCGGCTTCGCGCGCAGCCTGTACGGCGAACGCGGCCGCACGCTCCATGCCGCCCGCGTGGAAGTCGGGCACTTCGCCGCCCAGTGTGTTCCGGTAGGGGGACGGATCGAAACGCTGGATGGGTCGCAGGGCGTCTATGCCGTTGCGGACGCCGTTCCAGAAGATCTCGCGTCCGACTCCGTACGGGGAGACGATGCCGATGCCTGTGATCCAGGTCTCCATGGTCCTCTCCTCCGGCTGCCCGCGCCTCCCGCCAGCGCCGCTTCTCCGGACGTGGCCGATCCTGCGGGCGGTTGGACCGTCCGGCCCCCACCATCATAGCGTTTGACCGTTCCGAGGCAAGCCGGGCGTCCGGGAAGCCGAGCGAGCAGGCGCCGCTCTGCTTCCCCGGTCCGCCGGAGGGGGCGGGTCTTGCGGCGGACACGGGGCGGCGCTCATCCACTTCTCTCTTGACACGTTTGGGCCGCTCCCTACCATTGGCAGTGAGAGGACAACGCTGGGGGTCTGCTGCATCCAGGAGCAGGTTGTGCTGCACCGAGGCCTGGGATTCGTGGGGTTCGTGGTGATGTTCCTTGCGGGCGACGTCGGCCGGGCGGCCGAGGCCGAAGGCCCGTCCGAGGGCACCACGTTTCTCGATATGCTCGTCTGGGGCTATGCCTGCAGCCCCCTCATCACCGTGATCTTTGCGGTGCTGGCGTTCCTGGCGCTCTTTCTCTGCTTTCACCTGCTCCTTTCCACGCGCTCGAGCCTCGTGGTTCCCGGCCCCTTGCTGCGGCATCTGCTGGACGATGTCGCCTCCCGGGATTTCGAGGCGGCCCAGCGGCGTGCCGAGGAGAGTCCGGCCCTGTTTGCCCGCGCGATCCTGCCGGGACTGAAGCTCCACGATCACCCGGTCGAACGCATTCACCAGGCCGTGGAGGGAGCCGGCCGACGCGTGATCGGCGGCCTGCGGCAGGAGGCCACCTATCTCGCCAACATCGGCGTGCTCTCCCCCATGCTGGGGCTTCTGGGAACCGTGCTGGGGCTGATGCGCGCCTTTCAAGTCATGGGGGCCGAGGAGATCGAGCAGGGATCGAAGACATTGATGATGTCGAGTGCCATTGGGCAGGCCATGAGCACGACCGCGATGGGGTTGCTCGTCGGCATTCCCGTGATGGGGGTCTACTACCTATGCCTGTCGCGCGTGGGACGCATCTCCGATGAGGTGGAGATCGCTTCGGAGGAGGTCGTGGCCGCCATCGGCGAGATGAAGTAATCCGGTCCCGCTCTCTCCGCGTGGCGTCGGCATTGCCTGCGATGCCTTCCCCGGTCGGTTGCGCCCCTCTGCCACGGGAGAACCTCGATGCACTTTTTCGGCCGCGAAGAATCGGAAGCCCGATTCCAGATCGCGCCCATGATCGACATCGTGTTCATCCTGCTCGTCTTCTTCGTGGCCACCTATGCAGTCCAGCAGCACGAGCGGTTGCTGGACATCGAACTGCCGGAGGCCAGCGCGGGCGCGGAACCCAAGCGCTCCATGCGCGATATCGTGGTAGACTTGAACGCGGAGGGAAAGATCTTTCTGTATCGCAAGGAGCGGAGCCCCGCGTATCTGGAGCGGCGGCTTCAGACCCTGACCGAGTTCGCCGATGCCTCGGGCGGCAACCCGGGGGTGATCATCCGCGCCGATGGTGCCTGCGATCACAGGCATGTCGTCCGCGTCATGGACATCTGCCGGCATGCCCGTGTCCGTCGCGTCTTCTTCAGCACGCTCTCTCAGGAAGAGATGGATGGGGCCGATGTGGAGTAGGCTCGCCATTTTCGGCGCCTTCGTCTGCGCGCTCGGTTTCCAGGCGCCGGCCGGAGATGCCCCGGACGAACCGAAACCCGCCGCCGAGCCGACCGGCACCGAGCCGTTCGCCGAGTCGACCCAGCAGTTCGAGTTCGCGCGCGGGCTGCTGGCGCGTGGACTCCTCCCAGAGTCGGTGGACGTCTTCACCGAGTTCCTCGAGGCGTTTCCCGAGGATCCGCGCGTGCCGCTGGGCCTCTTCTGGCGCGGCGAAGCGCAGTTCCGGCGCGAGCAGTACGCCAAAGCCGCGCAGGACTTCTACACCTACCTGACCGAACACTCCAAGCACGAAAAGGCGCCCGTGGCCCGTCTGCGCTACGGGTGCTGCCTCTTCGAATTGGGACGGCACGCGCACGCGGTGGCGGCGCTGACCCCGCTGGTCAACCACAAGGGGGCGGATCCCGAAATCCCCCAGGCTGCCAACTACTACCTCGGCTTGGCCGAGTACGCGCTCAAGCACTACCCCCAGGCGATGGCGGCCCTGGAGAAGGTCCGGAGCGGTCCAATGGCGGCAGAGGCGCTGTTCGCGCGGGCGGAGGTGCTCGCAGCGCAAGGAGCGCACGTGGAGGCGGCCGAGCTCTTTGCCGCCTTTGCCAAACAACACGGCGACCACGCGCGCCGCCCCGATGCCGTTCTCCGGCGAGGCGAGGAACTGCGCGTGGCCGGCCGGCTGGAGGAGGCGGCTTCCTGCTTCGTCGATCTGATGAAGGACAAGACCCACGAAGCGGGGCTTCGCGCCCAGGCGCGGTGCGGACTCGCCTGGATCCGATACATCCAGAACGACTCCGCGGGCGCCCGGGCGCTCGCGCTCGCGGTCCTGCAGGGCAAGCATCAACCCCTGCACGACGAGGCCCAGTACCTCCTCGGCCTGACGTCGCTCAGGCTGGACGATCCGGACGCCGCCGAAGCGGCCTTTCGGAGCGTGTCGGGCGGTCGCTACGAGCAGGACGCCCGGCGCAAGTACGCCTGGGCGCTGCTGGCCGCCGGGAGGATCGAGGAGGTCCTGCAGGCGGTCGATGCCTACCGGAAGGCCTTTCCCAAGGCCTCGCGCGCGGAGCCGGAGTACATCGCCGCAAAGGCCTACGCGCAGCGGAAGCAGTGGAAGCGGGCGATCACGTGTCTGGAGGCCGTGCGCGAGGAAGGGGCCGCGTACGAACGCGAGGCCGCCTACGATCTGGCGTATGCCTACGGCGCCCTGAAGGAACACGCCAAGGCGGCGGAGGCGTACGCCTATTTCGTCGAGCACTTCCCCGATGACGATCGCCTCTCCGACGCCCTGCTCGGGCAGGGACAGGCCCTCATGGAGGCGGAGACGTACGAGGCTGCGGTCCGGGTCTACGTGCGGCTCTCGAACGAGAAGCGCATCCCGGACGAGTTGCGTGAACACGCCCTGCACCAGCAGGCGGTTTGCTACTACTGGCTGAAGCAGTACGCCAACATGCGCAAATGCTACGACCAGCTGTTGGAGCGATTCCCCAACGGCACAGCGGCGCCCGAAGCGCTCTACTGGCTCGCGTGGTACGACGCCAGCGAGAAACACTATCGCAGAGCCGTCGGCCGCTACGAACAGCTCATGAAGACGTTTCCCAAGCATGCGCTGGTGCCGCGGGCGCGCTACCGACGAGCCATGAGCCTCTATCAGGCGGGCGATGAGCAGCGGGCGGCGAACGCCTTCTATGAGATCCTCACCGAACACCC
>CAZBZG010000116.1:9002-13131 GCA_964496245.1 uncultured Planctomycetaceae bacterium | reverse complement strand
CATACCGCTCCGCGTCCCATGTGTGACCCGGACCCGCGGGTTCTTGAACCACGCCGCTTTTTGGTGCGTTCGGCAACCCCGAATGGCCGATAATGGGGGTGGCGTGTCCTCTTCCCGCCCTGCGACAGCTGGAAGAGGAACTCGCAACGACGACCCGCACGGGAGGCCATCCCTTGTCCTGCCAACGCGTCCTGCTCGGCGCCTGCCTGGTTTTCAGCCTCGGTGGGCGGGCTTCGGCCACGGATCTGCGCCAGCAGGCCGTGCGCAGCCACCGCTTCGAGATCACGCTCGCGCCCAAGGACACGACGAGTCACGACGCGCGCACTGCGGATCTCTTCATCACCCGCCGCAAAGGCGACAGCTGGCGTATGGTGGGTTCCTGCCGCGTGCAGGAGACGGACAACGGGCCGCGGTTCGTCCGATGGGTCCAGGTGCCGTCCGATGGCGTCTACTACTTCCGTTCGCGGGCCGGCGACGATGCGGGCAAGCCCCAGCCGCCCGCCCCCGCGGATCCGCCCGAGGCCTGCGTAATCGTGGACACCACGCAGCCGGTCGTCCGTCTCGTACGTCCGCGCGGTCACGAAACCGTTGCAACGGGCGAAGTCATGCCCATCACGTGGCAGGCCGCGGACGAGAACTTCGGGGACCAGCCGATCCGGCTGGCCTATTCGACCGATCGCGGACGGTCCTGGACGACCATTCACCAGGCCACGAAGAACGACGGAGAAAAGAACTGGACCGTCCCTGCGACGAAGAGCCGGCGCCTCTGGATCCAGGTGACCGCGCGCGACAAGGCGGGCAACGTGGCATCTGCCACGACGTCACGGCCGGTGCGCGTGACGCCCGTGGGAGACGATCGGCCGCCCCGGCCGTCGCGCGCACGCGCGGACTCGGCTGCCCCCCAGCCGTTTCCCTGGATGGACGCTAACGACGCCAACCTCGGGCGTTACAAATGGGAGAGTTACACAGAAGCCTACGACGCCTACACGAACTACATCTACGCGGGCAACCTGGTCCGCCAGGGGCGCCTCAAGGATTCGTTGCGCTACTACCGCGCGGCAGTCGAACACGATGAATCGTTCGGCGAGGCCTGGAACGACCTGGCTCAGGTGTACAAGGAACTGGCCGCCTTCGACAAGGCCGACCGCTGCATTCAGAAGGCGCTCGCGGTCGACGCCCACAACCCCGTCTACCACCACACCGCGGGCGAGATCCACCAGGCCCGCAGCTTCCACCTCTTCCGGGACGCGCTCGACGACCAGGACCTTGCCAAGGCGGTCCAAGCCAAGCACAACGCGCTCAAGAACTACAACCGGGCCATCCAGGAAGCCGAACGGCAGAGGCGCCTCGCCCAGTGCGCGGGCACCTACTTCCGGATCGGCGAGATCTGCTACTTCCTCAACCAGGACGCGGTGGGCGCGCGCATGTACTGGAGCAAAGTGCTCAGCTTCCACACGCCCACGCCCAGCCTGGACGACGTCATGCACCGGGAAGGCACGCCCGCGGAAGAAGACGCGCGCGATACGTATGAACGTTACACCGAGATGAAAGTGGACCTGCGCACGTGGCAGCAGTGGGCCCGCGCCTATCTGCGGCAGCTCGACGCCATGGAAGAGCAGGGCCTGCTCCAGCCCGCACCGCGTGGCGGCCGGCCGCAGGCCCGGGAATTGCGCCCGGCCCCGGGCCCGCTGGAGGAGCATCCGGGCCGCCCCGCAGAGCGGCCGCCCCAGGGACGCGGCGCCTACCTCCAGCCGGACTACGGCAGCCGCCCCCCCGTCGGCGGGCAGAGCTCTCCGGCACAGCCTAGCGCGCCTGCTCGGCGCGGCCGGTTCCCGGACTGGTCCGAGTCACGCGCGCCGGACGCGCCGGACGCGTCGGACCGCTCGGCCCCGCAGGCAGGTTCCACCGATCCCGCGGACGGTAGCGCGGCATTCGAAACCTACGACCGGTTCGCCCACTCGGCCGCCCGCGCCCACCCGCAGGGCGTGACGCCCCGCGAGGAAGCCCCCCAAGCCGAGAACCTCTACTGGGACTACGGCAAGTTCCGCTGAAGCAACTCCACAGCCGCCCGCCCCTTCCCGACCGCGCGCTTGGAGAGCGACGGCAGGAGAGGAGGACGCGGGGCTCCTCCCTGGAACCCGCCTCAGTCGACCATCAACTCCATCAGTTCATCGGCCGCCGTGCGGCTCTCGCGCACCACCTGTTGCATGCGTTCCTGCGAGATGCCGCACTTGAGGGTGGCGAGCCGCACGAGTTGCCCCACGCCGTCGTTCTCGGGATTGTCGCGGATGCACGAGACCAGCAGCACGGGCGCCGGCACCGCGCCCTCGAGGTCGGCGTTCGTGCCGTGGTGGCGTCCCACGAGCACGGCGAGCCGTTCGGGCAGGCCCCATTCGTTGCAGAGCCAGGTGGCGATCTCGGGGTGATCCCACGCGAACTTCTCGCGCTCCATGGCCGCGAGGTTGCCGCTGCCCCTGCGCCAGGCCTCGAGCAGGGACCGGTACTCTTTGGGCCGCTGCTTGGCCAGGAAGGGCAGCGCCATGTCCTGCAGGAGGCCGGCTGTGAAGCATTCGAAGCGGTTCGCCGGGCACATGAGGTCGGCCAGCGACCGCCCGAGCGTGGCCCGCAGCACGGCCGCGCGCCAGAACTCCCGCTCGTCGCAGGCCGAGGAATCGGCCTTGGGCAGCAGGCTGCCCGCGGAGATCGAGAGGATGAGCGTCTCCAGGCTGGACATGCCCATGAGCGCCACCGCCTGCTTGATGTCGTCGATCTTGCGGCTGGCCGAGAAGGCCGCCGAGTTCACGGTCTTGAGCACCTTGACCGACAGACCGGGGTCTGTGGAGAGCACCTTGGCGATCGCATCGGCATTGGAAGCGGGATCGCGGATCTTCTCCAGCGTCTCCATAACCACATTCGGAAAGGTGGGCAGTTCGAACTCGCCCAGGACCTTCTTCAGGTTCCCCTTGGGGTCGGTCTTGCGGCGCAGCAGAAAACCAAACATGCGAATCCCTTCGGTCTCGCGTGCGTGCGGGAGCGCGCCGCTCCTGCCCCTCGTCACTCCGCTCGTCGGGCCATCTTGTTGGCGAAGATGCTGAGCATGCCTCCCAGCGCCACGTAGCCGGAGGTCACTTCGATGATGACCAGGACCTGGGCGGCGGTCGACGCCGGCAGCACATCCCCATACCCCAGCGTCGTCAGGGTCACGATGCTGAAGTAGAAGGGCGAGAGCGCCGACGGGTAGTCGCCGTAGTCGATCGCGACCAGAGAATACAGGCCAGCGAAGACCAGCGCGATGGCCAGGATGAACAGCCCCCAGCGCGTCAGGCTGCGACCACAGTCCGAGGTCAGCTTCCAGAGCTGGTAGAGGACTTCATACTGCGTGCCGCGGTTGCGGAATTCGTGCAGATAGTTCTCGTCCATGATGTGGCGGCGCACCAGGTACGCACCGCAAAAGTCCACGTGCCGGATGTCCGTGCTGACCCACGACGCCTTGAGGTATCCCTTGATGCCGCGCAGACTGGCTTCCTGTAGATCGGCGCCATCCAGATGCGCGCCGTCGATCCGAGCGTCCGTGAGGTCCACGGACTGGAGATCCGCTTCCGCCAGACTGGCGCCGCGCAGATCCGTTTCGCGCAGGCGCGAGCCCGCCAGCACGGCCGTGCGCAGGTCCGCCCCGGGCAGCTTGGCCTTGCTGCAAGTGCTCTCCTGGAGCACCGCGCCGAAGAGCGTGGCCTTGGCCAGAGTGCTCGCGCCAAACGAGACACGCGCGCCTCTGCACTCGTTGAGATTGGCTTCGGTCAGGTCAGCGCCCAGGAACTGACACCGGTCGATCTGCGCCCCGTTGAGGCTCGCGCCCTGCATCTGGGCCCAGGAGAACTGGGCATCGGCGAGTTGCGCACCGGTCAGGTCTGCGCCGCGGAGGTCGCAGCGCGAGAAGTCCATGCCGGACAGATCCTCCTGGACCAGGGGAATGCCGCGCAGGTCCTTCTCCACGTTCCGCACGGCATCTCCGGATGCGCGCAGACGCGTGAGCAGCGCGTCCCGCCGCGAAATGCCGTCTTTCTCCTGCACCCGCCAGCGGGCCTGCAGCTGGATGAGGTTGGAGGTGCCACCCGATGCGGCCATCGGT
>CAZBZG010000116.1:0-8992 GCA_964496245.1 uncultured Planctomycetaceae bacterium | reverse complement strand
TCGTCGCCCCCTGAGCCCCTACGCCCCTCAACGCCCCCGTAGGGTATACGGCATTTTCAGGTCCAACGCAAGCGCAAATGGTCGCAGGCGCCGCCCATCCGTCTCTTCCGCCCCCGGCGCGGATCGCGGGCGCCCGCTCTCGGAAGGCGGCCGCGACGGACGGCCGCAACACCAACTCCGACCCGTGCGGCGCGCTCCTTGGGCGGACGGTTCGATCAGCGCGCTTGCAGCCTCCGCCTCAGGACATCCGGATCGGTCACCGGCTCTTCGCAGGCCTGGTCCCGGCAGACGTACGCGGCTGCGCGACCCTGTTGCGCGGTCTGATCCTGCGTGAACGGCGCGAGCTTTGTGACGGGCGGGTCCGTCTGATCGGTCGGCCGCAGCAGCAGTACGGCGCGCGGGAGGTAGAGCTCACGCACGGCCTGCACAAGCGCGCGAGTGTCCTCGGCCTCTTGTGGGCCGGTGATTGCGATCTCCCGGGTGGGCCCGAGTGCGAAGTCCAGGGCCACGAGCAGCTGCGTGGAGCCGAGTGGAGACCTGTCGACCTGGTGGGCAAAGGCGCGCAGGGCGGTCTCGGTCTCCTCTTCGTAGGCCGCTTCCCCGGTCATGCGCCCCAAGCGCAGCGCATTCCACACAGCCACGTTGTTGCCTGACGGAATGGCGCCGTCGTAGATCTCCTTGGCGCGAAAGAGAAGCTCTTCGGAATTGTCCGCCGTCAGGAAGAAACCGCCGCTCTGCTCGTCACGGAAGTCCGCGCGCATCCGTTCGTGCAACACAATGGCCGCCATCAGGTGCTCGGCATCGAAAGCCGCTTCGTAGAGCTCCAGCAACCCCCAGACGAGGAATGCATAGTCGTCGAGCACGGCCGGGAGGCCGGCTTGGCCTTCGCGGAACCGGCGCAGCAGGTGCTGTAGCCGATGGAGAGGAAGACGGGCTTGTCCTCGCGCTTCGCCTTGGCGAAAGCCTCCGCTTCCCAGGGGAACCAATCCACGGGATTGCGCGCGTACTGCAGGAGATAGGGGCTGCTCTCGTGGATGAGACGATTGAACGCTGCACCCCCGTCCAGCGGAAGGCGGGCGATCTCCTCGGCCCTCGGAAGATTCATGGCCATCTCCTGGTGCTCGGGTGATCGGCAGGGCCCTTCCAGCGCGGTCCAGCGGGAGCAATGCAATCCCCGTGCCGGGACGTCCTGCTGGGCCGGCATGTACGCGAGGAGCCACAACCTGCGCCGGAAGAACGCGTTACGTGGTGGCAACCCGCCGCATCCGCGGTGTCTCGCGCCTGCATGCATCCGGCAGACGCATGGCGTGAGACAGGTACGCGCACCGCCCTGTCCCGACGGCTGACACACCTGCTGTGGCTGTGAAATGGCACGGCCCCTCCGGACAGAGGGGGCCGTGCAGCTTGGTGAGAACGGACGGGAATCGTCGACCCGTTGCCGCGCGTCCGGCTAGAAGGTCTCCACAGGCTTCGGCTTGGCCGGCGTCTCCTCCTGGCCCTGCTCTTGCGCTTTCTTCTTCATCTCTTCGCGCCGCTCGCGCCAGGAATCCCGCTGCACGAGCTGGAGGGTCTCCTGCAGCGTCTCCAGCCGCTTGTCGAGCACAACGTACTCCTCGTCTTCGTTCAGCTTCGCCTCGAGTTTGGCGAGGAACGCGAGGGCCGCTTCCTGCTTGGCCTTCTTGAGCTTGGCGAGTTCGGGATCGGTCTCCGGGAACCGGTTGATCTTGCTGCTCACGGTCCGGATGTCATTGTGCATCTCGTGGACCTCGGCGCGGACCTCCTGCCTGGCCTGCCGGTCCTTGCCCCGCATCTTCACGTACAGCTTCTTGCGCTGCTGGTTGAGTTCCTCCTGCTGCTTCTGGAGGGCCTGGTAGTCGGGATGGGCTTCGAGCTTCTCGTAGAAGGCGATCGTGGCCTGCTGGGACGCTTCCATGGCCTTGGCCACTTCGGCTTCCTGCAGGGCCTCGTTCTGCAGCGCCTCCTGCCGGTCCTGCAGGAAAGCCTGCTGAAGACGGAGCGCGCGCAGTTCCTTCTGCGCCGGGGTCTCGGGTCCCTTGAGCTGGCCCCGGCCGCGTGTCCCCTGGATACCATCGAAGTCGACGCGCGCCTCCACGTGCGCCTCCTGGGCATGGAGCCGTTCCTGCCCGCCTGCGGCCGCTGCCACGAGCACGGCACCAGCCAACACACGCACTGTCATCTGTTTCATCTTCATCTCCTTCTCCTCCACCTGGACGGTGAACACCGTGCCCGCGACCGAAGCCGTCCCTACTTCGGTCTGCACCGCAAACGTCCGGCCCTCGCCCCGTGGCTGTCACCGACCCCGCACGTCCGGTTGCAAGGCGGGATCCAGGATCTTGAGGCGCCCCGTCTCCAAGGCCCTGCGCCGGAGCCGCTGCAGGAGCTGGCTCGAGTGGCTGCGCGTCAGGTACTCCTCGTAATCGGCGCGGACCTGCTCCTTGACCTGGTTGAAGGGGCGGAGTCGTTCGGCGGTGCGGTCGGTCACGCGAATGAGATGGTAACCGAGCGGTGTCTTGACGAGCTCGGAGATCTCCCCCTTCTTGAGACCGAACGCAGCGTCTTCGAAGGGCTTGAGCATGACCTTGCGCGGGAAGAATCCCACGTCGCCGCCGCGGGCCGCTGTGCTCTTATCCTGCGAGAAGCGCCGGGCCAGCGCCTGGAACTCGGCGCCCGCACGCAGCTTCTCCTGGACCTGGAGCGCGGCCTGGAAGGCCTTGCGCCACGCAGCCGCGCCGGCGGCGCGCGCCCCGCGCTTGTCGGCCTTCACATAGGTGTAGGGGCTGATCAGGATGTGGCCCGCGCGCACCTCCTCCGGCTGGGTGTACTCCTTCCGGTGGGCCCAGTAGTAGTTGAACAGATCCGCGTCGGTCACGTGCAGCTCGCGGGAGACCAGGCGCTTGAGCGCGAGTTCGACCCATACGATCTGTTCCTTGTACTCGGCGGGCGTGAGTCCGAAATGCGAGCGGAGAAGATCGGTCGGACTGACCTCGTCCTTCGCCCCCTGGGTGAACTGCTCGAGATGCTCCCGGAACGCAGCCTCGATCTCCTCGGAGCCGATCGCGATGTTGCGGCGCTCCAGCTCTGCGCGTAGCAATGCGCGGTTGACCAAACGCGCGAACACGTCGCGGCCGTGGACTTCGGCCATGGCATGATAGAGCTGAGCGCGCGTGATGGTCTCGCCCCCGAACGAGGCGATCGGATCGTCCAGCGAGACCTGCTTGGATCGGCTGCTGCCTGCGACGGGCGCGGTCAGGGCCCGGGTGGCCCGCGCCCGGCCCGCACGGGAGGCTGCCGCCCCGCTCTGGGGGACGGCAGAGCGCTGGAGCGCGTCAGCCTCGGGCATGGGAATGATCTCCTGCACCTCCCCGGTACCCTCCCCTGCGCGTTCGCCGCCGGTGCCCTTCGCACGATCCGCGGTCCCGGGCGTGCCTGCAGGGGCTTCATCGCGTGCGGCGGGCGCATCAGCCGAACCGGTCGCCGCGGCCTTGCCCTCCTCCACGACCCCCGGGATGTCGATCACTTCCTGGGCATGCAGGGGCACGGCGCAACAGGCGCATACGATCACCAGGCATCTCCATGAACGATTCATGTCTTCTCCTCGACATCGGGCCCGCTGTCCGTTCGGACGGCAGCCGCCGCCGCCTCGACCGGGCTCGGCGCATCGCCGCTCGACAGGTCCGAAGCTTCGGCGCCGGCCTCCATGCCGGCCTCGCCCGGCACAGCACTCATGGCGACGAGCAACCCCACAAGCGGGCCCACGCCCCGGGTGAGCGGATCGGTCCAGAGGCCGACGACGAGCAGGGCCACAGCCGCTCCCAGCACGCCCGGCGCTCCCAAACAGCGCACCGCACCATGCGCACCCAGCGCCCGCGCCATGCACGCGGCAAGCAAAACGAACACGGCAGAGAGGCCCAGCAGTCCGCTTTCGCCGGCTGTCACGTAGAACCACGAGAAGGAGAGCTCCTCGTGCGTCTCCAGGTCATAGAGCTCCACGCGATCCGTCGATCCCTCGGGCACAGGCAGATCGCCGTAGTACTCCCCCACATGCCGCTGGTACTGTCCCCAGCCCACGCCCAGCAGAGGATGCTCGCGGATCATGTTCGTATTGGCCGCCCAACGGAGCGCCCGCATGGTTGGCCGGCTGCGCTTCATGAGCTCTCCAGGCCGCTTGTGGGGCCGGAACGTCTGGATCGAATTGGCGAGCACGCGCATGCGTTTCGCGCGGTGCTCACCGCCATCGACAAGCAGCAGGAAGCCCACCAGCACGAAGGGAATCAGGACGCCGGCCCGTCGGCCGGCCACGTAGGTGACCGTGAGCCCCGCGAGCAGTCCCACGAGCGGGCCGGCCGCCAGGCAGGGATAGACGGCGAGCAGCGGCAGCAAGGCCGCAGGGATGAGAAGCCACCGCACGCGCCCCGGATCGTTCCGCTGAACGCGGCTCTCCTCGTGCGCCCACCCGGCCAGCAAACAGAGGCCCACGGCCATGAAGCATCCGTAGGTATTGCGATTGCCGAGCAGCCCGCCGACCCGGTACGGATGGATCTCTCCCGCGAAGACCTTGCCGAGCGGCGTACGCAGGGCCACGGAAACCACGGCCAGGGTGGTGGTGATGCACAGCCCCCAGAAGAGCCGGCCGCGCCACGGCCGCCGCAACAGGAGCGGCAGAAAGACCAGGGGGGCCACGACGAGATACTCGGTCCACTGGATGGCGTGCTTGGCCACGAGCTTGAGGGCCTTGGCGTCGAATGCGCGGATCTGCGTGAGGCTGATCGCGCTGACGAGGAGCAGGAGCAACGCCGGCCACACGCAGACGAGCCACTCTTTCGCGAGAGCGGCGGCGCAGGCGCGCACATCGCGCCGGACGAGGACCAGGCCTGCCAGCATTGCAGCCGCCCCCCAGACCAGGGGATCGAAGAGAGCCACGTGCAGCTGGCGCTTCTCGAGAAACGCGAGCGCGAACGCGTCGCTCCCGACGTCCACCAACGGGATGGAAGCAGCCGTGCCCACGGCCAGCCACCCCCACCAGGCGGGGAATCGGATGTCCAGCAGTGCAGCCTTCTGTGCGGACATGACCGCGGTCTCCAGCCCGATCAGCAGCAGAGCATCATCACGTCACAGCGATCCGGCGGCGGAGGAACAGGGCCGGCAACGCCATGGCCGCGACCAGCACGACGCCCGCCAGCTCCTGGTGTGGGGGAAGGTCGAAGCCGAACATCGACCCGGTTCCTCCGGACGGACTCGTCAGGCTGGCCACGAAACCAGCGTCCAGAAGCACCATGCCGACGATGGCCGTGCCGACGAACGCGCGCACAGCGGCGGGCGATTGTGTGCGCACTGCCCGGATGCCCGGACCGATCAGCATGAGGTCGAGCAGCAGGAAGAGGACGAGCGCCAGCGGCGCACCCGGCAGGACCGCCATAGCGATCAAGGGCACCAGGAGCAATCCTGCGGCACCGAGTCCGAGCAGACCGGCGGCGAGCGGCCGGGCGATGTCCGTTCCCGAACTGGGTCCGGACCCCACGCCGCCTGCAGGAAGCCCCGACGGTCCGGCTCCCGCCGGGCGCCCGTCGGTGGGGGCTTCTTCCCCAACCGGTGCCGGCGTCTCGAGGCTTGCGACCACGGTCAGGATCACGGTGTAGCCAGCCAGGAGCAGGGGCGGCAGATAGAACCAGGACGACCCCAGGAGGAGCTGCGCCTGGGCGTGTACGGTCATTCCCAGGAGCAGGTTGAGCCCCCGGCACGCACCCATGAGCGTGGGACCGAGAACCTCGACCCGCTTGGCCCCGGCGTCGTAGAGCAGGATCAGGGCCAGCAACAGACCGGCGACCACAAAGCTCTGGTAGCCCGCGGTCATGGCCAGGAGCAGGCCTGACGGACAGCAGCGCGGAGAGGAGGAACCCCGTGCTCGGGCGGATGAGACCTGCGGGGATGGGACGTTCGGGGCGGGTGCGGCGGTCCTCGTCCGCGTCAAAGACATCGTTCCACGCCATGCCGGCCATGTAGAGCGAAGCGCTCGCAGCCAGAACGAACGGCAGGCTCTGAATGTCCCCCTCGCCCGCGCCCGCAAAGCGGACGAGCAGGTACCCCGCGAGCACGTCAGCCCACGCGGTGAACACGCCGGGAATCCGCAAGAAGCGCAGGAGTGCCATGGGGGCTCGTTTTGCATCCTCAGGAGCC
Organism: uncultured Planctomycetaceae bacterium; assembly: GCA_964496245.1. Lineage (GTDB taxonomy): Bacteria > Planctomycetota > SZUA-567 > SZUA-567 > SZUA-567 > CAZBZG01. The sequence continues at coordinate 2,797 of CAZBZG010000116.1, read as the reverse complement.
TGAATGGCATCCAGCTTACAAAAATGATCGGTGGAAATCAAGGAGCCGCAAAGGGGTAGAGGGAAGCGACAAGCGGCACCCCCCGTACCGGGGCCTGGCGAGGAAGGAGCAGCCTGTCGGTCTCCGTCCACTGCGCGGCTTTGCGACGATTGCCGGCTTCTGCTAGAATGCGCCGGCCCGGGGCGCCATCGGCTTCTTCACCGCAATGCAGCCACCCCGGAAGCGAGGAGCAGCCCTCATGGACCAGCCGAACATCTTGTACATCCACAGCCACGACACGGGCCGCAGCATCCAGCCCTACGGCCACGCCGTCCCCACGCCCAATCTGCAGCGTCTGGCCGAGCAAGGCGTGCTCTTCCGGCAGTGCTTCTGTGTGGGACCGACCTGCAGCCCGAGCCGTTCGGGGCTCCTCACCGGCCAGTATCCGCAATAGAACGGCATGCTGGGCCTCGCCCACCGCGGGATCGGCCTCCCCGACAATCAGCGGGACGCCCTGCTCGTGCGGCCGGGACAATCTCGCGTCGCCCGCCGGCATCTGGTATACCCTCAAAGGCTACATCCCCTGGGACCAGTGGGCCCAGCCGCTCTTCTACTGGTGGAGCATCGTGGTGGCCATGTTCCTGGGGCTGCTGGGCATCGGGATCATCTTCCGCAAGCAATGGTCCGAGAACGAGCGGTTCAGTTTCCCGCTCGTCGTGCTGCCGCGCCTCCTCATCGAAGAGAAGGAGGAAGGCGGGCGCATCGTGCGTCCGCTCTACCGCAAGCCCGTCTTCCGCGTGGGCGCCGCGAACTCCCTCATCTTCTTCGCATTCCTGGTCCTCTGCAGGTTCTCGGCCTCGCGCATCCGCACCGAGTGTGGCGCGCCGTGGACCTACTTCACGCCGTACTTCCCCTACCTGATCTTCTTCCTGCTCGGCGGGCTCACTGTCTTTCCCCTCGAAACCATGCTGCTGACCTATGCGGCCGGCGGCTTCATGGCCGTGGCCCAGTTCCTACTCTTCGCCCCCACGCAGATGGAGATGCTTCACCTGGCCGAAACCGAGGACGCCAGTCCCCGCGGCGTGCGTTGGGGCCTCGTGCTCGGGGTGCTGGGGGCCATCCTCATCGGCGGGTACGTGGTGCTCGTGTGGAATTCCGGACAGGGCGGGGACAACATTCCCGTGATGAAAACTGGGGCATGGGACAGAGCTGGTACTTCCGCAGCCTGAAGCAGGCTGTGCTCGAGATGGACTCCAAGATGGAGATGGAAGCCGCCGCCGGCACAGCCGAACGCGCCTCCAAGATCGTGGGCCCGTGGATCGGCGTGGGCGTGGGCAGCGGGATGACCCTGCTGCTCGCACCGGCGGCAGCCAGGCATGCGCGCCGGCCGCGCTCCTGAAGGAGGAGGCCGAACGGCTCCAGAAGATCGGCCGATCCATCAAGGCTCTGCAGGGCGTGATCGGACTGCTCGCGAACAAGCGCTTTCTGGTTCTGATGGGCACGCCCGACGAGAGCCAGACCGCCTTCCTCCAGACCCTGCGTGCCGAGTACAAGGCCGAGATCTCGGTGCTCGCCTCGCCCGACCGCTCGCCCCTGCCGGGGTTGCCGACAGCGGCGCCCGCAGATGCGACCGGCGTCAACGCGGTCATCGGCCTGGCCGGCTGGGAAGACCTGATGTCGGAAGCGCTGCTGGAACATGCCGACGGCAAAAAGTGCTTCGTCTGTGAGAAGCCTCCGGAGGCCGCCGCGGCGCGCCTGCAGGAGGCCGGCCTGCAGCTGCGCCATCTCGGCATCGAACTGCGTCCGGAAGAACAGAAGCGCATGAAGGCGCGCACCGAGAAACAAGCCAACCGAGCGATCCTGATCGTGGCGATCTCCATGCTGATTACGGTCATCGGCATCGCCAACGCCATGCTGATGTCGGTGACCGAACACTTCCGCGAAATTGGAACCATGAAGCGCCTGGGCAGCCTGTCGAGTTTCGTGGTCAAGCTCTTCTTGATCGAGAGCTCGATCATAGGGCGCGTGGGATCGATCCTGGGAGCCCTCGTGGGTGTGGCGTTTCCCGTCGTGGCCTACTCCTACCGGTTCGGCCTAGGGAGCCTGGTGAGCACGGTCTTCCTGGACACCGGCCATCTCGTCGTGTTGCTCGCCTACGGCGGCGCGTGCGCCGTGGTCGGCGTGGTGCTGTCCATTCTCGCAGGCATTTACCCCGCGCGCGTCGCGGCCAGGATGATCCCGGCCGTGGCGCTGTCGAGTCATGTATGACCAAGAAAGGAAGCGCACCGTGACAAGCGCGACGCCATCAGAAGCCGTCCCGTCCGAAGTCAAAGACGCGCTCCTCTACGGTGGGGAAGAAGCGGACGCGAAGAACACGGTCGTCTCCACGCGCGACGTCAAGCGGACCTACACCATGGGGACGGTCGAGACGCAGGCTTTGCGCGGCGTCACGCTCGACATTTTTCCGGGGAGTACCTCTCGATCATGGGCCCGTCCGGGAGCGGCAAGAGCACGCTCTTCAACATGGTCGGCGGTCTCGACCGGCCCACCGAGGGCGAGATCTTCCTGGACGGCGAGGACATCGCCAAGCTCAGTGACACGAAGAGCTCGACATCCACATCGGCAGCATGGATGGCGAGACCGTGGCGTAGACGGGGCGGGCGGGTTATCTACGCCGTCCAGACCAGCAACCGTTCAACGGCGACGCGGCCAGCATCCACACCACCAGAAGGGCGAGACTGCTCAGAACGACTCGGCTTTGGAGCCTCGTCCCTGCAGCCGATCTGTAAAGCCTTTCCGAATCTGCTCCTTGCACCAC
>CAZBZG010000115.1:2181-13282 GCA_964496245.1 uncultured Planctomycetaceae bacterium | reverse complement strand
TTTGCGAAAATTACAGGCGCGCGCGAACAGGCGCCTCTTTTCTTACAGACACTACATACTGCTCTCACCGAGTGTTACCCGGAATTGAACCAGGCCAAGATTTAGGGCCTTCTCCGGAAGGTGCGGCGCAAAAGAAACAAGAGAGGGGAGGCGGCATCTTCCGTGGCCGCGGGGGCAAGAGGTCAGAGGTCAGAGGTCAGAGGAATAAGGATGGTGTATGATCACAAACAACTTCCGGCTTCCGACCTCTGACGCCTGACTTCCGACCGCTTCGGTTGCGGGCGAAGCCCGCCGCGCGGGCGACCCGATCGAACGGGACCGGGCGACGATCGGACCTGTCTCTGACGTGCTCAAGCCCCCTACGGAAGCGGCTGAGCAGCGGCGAGCATTTCGCCATAGCAGCGTTCGTAGGCCGCGATCATGCGCTCCAGGCCGAACGCCTGGGCGCGTACGCGGCCCGCCTCGGCGAGCGCGCTCCGCCGCGCGGGGTCCCCCGCGAGTTCCTGGATCGCTCCCGCCAGCGCCTCGGGATCCTCCGGCGCCACGAAGACCGCCTCCCGGCCGTCCGCCGCGAGTTCGGGGAGCGAATCCACGCGCGAGGCCACGACCGGCACGCCACAGGCCATGGCCTCCGCGAGAACAAGCCCGAAGCCTTCCCAGCGGGACGGCACGACCGCGATGTCGAGCGCCGGCAGGAACGCTTCGGCCGCCTCCTGGTAGCCCGCGAACGTCAGGCGCGGCGCGAGATCGAGTACGGCCGCGAGCCGGCGGAGGCGCTCTTCCTCCTCACCGTATCCGGCGAGCACGAAATGGACCCCGGCGTCCCGGCACGCGGCTGCAGCGCGCAGGAAGACGTCGAAGCCCTTCTGCCGGTCGAAGCGCCCGAGACCGCCGGCCACGAATGCGTCTGCCGGCAACCGCAGGCGTTCGCGCGCCTCGTCCCGGGTGGGGAGGTCTGCGAACCGCGCGAGATCCACGCCATTGGGGATCATTGTGAAGCAATCGGCCGGTCGATTGGTCCGGGCCTGCTGGAAGCCTCGCACGGCTTCCGATACGCACACGGTCCTCTCGCACCAGCGGCCCGTCCACCGATCGAGCCAGAAGTGCCACCACACGGGCCGGCGCTCCACGATGTGGCTGGTGCCGAGCACGGGAATCCCGAGCGGGCGCGCGGCCAGACGGCCGATCACGCCGGCATGCACGAGATGCGTGTGGAGCAGGTCGATCGATTGCTCGCGCAACAGCCGGCGCAGGCGCCAGATCACGCCCGCGTCCCACCGGCTCCGCGCGTCGAGGTCGAAGACCTCCACCCCCGCGTTGCGGATGCGGTCCGCATAGGCGCCCCGCCCGTCGAGCGCGGCCGCCTGCGGCGCGAAACGCGACCGGTCGAGGCCGCGGGCCAGTTCGCAGACGATGCGTTCGGCACCGCCGGGCCGCAGTTCGGTGATCAGCTGCAGGATGCGTCGGGCCATGGATTGTCCGATCCGGCGTTGTTGCTCTGGATGCGGCGCGCCGCGGCACGCGGGTCAACGCTGGGCTGGTTCTTGCGCGTCATCCCCGGAGGCGGTCCCGTCCGTCTGGAGAAGCCTGCCCTCCTGGTACTCGGCCGCCCACACGACCGTTCCCTCCCGATTCCAGCGCGTGGCCTTGCCGTGGGGCACACCGTTCTTCCAGCGCTTCACCATCTTCTTCCGGCCGTTGCCGTACCACTGGGTGCGCAGGCCGTGCCACTTGCCGTCCTTGTACGTTTCTTCCAGGGTCTTCCGGCCATCCTGCCAGCGCGTGCACTTGCCGTGGGGGACGCCGTCCTTCCAGCTCTGTTCGAGCTTCTTGTGCCCGTCGGCGTCCCACAGGATGCGCCGCCCGTGCCACTCGCCGTTGCGAAACGTCTCCTCCGCACGCTTCTGCCCCTCGACCCGCTGGACGAAAGTCCCGTTCTGCTTGCGAAACACCCCGTCCTGGTACGCGGCCTCGGCCACGAGCCGACCGTCGGCATCCCAGGCGCGGACGGTCCCGTCCGTCTCGCCGTCCGTATAGGCCATCTCAAAGCGTTTCTCTCCGTCACCGTTCCACCAGGTCCAAGGGCCGTGGCGCCGGCCGTTCTGCCAGTGGCGTTCGTGCACGAGCGCGCCGGAAGCAGCCCACTCCCGGCCCCTGCCGTGCAGGACACCGTTCTCGAAGCTGGCCTCGCGCCAGGCAGTGCCGTCGCGGCGCCAGTACGTCCACCGGCCGGTGTACCCGTCGGGCGGGGGAATGGCGCCCGCCGCGTAGCCCGGGTGCAGATAGCACTGAAAGAGATAGGCGAACCTGTGGCTCTGCGGGGACGCGTACCGGAGCGTGCCCAGCACCGCGAGCCCCGCCAGCAGCAGCCCGCCCGCGGCCAACCCGATCCAACGCCGTCTACGGTAACGAGAATCGCTCATGTCCGCATCCCCTTCAACCCGCTTCGCGGGCCCCGAATCGCACGTCCTGTGATTGTAGGAAAATTCCCGGCCGAGGCAAAGAAATGCTTGACACGCTCGCCCGGGTAAGCTAGAGTTAGGACGTTCCTAATGATGGAAGCGCATGAGCCGGGCGCTTCGAGTTCCCAGACAACACGGAGAGGGGTCGGACGCGTGAACACACGCGTCCAAGATGCGTGGGATGAGGCAACGGCTCCCTTCCTCGTTCGATTCAAGAGGCAGCGTCAGCAGAATTCCAGACGTACCGATCTGACTCGTTTGCCTGCGTCCGATTGAGCGGTCTCGAACCAGCACGCTCGCAACTCGCCGCCGCCAACCCCCGACGACCGCGCATTGGAAGAGACGCTCTCATCTGGCCCGCTGCTATGCGCTGACAGACTCCTTCATCGCCAACGTTGCGCCGGGACCCTCGAAATCGCGAGGACTGTCAGACCTCCCGGGACCGTGCATTCATGGCAAAGCAACTGTATCTGATCGATGGTCACGCGCACATCTTCCGGGCGTTCTACGCCGTGGAAGGGTTGTCCGCGCCCGACGGACGCCCGACGGGCGCCGCGTTCGGCTTCACCCGCATGCTGCTGGATGTCCTCAAACGCCAGAAGCCCGATTATATCGCCGCGGCATTCGACGCGCCGGGGAAGACATTTCGTCACGACCGGTTTGCCGCGTACAAGGCGACCCGCAAGCCCACGCCCCCCGAACTCCACCAGCAGGTGCCGATCATCCACGAGATCGTGCACGCCTACGGGATCCCCGTCTTCGAGCTGGCAGGATTCGAAGCGGACGACGTCCTGGGGACGCTTGCCGCGCAGGCTGTGGCGGAAGGCGTGCAGGTGGTGCTGGTGACCGGCGACAAGGATTGCGGCCAGCTTCTGGGGGACCATGTGCGCATGTACGACGCGCAGAAGGACCGCTTCCTGACCGCAGCCGACTTCGAGAAGGAGAAAGGCGTCTCCCCCGAGCGCCTGACCGATCTCATGGGGCTGTGGGGCGACAGCAGCGACAACATCCCCGGCGTACCGGGCATCGGCGCCAAGATCGGCGCCCAGCTGATCGACCGATACGGCTCGCTCGAAGCGCTGCTCGACCATGCCGAGGAGATCAAGGGAAAGCGCGGCGAAGTACTGCGAACGCATGCCGACCAGGCGCGGCTGAGCAAGGAGCTCGCCACCATCCGCACCGATACCCCCGTGACGCTCGATCTGGCCGCGTGCGCCGCGCCCACGCCGGACACCGACCGGCTCGCCGCCATCTTCGAAGACCTCGGCTTCAAGAGCCTGCTCCACCAGCTGCGGGACGGCGACGGTCCGGCGCACAAGGACGTGGACTACATCGCGGTCACGACACGGCAGGACTTCGACGCGCTCGCAAAGGCACTCCGGTCGCAGGACCACATCGCCGTGGATACCGAAACCACGGGCGTGGATCCCCTGCGCTGCGAGTTGGTGGGCATCAGCCTGTCCTGGGAGCCCCGCACCGCCTACTACCTGCCCTTCCGGGCACCGCCCGACGCGCCGGTGCTGGGAGAGGAGGAGCTCGAGCGCCTGGGACGCGTCCTCGCCGACGAACGCATCACCAAGACCGGCCAGAACCTCAAGTACGACCAGCTCGTGCTGCAGCGGGCCGGCGTCGAACTGCGGGGCATCGTCTTCGACTCGCTCCTGGCGAGCAACCTGCTGAACGGTCATCTCACGGCCCACGACCTCGACACCCTGGCGCTGCGGTACCTCGACATCAAGAAGATCCCGACCCGCGACCTCATCGGTTCGGGCAAGAAGCAGATCAGCATGGCCGAGGTCCCCCTGTCCAAGATCACGGCCTACGCCTGCGAGGACGCCGACGTGGCCCTGCGCCTCGAAGAAGTCCTCGGCCGCGATCTCGAAGCCGATGCGGAGGCCAAGCGCCTCTTCGAGACCCTCGAACTGCCGCTCAGCTTCGTGCTGGCCGATATGCAGCAAAACGGCATCCGCGTGGACTGCGATCTCCTCGCCCGGCAGAGCGCGGAGCTCACCGAGATGCTCGCGAATCTCACCGACGAGATCCACAAGCTCGCGGGCCACGCCTTCAACATCGCCAGCCCCAAGCAACTCGGTGTCGTGCTCTTCGAGGAACTCGGGCTCCCGGTCCTGCGCCGCACCAAGACGGGCCCCAGCACGAACGAGGCCACCCTGACCGAGCTCGCGGCCATGGGACACGAACTCCCCGAACGCCTGCTCGAGTACCGCACCTACGCCAAGCTGAAGAATACATACCTCGACGCCCTTCCCCAACTCGTGCACCCGGACACGGAACGTATCCACACCACGTTCAGCCAGACCATCACGGCCACCGGCCGGCTCAGCTCGCGGGATCCGAATCTGCAGAACATCCCGGTCCGTACCGAGCTCGGCCGGACGATCCGCGCAGCCTTCGTGCCCGAACCGGGCTGGAAGCTGCTGGCGGCCGACTACTCCCAGGTCGAACTGCGCATGCTCGCCCACTACGCCCAAGACGAGATGCTGGGGCAGGCATTCGAGGAGGGCCGCGACATCCACCGCGTGGTGGCGAGCGAAGTCAACGGCATCCCGGAAGACGAAGTCACCCGCCAACAACGTTCGGCGGCCAAGGCCATCAACTTCGGCATCATCTACGGCCAGACCGCGCACGGCCTCTCCCAGAGCACGGACATGAGCGTGAGCCGGGCCAAGGAGTTCATCGATTCGTACTTCGAGCGCTTTCCCCGGGTGCGCGGCTTCATCGACAAGACCATCGAACGTGCACACGCCGACGGGTACGTGCGGACACTGCTCGGCCGCAAGCGAGAGATCCCCGAACTCAAGAGCAACAACAAGGGCCGGCGCGCGCGTGCCGAACGCGAAGCGGTCAACACGGTCATCCAGGGCTCGGCCGCCGACCTGATCAAGACGGCCATGGTGCGTCTGCACGAACGCCTCCGGGCCGAACAGCCCGAGGCGCGGATGCTGCTGCAGATCCACGACGAGCTCGTGCTAGAAGCCCCGCCGGACGCCGTGGATGCGGTGGCCGACGCCGTGCGGGAGGAGATGGAGGCCGCGCTCCCGCTCTCGGTCCCGATCGCCGTGGACCTCGGCGTGGGGAACAACTGGCTGGAGCTCAAGTGAACCAGGCAAACGCCAGACGCGAACCCGTCATCGGCCTGACCGGTCTGCCCTGCACCGGCAAAGGCGAAGCCGCCGCTGTGCTGGCTTCCTGCGGCGCGCACGTCATCTACGCCGACCGCGTCGGACACGAGGTGCTGGAGGAAACGGACATCAAGGCAAAAGTCCGCACGCGGTTCGGACGCGCCGTGCTGACCTCGGCGGGCACCGTGGACCGCGCAGCGCTGGGACGCATCGTCTTCGCCGACCCCCAGGCCCTGGCCGACCTCGAAGCGATCGTGCATCCGCGCCTGCGCGACCGCATCCGCGCGGAGGCGGCAGATCTACGCCAGGCAAAGCCCGTGGCTGTGGACGCGGCCCTGCTCGTTCCCCTGGGGCTCGCCGAGATGTGCGACAGCATCGTGCTGATCGAATCGCCCGACGCCCTGCGGCGACAACGCGCGATCGAGCGCGGTTGGACCGAGGAAGACCGCCAGCGGCGGGAAGCACGTGTGCGCCAGGGTCTGGACGCAGCCCGTCGCGATGCGGATTTTGTAGTGCAGAACGATAGCAGCCTGGAGCATCTGCAGAGAGAGCTCGCCCAATTCTGGAAGGAACGGTACCATGGCAACAAAGAAATCATCGAATCGCGGTAAGAGCACCAAGAGCGGGAGCGCGAGCCGGGGCAAACGGACCAAGGAACGCACCCCGGCCCGCTCCAAGGGCACGGCAGGCGCCAAGAGAGGGGCGGACGCCAACAGAGGGGCGGAGGCCAAGCCCAGCGGAGGGCCGAAGGGAGGCGCGGCAATCATCCCCGTCCCCCAGGACAACGAGGGCGTGCTGAGCGAGGCCCAGGCCCAGGCCGCGCACGAGGCCTTCGAGGCGACCCTCTCGCCGGAGCAGCGGGAGGAACGCGGCAAGCGGCAGGAGCAGGTCTACGAGCAGATCAAGAAGGGGGAGCTGCACATCACCATCCTCAAGGACATGACCGTGGCCGAGCTGCGCAAGCTCGCCAAGGTCGAGTCGATCGAGGGCATCGGCTCCATGTCCAAGCAGGACCTGATCTTCGCCATCATCAAGAACCGGGTCAAGCAGAACGGCCTGCTCTACGGCGAGGGGTGCCTGGAGATCCTGCCCGACGGCTACGGGTTCCTGCGCAGTCCCAAGTTCAATTACCTCCCCTGCCCCGATGACATCTACATCTCGCCGAGCCAGATCCGGCGCTTCGGCATGCGCACCGGTCTCACGGTCTCCGGCCAGATCCGGCCGCCCAAGGACAACGAGAACTACTTCGCTCTTTTGCGGGTGGAGGCGATCAACTACGAGGAGCCGGAGAAGCTCAAGGAACGGGTCCTTTTTGAAGACCTGACGCCGCTGTTTCCCGAGGAAAGGCTCGTGCTCGAGCATGATCCCTCGGAGTGGTCCACGCGCATCGTCGACCTGGTGGTGCCGCTGGGCAAGGGCCAGCGCGCCCTCTTCGTGGCCCCGCCGCGCACCGGCAAGACCGTGCTCCTGCAGCAGGTGGCCAATGCCGTAACCGCCAACAACCCCGAGGTCGAGCTGCTCGTGCTCCTGATCGACGAGCGGCCCGAGGAAGTGACCGAGATGGCGCGGAGCGTCAACGGCGAAGTCATCGCCTCCACGTTCGACGAGCCAGCCAGCCGGCACATCGCGGTGGCGGCCATGGTCCTGGAGAAAGCCAAGCGACTGGTGGAGTACGGCAAAGACGTGATGATCCTGCTCGACTCGATCACGCGCCTCGGCCGGGCCCACAACACGGAAGCGCCCCACTCGGGCCGGATCCTCTCCGGCGGCATCGACGCCACAGCGCTCCAGAAGCCCAAGCGCTTTTTCGGCGCAGCCCGCAACATCGAGGGCGGTGGGAGCCTCACCATCATCGCCACGGCCCTGGTCGATACGGGCAGCCGCGGCGACGAGCACATCTTCGAAGAGTTCAAGGGCACGGGCAACGCCGAGCTCCACCTGGACCGGCGCCTCGTCAACCGCCGGCTCTACCCTTCGATCGACGTGAACCAGTCCGGCACCCGCAAGGAGGAGGGAATCGTCCATCCGGACGAACTCAACCGCATGTGGGTGTTGCGCAAGTACCTCAACGACATGAACATCGTGGACGCCATGGAGTTCCTGCAGAGCAAGATGAAGGCCCACAAGACGAACGCCGAGTTCCTGCTGACCATCAACGTGTAGCCCGTCCCGCTTGGTGCAGAGACGCGCGGTTGTGGGTGACACACGAGACACGAATCAGGATGAGGCCCGGGCGCTCTTGCCTGGGCGGGCCTTGTGTCGCGTGGCACAGGCAGGAGTGCCTGTGCCCCATACCGCGCCCTCCGGGGGTTGCCCGGCTCTGAACCAGACCACAGGAATCAGCCAGCACGGAACACTGAAGATCGGGCTCCGCCTGCCGCTAATGCCAAAAGGGCAGCGACGTGTCGTCAGGAGTCGCCGCCGCCGGCCGTTTTCTTTGGGAGGAATTCCCCGTGCCGCTCCAGGGCCTCTACACAGGCGTGTTTCCGCCCCACACCTACGTGCCCGGCACAGGCCCCTCCGGCCTGCTGCCCGTCCAGCGGCTCACCGGGCCCGGCATCCCGCCGCCCACGAACAGCGGAGGGGGCATGGGCGTTCACCCGGCCGTGCCGGTCGGCGGCGGGTACATCTCCCAGACCCGCCGCCGCGCCGCGCGCCTCGATCTCATCCGTGGCATGGACCGCACGCTCGGCAAGACCCAGACCCTTCCGCGCGGCAAACGCCAGTCTCAGGGCAGCAAGAACCTGGGCAACCTCTCCACGCAACAGGCGCTCGGCCCCCTGACCGGCGCACTCGGGCGCATGTTCTCGGCCTACTTCTGATCGCGCGCGGCTGCCGCGAAGCGCTGGCGCTCTCTCCATGCACGTGACAGGCGCCCGGTCCAGCTGACCGGGCGCCTGTGCGTTTCCACCCATCTGCTCGCGGCCGAATCAGGGCCGCGCCCGCCTACTGCCGGGGCTCACCCCGCTTGCCGCCGCCGCGGCCGGTGCCGGGCAATCCACCGCCCTGGCTGCCGCCGCCGTCGGGGTCCGCGCGGCCTCCGCCGCCTTTCCGGCCATCCAGGATGCCCTGACGCCAGTCCTCTTCCTCGTCCTCCTCGTGCGGCGCCCGCTCCTTCTCCTCCAGCTCCTCCTTCCTGCTCTTGATATAGTCGCGCCACGCCTGGCGCTGGTCCTCCCTCGGCGCACCGCGCTTGCCGGGGCCCTTGTAGGGCAACCGGGGCTTGGGGCCCTTGTCTCTGCCGCCCCCGCCGGCCTGAAACGCGGGCCGGCCCACGTTCCACTCGTCGCACCCGAAGTCGGCGCTCTCTCGGCTCAATTCGCCGAGTTCGTCCACAAAGCGGCGTCGCAAGCCGGTATCCCAGTCATCGGAGCTGTAGTCCAGCCGCTCGACCTCGTCGATCACGTTCTCCTCGGTCTCGTCGTTGCGGTTGATGTGGAAATCGGGCATCATCTCGGAGTGGGAGTACTGCCCGTACATGGGCGAACCCAGCGTGCCCCACGTGGGCCCCGGACCCGGACAGAAACCGATTGGATCGAATTCCCAATAGTCGTGCAGCCACCCCACCCAGGCGTCGCCCGGGGTCCACCAGCCGACATGCCCGTCATTCGGCGGCGCTGTGTGAAAACCCAGTCCGTTGTCATCCGGTCCAAATCCGGGCTGGTCGTACCCGGTGGCATTCAGGGACTCGACGTTGGGGATGTCAGCCCCCGCATCCGCACCGCCAATTTCCTCGATGATGGAGTTCATCAAGTTGTTCTTGCAGATATAGCCGTTGGTCCCTTCCCGATCAAACAAGGCCCAGGGCGAGAGGCCTCCGTCGTAGAAACTTCCGGAGTTGTGTACAATCTTGACTTCATCCGCAGCATCGATGCAGGCCACGAACGGGTAATCCGCCACGATGCCGAGAATCGTTACCGGCGGATTGCAGTAACGGGTAGCCAGCTTTCGATATCGGTAGAAGCCGTTATTCTTGACCAGTCCCCGGAAATGGCTGTGCCGCTGCGGGTGGGTATAGCTCTCGCTCAAGCTGCCGAGCGTGATCGGGGCTTCGCAGAAGTTGAAGGTGTTGCCATAGATCTCGGTATCCTTGGCCTGGTTCCAGAACTTGATCGCCCAGTTCATGCGCGTTTCCAACCCAGCGCTGTACCCGCCACGATCGGGCTTGTCGCGCGGAGCGATCCAGAAGAAGAGGTTGTGCCGGATGACCCAGCCCACCCCTCCCTCGACCAGGATCCCGTGGGCACAGCCGTCGATGGGGAGATCGTTCTTGGTGGGAAACCCAATGTGGCAATGCTCGACCCGGCAATTCTGGGTCACATGCCCTGTGCCGCCGGTCTCCGCCGGATCACCTGTGGCATAGATGGCGCCGCCCCTCCCTTCGCTGTCACCACTTGTCCCGGGAAACAGATCGCAGCGGTAGAACTGGAACTGGGCGACCGTGGCCGATGCTTCCCCGTGAATCCGGATCAACGCTTCCTTGGCATTCCGCAACGTAATGTAGGCCAGACGGAAATCAGCCACGTTGTAGAACTCGAAGAGATGCTTGAGGCCCGTAGCGTCGATCACCGTGTCCTGCGGCTGATCGGTCTCCCCGCGCAGGGTCACATGGGCGACCCCCTGGCTCTTGCCGATCTCGATCCAATGGTCCCGCAAGGCATAGGGAATCCCCAGGCCCCGCTTCTTGAGCACGATGGTCACGTTCGATGTGGGTCCCAGTCCTGCGAGAATGGCCCGCAGCGTGTCGTCGTCGTGCGGATCCGGGGGATACTCGCCCACGTCATCCACGTACAGAACAACCCCCCGGTCGTCGTGCTCGGAGACCATGTCGCCGTCATCGTCCTTGAGGGGCCAGGCGTCGATCGGGCGAAGGGCGTGCACCGACGGGCAGGCCAGCCATCCGGCTGCCGCCAGTGCCAGAACCGAACAAATCCGTCTCCACGTGCGCATCAGGGTCCTCCTCGCATCCTCTGGGTTGCCAACGATCCGGCAAGTCCATTCTCTCCAAAACCATCGACCAAATCAATGGCCGCGGTCCACCTCTTCGTGCGCTGCCCCAACCAGGCCGGCAACAGAGCTCCTGCCTCTCTTTGGGTCGCGTGCGGCACGCGAGCACCCTGCTGGTCAAACAGGCGCTCCGGGATGGAACACCCCGCCATCTGTCAGCAAGCCTTGCACCAGAAACCCTACCGGGGAAGAAAAACGCAACCATAACCATTGCATGACCTTAAGCAATATCGTCCGCGCGAAACGCCCCACATGCTTTAGATACTGTTGAATTATCCCGCACCCTGTAGGGAAAAGCGACACCAAGCGGAACGATCGGAGAAGACCCAGACAGGCCCTTGCAGCAGCCGGCTCACCGGTCGCGGGCATCCATTTGCCTTGACCCGCATCCCCCTTTCTGCTAACAGAGGATCGGGGATCCATTGATTCCCCTGCGCAAGCCGCAGACCGGTCGTCTTGTGGAGGTCGCGTGCACGTGTCCCCTGTCCGCAG
>CAZBZG010000115.1:0-2171 GCA_964496245.1 uncultured Planctomycetaceae bacterium | reverse complement strand
AGCCCGTTTTCTGCGAGAACTCGTCCGCAATCCCGCGGCCACCGGCGCACTCGCGCCCAGCAGCCCGCGCCTGGCCCGGCGCATGATCCAGGGTCTCGACTTCTCCGACATGCGCGCCCTGGTCGAATACGGTCCGGGCACAGGCAGCTTCACGCAAGGCATCAAGGGATCGCTCATGCCGGAGACAGCCTTCTTGGCCGTGGAACTCAGCCCGGGATTCGCACGCTCCTTCCGCAGACGGCACCCCGACGTGACCCTGTACGAGGACTCGGTCGCCAACATCCGGACCATCTGCGACCGGGAAGAGATCGACCAGGTCGACTGCATCATCAGCGGCCTCCCGTGGGCCGCGTTTTCGGACGATCTGCAGACCGAACTGCTGGAAGCCACCATGACCGTCCTGCGGCCGGAGGGCTGGTTCGTCACCTTCGCCTATCTCCACGGACTGATCCTGCCCAGCGCCCGCCGTTTCCGGCAGAAACTCGGCCGCTACTTCTCGCACGTGCTGACCAGCCCGCCCGTGTGGCTGAACATGCCGCCGGCCGTCTGCTACACCTGCACGCGCTAGGCGGGCGGCATCCCGTCGGAGCAGCACGAGCCGCGCCCCAGAGCCACCAGCGGCCGTCCAGGAGCATCACCCGTGGGGATTGTCCTGCCCGTCTACATGTACCACCAGGTGGCCCCCCAGACCCATGCCGCCTACGAGCCCTACCTCTACGTCACCCCCGAGACGCTGCAAGAGCAGATCCGCCAGCTACGCGGCTGGGGGCTGGAGATCCTGACGCTCAGCGACGCGTGTGCACGCATCCGCAGCCAGGTCTCCACACCGCGCGCAGCGGTCCTCACCTTTGACGATCTGGGCGAATGCTTTCGTTGCCACGCTCTGCCCGTGCTCCAGGCCGAGGCCGCCCCAGCCACGGGTTTCGCCGTGGCCGCTCCCCTGACCGGCCAGGCACCTGTCGACCTCCCGGGCGGATTTCAGCCGCTCGCAGCCGATGCGCTCCAGGATCTCGCCGGTGCCGGCATCGAGATCGGTTCCCACACGGTCACCCACCGGGAACTCACCAATCTGCCGGACGAGGACGCGACACGGGAACTGATCGAAAGCCGCCGGATGCTGGAAGACTGTCTGGGACAGACCTGTCGCGCGCTCTGCTATCCGCGCGGACGCTTCAGCCCCCGCATCCAGGAGGCCGTGCGACAGGCCGGCTACGAATCAGCCTGCACCACGCTGCGCGGCTCCGTTCACGGACCGGCTCAGATCCTCGCGCTCTCCCGCGTCCGGGCCCACGGCGGGCGCACGGGGCTCAAGCTGCGCTACACGACCACGCGCCTGTTCGACTGGTTCCACGCGCGCCGCCGGCGGGCCGCAGCCGCCCGCCTGGCTGCGAGCGACGCCTTGGGGGAGTCGGCATGAAGGTCCTGTTCTCGCTCGACAAGTACCGGTCGGCCGAGGGGGGGGCCGACGGCGTGGCGCGCGGCGCGGTCGATGCGCTCCTCGCGGCCGGGCACACGGTCCGCGTGCTCGAACCCGGGGCGACAACCAGCGAGACGGACGGCGCGTTCTCCTACGAACGCCAGCCCCTGCCGTCCGCCGGCTGGATCCGGGACAGCGACCTCAACACCCTGCGCTGGAACATCTACTGGTCGGACGTGCTGGACGAGGCAGCCGCCGCCTTCAGCCCCGACCTGGTCCTAACGCAGAACCGTCTCGCGCCCGCCTCCGTGGCTGCGGCCAAGCGGGCGGGCGCGGCGAGCGCCATCCTGTTCCACGGCTACCGACCGATCTCCCCGACCTTCTTCGAAGGCCGGGACGCGCTCGCGTGCGACCGGCCGGACTTCTGGAACGCTTCCTGGCGCCATCGTCTCAAGTGGCCCCTGGTCTCCAAGGCGCTCGAGCTCTTCCGCGCCGCCTATGCCAACGCCGACCTGGTGATCGCTAACAGCCTGTACGTGGCCCGGGTGATCGAGCGCTTCTTCGGCCGCGAAGCGCCCGTGATCCATCCCATCATCGATCTCGCACAGCGGGCTTCGGACGCTGGTCCGCAACCGGATGGCCCGGTCCTCTTCGTCAAGCCGCAGCGCATCAAGGGCGTCGAAATCCTCCTGCAGGTGGCCCGCCGTCTGCCGGAACG
The DNA here is from genome assembly GCA_964496245.1 of uncultured Planctomycetaceae bacterium. Taxonomy (GTDB): domain Bacteria; phylum Planctomycetota; class SZUA-567; order SZUA-567; family SZUA-567; genus CAZBZG01. The sequence continues at coordinate 36 of CAZBZG010000115.1, read as the reverse complement.
CCGCTTCCTGGTGGCAGGAAACGCTTCCGCGCGGCT
>CAZBZG010000114.1:0-13480 GCA_964496245.1 uncultured Planctomycetaceae bacterium | reverse complement strand
CGTCCGTTCTTCGTGCTGGCCACGCAGAACCCGATCGAACAGGAAGGGACCTATCCGCTGCCCGAGGCGCAGCTCGACCGCTTCATGTTCAACGTCCAGATCGAGTACCCGGACGCGAAGGAAGAGAAGGAGATCGTGCGTGTGACCACGCAGGACGACGAGCCCGAGATCCGGCCCATCCTGACCGCGGAGCAGGTCATCAAGCTCCAGCGGCTGGTGCGGCGCATTCCGCTGCCGGAGAGCGCGCTCGACTACGCGGTCAAGCTCGCGCGCCTCACCCGTCCCCAGGCCGCTGAGGCGCCGGGCTTCGTCAAGGAGTGGGTGTCGTGGGGCGCCGGGCCGCGCGCGGCGCAGTACCTCGTGCTCGGCGGCAAGGCGCGTGCCGTGCTCGCCGGCCGGTTCGCCGTGGACGTGACCGACGTCCAGGCGGTGGCCGCCCCGGTGCTGCGCCACCGCATCATCACGAATTTCAACGCCGACTCCGAGGGCGTGCATTCGGACACGATCGTAAACCGTCTGCTCCAGGAGCTGGGGTAGATGCGCATCGTCGAACCTCATGCCGAGCTCTTGTGGGTCACGCCGGATGCGCTCTCGGTGATCGAGGCGGCCGGCCGCACGTGCTACAAGAGCGAGAGCAAGATCGAAGCGGGATCGGCCGACGCGTTCGTGCAGAAGATCCTGGCGCGCGGGCACGAGTCCGTGATCGAACACGCCTCGGCCAGCCTGCGCCTCGTGACCGACCGCGGGATCACCCACGAACTCGTGCGCCATCGCGTGGCCTCGTTCAGCCAGGAGTCCACGCGCTACTGCAACTACGCGCAGGAGCGCTTCGGCCGCGAGATCGCCGTGCTCCAGCCCCCGGGCCTGAACGCCGACCAGGCGGATGCCTGGCGCACCGCGTGTATGGCGGCGGAAACGGCGTACTTCGCCATGCTCGAGGCAGGGGCTTCGCCGCAGCTCGCGCGGTCCGTGCTGCCGACCTGCCTCAAGACCGAGATCGTGATGACCGCGAATTTCCGCGAATGGCGCCACTTTCTCAATCTCCGGCTGGCTGGCGCCGCGCATCCGCAGATGATCGATCTGGCCGCGCGGATCCACGCGCTTCTGAAGGACGCGTGCCCGCCCGTGTTCGAGGAGATCGGATGAGCACGTTTGCGCTGGCGCAGATCAACGCGGTGGTGGGGGACCTGGAGGGTAACGCCCGGCGCATGCTTGCGGCGCTGGCCGCGGCCGGCCGGCACGAGCCGGATCTGGTGGTCTTCCCCGAACTCGCGCTCACCGGGTATCCGCCCGAGGATCTCCTGCTCAAGCCGGCGTTCCTGGAGGGGTGCGAGAGGGCCTTCCAGGATCTCGCACGCCAGATCGACCGGCCCGCGTTGATCGGCTTTCCCCGGGTGGGTGAGGACGGCCGGCTTTACAACGCAGCCGCCTGGGTGGCGGGCGGAGAGGTGGCGGGGGTCTACCACAAACAGCGCTTGCCCAACTACGCGGTCTTCGACGAAATGCGGTACTTCTCGTCCGGCACCGGGGGGTTCGTGGCGCCGGCGGGTGATCACCAGGTGGGCGTGATCATCTGCGAGGACGCCTGGTCCGAGGGCGGACCGGCGCGCGACGCAGCCGCGCGGGGCGCGCAGGTCGTGGCCTGCCTGTCCGCCAGCCCCTACTACCAGGGCAAGCAGACCGTGCGCCAGGAGATCTTTGCCCGCCTCTGTCGACGGAACGGCGTCTGGTTCCTGTACGCCAACCTGGTGGGCGGGCAGGACGCGCTCGTATTCGACGGCGCGAGCTGGGTCATGAACCCGGAAGGCGAGGTGGTGGCCCGGGCGAAAGCGTTCGAAGAGGACCTGCTCGTGGTCGAACTCGATGGCGCGCAGGTCCGCCGGGTCGAGGGCGCGGACCCCCGGCCGCTCGACCGGACCGCCGAGGTCTACAGCGCGCTCGTGCTCGGCGTGCAAGACTACGTGGGCAAGAACGGCTTTCCGGGGGTGGTGCTGGGGCTTTCGGGCGGCATCGACTCCGCGCTGACCGCGGCGGTGGCGGTCGATGCCGTGGGTGCCCAACACGTGACCGCTGCGATCATGCCCAGCCGCTACTCGTCGGAGGAGACGCAGGCTGATGCCCGGGCCATTGCCCGGCATCTGGGCGTGCGGCAGATCGAACTTCCCATCGAAGGCCCGCACCGGGCGTTCGAAGAGGAGCTCGCGCCCGTGTTCGCGGACGTCGGGGGCGATCCGGAGAACCTGACCGACCAGAACGTGCAGGCGCGCATCCGCGCGGTCCTTCTCATGGCCCTCAGCAACAAGCTCGGCCTGCTCGTGCTCAACACGTCCAACAAGAGCGAGTCCGCGGTCGGCTACGGCACGCTCTACGGCGACATGGTGGGCGGTTTCGCTGTCATCCAGGACGTCTTCAAGGCCCAGGTCTGGGAGCTCGCCCGGTACGTGAACGACCGCGCCGGGCGCGAGGTCCTGCCGGCGCGCGTACTCGATCGCGTGCCGAGCGCCGAGTTGCGGCCGGACCAGGAGGACCGCCAGGCCCTTCCCGATTATTCCTTTCTCGACCCCATCCTCGAGCTCTACATCGAGCAGGACAGCAGCTTCAAAGAGATCGTGGCCGCCGGCCACGATGCCGAGACGGTGCGGACCGTGCTCGCGCTCGTCGACCGGAACGAGTTCAAACGGCGGCAGGCGGTCATGGGCGTGCGGGTCACGGCCAAGGCGTTCGGCAAGGACCGGCGGCTGCCCGTGACCAACCGGTTCCGGCCGTAGCTTGGTTCGGCATTGGGTGGGGTCTTCCAGCGTCGGCGAAGGACCGTGGCTCGGCGCGGTCGGGCGCGCCCGGCCGGGGCACCGAGAGCCGGCCGGCTGTGCGCGGAAGGCCGCCCTACGGCAGCGAGGACAGGATTCCGATGATCTCGTGTTCGTCCGCAGCCTCCAAAAGGGCGGGACCGAGCCAGTCGGCCTGCAGGAAGCTCTGGGCGATCCACTTGTAGAACTGGAGGTAGGTCCGGTCGTCATAGGGCGGTGCGGTCAGGCCGAAGAAGAGGTGCACTGGTTTGTCGTCCGGAGCGGCATAGGCGACTCCTTCGCGACTCCGGGCGAAGATCAGGCCGAGTTTGCGCGGCTGCATGCTGCGCACGTGCGGCACAGCCACGCCGTCGCCCACGGCCGTGGAAGCCTGCTTCTCGCGGTTCCAGAGATCGCGGGAGAACTTGCTCCGGTTGCGCACCTGGCCGGTCTTCATGAAGAGGTCGACGAGCTCTTCGACCGCCTCGCGCTTGAGGCGAACGAGTTCCCGCCCGCGGTCCCTGTCCGGATCGATCTGATCGTAATGGCCATGGCCGAGGGTGAGCTTGACGCACTCGGGCCGGAGAAAGCGTGCGACCTGCACGGCATATGTCCTTCGCAAACGAAATCCGTGATGGTTCCATCATGCGTTTTTGACGGATTCTGGCAAGCGCTTCTTTGCGGAGGCAAGGCGTCAGGCGATCCCGACGAGTACGCGTCCGGCAAAAATGAAGGCGATGCCCAGCAGTTTGGGTGCGGGCCGGGGTTCGCGGAGGACAAGGCGCGAGCAGGAACGGCGCCAGGCATGCGGCCGGGATCAGCATGGCGCAGAAGAACAGCGCACAGGTGGGGTGGCGTCGCTTGCTCAGGAGGTTCCAGCCGGCATGCAGCAGAGCGGAGAGGAGAAGCAGAACGACGGCGGTGAGCGTCATGCGGGGGCCTGTGCGATGGCGTCGCTCCTGTGTGCGCAGGGCCAAAGGACTCTACAGAAGCGCGGGCGGATGTCAACCGGAACCGGTCAATGGCAGGCGTGTGAGGCCCAGCCGGTGGTTGGCAGGGCCCGGTGGCGCTGCTCGTCGCCGGGGGAGCGCGGTCGCCGTCTTCAGGCTGGGGAGGCAAGGGGCGCTGCCGACAGCCGGGAGCGGAAGAAGTCGATCTCCCGGCGGATCTGCGGTTCGCGTTGGGAGGCAGCGATCTCGAAATCGCAGTGGATCGAGAGCGGACCGTCGAATCCGATGCGCCGAAGCTCGGCGAACACGTTCGTCCAGTCCACCATGCCGTGGCCCGCAGGAACGATCGTCCGGGCGAGGCGTCCATGGGGTTCCTGCGGCTCGCGGCTGAGCAGTACGTCCTTGAGCGCAACGATGCTCAGCCACTCCCGCAGGATGGCCGCAGCCACGTCGAACGCTTCGCCTTCGATCAGCAAGTGACAGGGATCCAGGTACGCGCCGATGCATGCCGGATCCCGTCCCTGCAGCAGATGGGCGAGCGTGCCGGCGTTCAGGCCGAGGCAGCGGTTGCTGTGGGTGTGGTAGCAGACCTTGACGCCATGCTCGCGGCCCATGGCCTCCCATCCGGCGAGTGCGCTCCGGGTCTTGGCCACCTCGTCCCAGTAGTCCTGGGTGGTGGGATCGAACTTGAAATAGCCGAGTTTGAGCAGGCGCACGCCGGCGGCATTCATGGCCCGGAGGAGCGGACGGGCCGCGGGCTGGTCGGGCAGGAGGAGGTCGAAGTTGCCCGTGACCATGGCGATGCAGAGGCCGTGCTGACCGAGCTGCTCGGCTGCCCGGGGCAGGGCGTCGCCCACATTGTCCGGATGCACCGGATGGCCGGGCCGGACGGCCAGGTCGAAGCCGTCCAGACCCGTCTGTTCTCCGAACCGTGCGAGTTCGTCCACGGTCATGTCTTTGCGGGTCTTGGTGAAGAATACGAGGTCCATTGCGGGCTCCTTCGGGGGCGTCTAGGCGATGCGAGCGAGCATGTCCGCGCGGACCGCGCGCAGCGGCCTCCCTTCGCCCAGAAAAGCGGCGATGTCGTCCACGGCTTGGTCGCCCACCTTCTTGTGACCGCAGCCGGCGAGCGTGAAGAGTTGATCGCGCAGTTGGGTGTGGATGACAACGCCGATACGGGCCATGGGGCAGATCCTTTCCAGCATACGATTCAACAACCGGTTTGCATCTCCTCGTTCATGTCTTATCATAATCGATGGAGGATGACCAACAGAATGGCAAAATCAGGTAAAATGTTGTCAAAATCGATGATCAAGGGCGAAGCCGAGCCGCTCGGCACTGGCGTGCGCTGCCAGGTGCTGCTCATGCAGCGGGGCCGGGCGCGCGAAGGGTATGCAGTGCAGAGGCACGCGCATCCCTTCTGGCAGGTGGATCTGGCCACCGCCATGCCGTTCCGAGCGGTCGCCGGACACGCGGGTTACGACCTTGCATGCGGGCAAGCGATCGTCATCCCCGCCGGGATCGCGCACGGGTTCGCCTACGAGGCCGGGGCCGAGTACCTGACGCTCAAGTACCGCGTCCACGGGATGACCGGCGAAGCTCTGCCCGGCACCGCCGGTCCGGACGGTGCGGCCGGCAGCCTCCTGCAGGCACTGGACGGCTTGGTCACGCGATCGGGTACGCCCGGTCCGGGTCTCCAGGAGACGGTCGCGCACGTGCTTGCCGCGCTCATGCTGGCACAGGATTCGCGCGCGGAATCGGACGTCCTGGCCGGGCTGGATCCGCTCGTCAGCCGGATCAAGCGGACGGTGTGGGATCGAGGCGGACGTCCTGTCACGGTGGCGGACGTGGCCGATCAGGTACGGTATTCGGTCAGCCATGTGTCGGCGCGCTTCCGGGAGGCCGAGCGCATGAGCCTCAAGTCCTGGATCGATGGGGAGCGGATGCGCGTGATCGAGCCGCTCCTGGCCTACTCGGACCTCACGATCAGCCAGATCGCGGACCAGCTCGCCTTTGCGGACGTGTTCAGCTTCTCCCGCTTCTGCAAGCGCATGACCGGCAAAAGCCCGCGGGTGCTGCGCCGGCAGGGACGGAGATAGACCAGGCGAGCCGGCACGTCCGGCTCGGTTGAGAGGCAGGTAAGGCACTCGGAAGTCGCGGTCTGTTGCCCAGGCACGCCAGGTCCCACGTTCCCTCAACCTCAGCCGGAACCGGCCGCAGAACCGTTTGACACGCGCTTGCGGCTGCGTATACTCACAGAATCGCCGATACCGTACAAAGCGGATCAGATAAGTAGAGTATGCAGATGCGCCTGTCACAGAAGTGCAACTACGCGCTGTGGGCCGTGTACGAGCTTTCGCGCCGCACAGGCGAAGGACCGCTCTCCATTGCGAGCATCGCCGAAGCCTGCGACATCCCGCCCATGTTCCTGCAGGCGATCCTCCGGGAGATGAAGCAGGGCGGTTTCGTGGAGAGCCGGCGGGGAAAGCACGGGGGCTATCAGCTGGCCAGGCGTCCGGCTGAGATCAGCCTGGGCCAGGTCATCCGGTTTGTGGATGGGGACCTGGCGCCAGTGGGGTGTGTGAGCGAAGGGGGACGCCTGGAGTGCCGCAAGACCGCGGCGTGCCCCTTTTTGCCGGTGTGGCGTGAGGCCGCGGATCAGCTCAACCGGATCTGCGATCGGGTGACCTTTGCCGACCTGGTCGAGCGGGGTCGGGTACGCGGCCGGGGCGCGTGCGCAGATTACGTGATCTGAGGACGGAGGAGGAGCCTTTCATGAGCGAGCATGGCATCGAAACCAAGTCCTTGCACGCCGGCCACGTGCCCGACCGGGACACGCTGAGCCGGGCCGTGCCCATCTACCAGACCTCGAGCTATCTCTTTCGCGACACGCAGCACGCGGCCGAGTTGTTCGCGCTCGAGGACATGGGCAACATCTATACGCGGCTCATGAATCCGACCACGGACGTGCTCGAGAAGCGCCTGGCTGCGCTCCACAACGGCACGGCAGCGGTCGCCGCTGCCTCGGGCATGGCCGCGATCTTCAACACGGTCTGTACCATCACGTCCGCCGGGCAGAACATCGTGAGCGGCGCCAGCCTTTACGGCGGCACGACGACGCTCTTCAGCTTCCCCCTCAAGCGTTTCGGCATCGAGACCCGTTTCGTGGACTCCTCCGATCCGCGCAACTTCGCCGAACGCATCGACGGAAAGACCCGGCTGCTCTACACCGAGAGCGTGGGCAATCCGCGCGGGAACGTGGACGACATCGCCGGCATCGCAGCCGTGGCCCACGAGCACGGCCTGCCGCTCGTGGTGGACAACACCGTCGCACCGCCGCCGATCTTCGATGCGTTTCGGCACGGGGCGGACCTCGTGGTCACCTCGCTCACCAAGATGATCTGCGGGCACGGGACCTGCATTGGCGGCGCCGTGGTCGAGAAGGGCGATTTCGACTGGAAGGGCTCCGGGAAGTTCCCGGAGCTGACCGAAGCCGATCCCGCCTACCATGGGGTCAACTACTGGGAGGCGTTCGGCGATCACGACCGGGCCAAACGCCGCGGCCACGCCTTCAGCCTCAAGGTGCGGACCGGGCTGTTGCGGGACGTGGGTGCGTGCTTGTCGCCCTTCAACAGCTTCCTCATCCTCCAGGGGATCGAGACCCTGCCCCTGCGCGCCGAGCGCCACTGCGAGAACGCCCGACGGGTGGCCGCCTTTCTGGAAGAGCATCCGGCCGTGTCCTGGGTACACTATGCGGGCCTCGCCAGCCATCCCGACCACGCGCGCGCCGAAGCCCTCATGCCCCTGGGCCCGAGCGCGCTCTTCGGGTTCGGGATCAAGGGCGGACGCGCGGCGGGCGCGCGGTTCATCGAATCGGTCGAGCTCTGCAGCCATCTGGCCAACATCCTGGACGCCAAGACCCTGGTCATCCACCCGGCGAGCACCACCCATCAGCAGCTGAGCGAAGAGGAACTCGCGGCCTCGGGCGTGACCCCGGACTTGGTCCGTCTGTCGGTGGGGCTGGAGAACGTGGAGGACATCACCGCCGACCTGGATCAGGCCCTGCAGGCCTCCCAGCGCGGATGACGGCGGCTGGACCCGCGCACCGCGCGGCACAGGCGAGGTGAACATGGTCAAGCGCGACCCACGCATCGATCCCCCGGACAGCCCCCGCTCGGTCGGATGGACCGCGGCCGAGACGCTGCGGCTGGCTACGCGCGCGCAGCCCCTGCGCCTGGAGGCGGGGGGCGCGGTGGGCCCGGTGGACGTGGAGTACGAGGCCTACGGCGAGCTGAACGAGGCCCGCGACAATGCGGTGCTGGTCTGCCACGCGCTCTCCGGAGATGCGCACGTGGCCGGCTGGGATCGGAACGCCGACGCCAGCGGCCGGCAGTGGCGGGCGCGGAAGCCCGGCTGGTGGGACGCCATGGTGGGGCCGGGCAAGGCGATCGACACGGATCGGTATTTCGTGCTTTGCGCCAACTACCTGGGAAGCTGCTATGGCACGACCGGCCCGTCGTCCGTGAATCCCGCGACCGGAAGACCCTATGGGATGCGCTTTCCCATTGTCACGGTCGGGGATTGGGTCGAGTTGCAGGCCCGCCTGTTGGACGAACTGGGCATCGAACGCGTGCACGCCGCGGTGGGCGGATCGCTCGGCGGCCAGCAGGTGATCGAGTGGGCGCTGGGCCGGCCCGAACGCGTGGGCAAGGCGGTCGTGCTTGCCGCCTCCCCCCGGCTGAGCACCCAGGGCCTGGCCTTCAATGCGGTGGGACGGCACGCCATCATGAACGACCCGCACTTCCAGCAGGGCGACTACTACGGCGGCCCGCACCCCACGGCCGGCCTCGGCGCCGCGCGCATGCTCGCCCACATCACGTACCTCAGCGACGAGAGCATGCACGAGAAATTTGGCCGGCGGCTGCAGGACAAGGACTCCCCGGACTTCGGATTCGGCGTCGAGTTCGAGGTGGAGAGCTACCTCGACTATCAGGGACGCGCGTTCGTGGAGCGTTTCGACGCGAACAGCTACCTGTACATCAGCCGCGCCATGGACTACTACGATGCGGCCAAGCGCTGGGGCGCCGGCGACCTGGTGCGGGCGTGCGCGCGCATCCGGAGCGAGGTCACGGTGGTCTCCTTCTCGTCGGACTGGCTCTATCCGCCGGCCCAGTGCAAGGAGTTCGCCCTGGCCCTCTGCCGCAACGGCAAGGCCGTGACCTACGTGGAGGTGCCGTCGCGCTACGGACACGATTCGTTTCTCGTCGGCACCGATGCCGTGGGACACTTGCTGCGCCATGCGCTCGACGCGCCGCAACGGAGGAACCTGCGATGAAACGGAAGCAGGAACGACTCGGCGCCGACGCCGTGGCCCAGCTCGGTCGCCTGCTGCTCGAGAAGACCGATCCGGCGCTCCTCGGCTTGAGCGCGGACAAAGCGGCGGCGTTTCTCCGTCACGTGGGCACGGCCGAGCCGCGCGCCGTGGACCCGGACGGCAAGCGCATCCAGCAATGGCAGGACCGGCTCATCGAGCAGGAGATGCCCGTGGGTGCGAGCGTGCTGGACCTGGGGTGCGGGGAGGGGCGTCTTCTCGCGCGGCTCATGGACATGAAGCGCGTGCGCGGCCAGGGCATCGAACTCGATCCCGAGGCAGTGATGGCGTGCGTGGGCAAGGGGGTCCCGGTCTGCCAGATCGACCTGGACGAGGGGCTCAAGGGGTTTGCGGACGGGAGCTTCGATTACACGATCCTCGAGGAGACCCTGCAGACCCTCCACCGGCCGGTCGAGATCCTGGAGGAGATGCTCCGGGTGGGCCGGCGGAGCATCGTGTCGTTCCCCAATTTCGGCTACTGGCGCGTGCGCCTGGACCTGGCCGTGCGCGGCCGCATGCCGGTCACCGAATGGCTGCCCTACGGTTGGTCTGACACGCCCAACATCCATCTCTTCAGCCTCCAGGATTTTTTGGACTGGACCGAGGCCAACGGCGTGCGCGTGGTCGAGGGCTACGTGCTCTCGGAAGGCGAGGTCCGTGCCTGCGCGGCCGACGACAACCTGTACGGCGAAGAGGCGCTCATGGTCGTGGAGCGGGGGGGTGGATGCATAGGGCTCGAGCCGGAACAGGCCGAAACGCTCGGGCCGAAACGCCCGCGCATGCTGTAGGGCGTATGCAATACGCCCCTACACAGCGGAGCACCCGGCGCCGTCGGCCCGGACGCTTGCGTCCGGAACGAACGCCGGACACGGCACCAGCGGCAGCTCGATCGCGAACCGCGCACCGCCGAGGGAGCTGTCGCTGAGGCGGATCCGGCCGTCGTGGTCCCCGACGATGATGCTGTAGGCCACGGACAAACCCAGTCCCACGCCCTCTCCCACGTCGCGCGTGGTGAAGAAGGGGTCGAAGATGCGCTCGCGGAGTTCGTCGGGCACGCCCGGCCCCGAGTCCTCGACGATCAGACGCAACACCTCACAGTCCCGTTCCGTTCGGACGTGCACCGTCGGCGCGGAGGATTCTTTGGCCGCGCGCACCGCGTTGAGGATCAGACAGAGAATGGCTTGCGTCACATCCCGCCGCCCCAGCGTGAGGATGGGGAGATCGTCACCTAGATGCTGCACGATCTCGACCGGGGCTTCGTTCTCCATATTGCAGAAGAGGAGGGCGTCCGCTACGCAGGCGTTCAGGCAGGTGGGAACCATGGGCTCGGCCACCCGGCTGTCGGCGAACCGGAGCAGGCCGTGCGTGATGCGGCCGATGCGCTCCGTGCCCCGCACCATGGCCGCCAGCAGATCCGGCGCCTCCTGGCAGAAGGCGTCTGCCTCCTGGCGGAGGCGCTGGGGATCCTTTCGCATCGCGGCCTTGAAGCGGCTGCAGTACTGCTCTAGACGCTGCGTATGGCCCCGCACGTAGGTGACGGGATTGTTGATCTCGTGGCACATGCCGGCCGCGAGCTGGCTGACCGCGGCGAGACGCGCGGACAGGGCTGCGTGCCGACGCTGCTCGGCCAAAGAACGCTCCATCTCATGTTCTTCTTCGATCCGCACGAGCCGCGCGCGAAGGTCCTCCAGGCTGATGGGCTTGAGCACGTAGTCGCGGGCCCCCTGCTGGAGCGCCTGCACGGCGGAGGAGACATCGCCATACGCGGTCAGCATGATCACGCGCGGGGGGCGGGCGACCGCCTGGATCTCACGGAGGAACCCGAGACCGTCCAGCACGGGCATCTTGAGATCGCAGAGCGCGCTTTCGGGGGTGTGGGTTCGCACGGCCTCCGCCCCGTCCCGTCCGTTGCACGCGCTCAGCGGATCGTGCCCGCACTGTTGGACCATCTCCTGGAGCGCTTCCCGGGTCCACTTGTCGTCATCGATGACGAGTACCTTCATGTCGTACACCTTTCGTGTTCAGGGGGCACGGCCGCTGCCACGGCACGCTCCAAGGTCTTCCGGCTGAACGGTTTGGTGAGGGCGCTGCTGGCGGGGAACGAAGCCGACAGCCGGTCCATCTCCTCCGGGGCGAAGGCGCCGCTCACGAACACGATGGGCGTCGGAGGCTTCGACCCGCCCGCCCGTACCTGTCGGGCGAACGCGATGCCGTGTTCGTCGGGCAGCCGGATATCGATCACCAGCAGGTCCATGTCCGGCGCAGAGGCGAGGACCTGTTTGGCTTGGCGCGCTTCCGAGGCGGTCTGACACGCGTAGCCCATGTGTTCCAGGTGCATGACCAAGAGCTTGACGACCTCGGGGGTGTCGTCCACGACGAGCGCCTGTGGCTTGCGGCGCCTCTGGAGGGCGCGCTTGAGCAGTCGCAGCGGCATACGGTCTCCTTGGGGTTCACGTGCTGCTGGACGCCTGCAGGCAGACCTGGATGGCAAAAGGCTGGCCGTCGGCCTCGAACATCAACACGATGTTGGGCGTCCCCTTCTTGTGCGTGATTTCGTGCCCGGCGCCGGAAACCACCGACGGCAGGCTGATGGTGAAGCGGTAGGCCGACTTGGCGAGCATGGCCTTGGCCTGGCCCGAGATCATGTTGATGATCTCGCCCACCGCGTCGGAGACGTCTTCGTCCAGGTCGGCGGCGGGCTCCTGCCCGATCATGCGTCCGACCGCCACGCAGGCGAGGCGCGTGGGCAGGCTGATCACCACGCTCCCGCTGGCTTCGCCCGAGAGCCCCATGACGCCCGAGATGTCGCCGAACATCCTGTAGTCGTCTTTCAGGAAGAGGCGCTTGCGTTCGACCTCCATCCGGCACATGGACGTGAAGACGTTGCGCGTGGATTCCACAAAGGGATTGATGTACTCCACGTTGATCTTGGGCCGTTCGCTGCCGGCCCCCTTCAGCCCCTCGCCAACGGCCTTGAGCAGCTGGCTGCGCGACACGGGTTTGTGAAGCATGTCTTCGGCGCCGGCCTTCATGCCGTCCAAGGCCGAGGTCGCCTTGGCCTTGGAGGTGAGAAGAATGACCGGGGTGTCCGGGGCGGCCTGTTTGACGGCTTGGACAAATGCCACGCCGACCGAGGGCTTGAGGTCCCAGTCGACGAGAACGACGGCCTGTCCGCTGATGTGTCCGTCGAGCTCTGCCGGTTGTTTGACGGCGATGATCTCGGCATCGACGCTCTCGGTCTCCCGGAAGATGCCGCGGACCATGTTGGGGGTCACGGTGCTGTCGCTCGCAACCACGATCTTCATGGGGCTCTCCTCATGGTGGTTATTGGCTTTTGGCGAACAGCTTCCAGCCAACAGCCTGCCGCCTACTGCAGATAATCCCCCAGCTTCTCCTTCAGCACCTCCGGCGTGAAGGGCTTCACCACGTAGTTGTTCGCGCCCGCCTTGATCGCCGTGAGGACGTTGCTCTTCTCGGCCTCGGTGGTGATCATGACGATGGGCACATCCTTGTTCTCTTCGCGAACCTTGGTCAGGAAATCCAGGCCGTTCATGTTCGGCATGTTCCAGTCGGTGAGGATGAGGTCGATGCCGCCGTTGCCCTTGAACTTGGAGAGCGCCTGGACGCCGTCCTCGGCTTCGACGATGTCATCGTAGCCGTGTCCACCCAGCGTATTGACGATGATCCGACGCATGGTCGACGAGTCATCCACGACGAGAATCTTCATGGCGATGCTCCTTCTGCCCCTGCCTGTGTTCGAAATGCCTTGGCGTGCTCCAGTCCGCATTGCACGGCCTTGCGGAATGCCTTTCGGGCGACCGGTTTCGTGAGCACATCGATCACGTTGGGTTCGGTGTACAGCCGCCGGGTCGCGTCCGCCGCCGGGTACGCGGTCACCACCACAACGGGGCAGGGCGCCCGGCACGCCGCAAGGGCCCCCGCCAGGCCCTCCCCGTCGCACGCCGGCATCATCACATCCGTGACGAGGAGATGCGGCGCATCGCCAAAGGCGAACGAACGGAAGCCGTCGACTCCGTCCAGGGCGACCCGCACGTCGTGCCCTTCGGCTTCGAGCCATTCGGTGAACAGGCCGGCGACCGCGCGGTCGTCCTCAGCCAGTAGGATGCGAGCCACGGCAGGCCTCCTCTCGTTTCTCCACGGCCAGGGACAGCAGCGAATGCGCCGCGCGATGCAGCGGGACGACCTGGTCGGCGGCTCCCAGTGCGATGGCTTCCCGGGGCATGCCGAAGACCACGCAGGTCCGCTCGTCCTGCGCCAAGGTGGCGGCGCCGCTGTCCTTCATCTCCTTCATTCCGCTGGCTCCGTCGTCCCCCATGCCGGTCAGGATGAGCCCGATCGCGTTCTTGCCTGCG
>CAZBZG010000113.1:1596-13594 GCA_964496245.1 uncultured Planctomycetaceae bacterium | reverse complement strand
AAGAGCTCAACCAGGCCAAGGAGTCCATCTTCGCGTCCTTCCATCGCCAGTACGGGGAGGTGATACATTCGCCGTCGGCGCTGCGCGAGCTGAGCGACAAGGAACGCGAGGAGTTCGAGACTGCGAAGAAGACGTCCACGCAGCGGCAGGATACAATCAATGACGAGATCAACAAGCTGCGGGAGCGGGCCGAGGCGCTGGAGGAGGAGGTGGCCGAGGAACCCGACCGGGTGGTCGCAATCGCGAACGCGATCCAGCCGGCCTGCACCATCAACATCCGCGAGCAGTCCTGGGCCTTGCGCCGTGAGAAGGGACCGGTCCTCTTCTACGAGGACACCAAGAAGGGCGGCATTGAGACGGTGGCCTACCGGGAAGGAGCGCTCGAGAGCCGTGCGAGCCGGGCGAAACCATCGGCCGAGCAGGAAGCCGACAAGAGCCCGCACGGTCTGGGCCGGCGACTCGGAGAGTGTCCGGCGGACGATCCGCATGCCCTGGCCGAAGCGCTCTCCACGGGCCTGGGCGCGCTCAAGAAGAAGAAATTCCAGACGCCCGACGTGTACGCGGGCCTCGGCACGGTCTTCTGCAAGGCCATCGCCATACAGACCGACGCGGAAAAGAAGCGGGCGCTGGCTGACAGGGCGTTCCAGTTGCTGGAGGAGAGTCTCAAGAAGGACGAGATGCACGCCCAGACGATCTCCACACGCGGGTGGCTCTACGATGTGCTGGGCCAGCCCGTCAAGGGGTACGAGCAGCACAAGCGCGCGGCCGAGATCATCCGGAAGTTGCCGAACAAGGGAAGCCCGGCCGAGATCCACGCGCGGCAGGCCACGTCCTATGAAGCCCTGGCCGCGATGCTCGAAGGCAAGGGCAAGGCCGGGGATGCGGCGCAGGTGCTGGCCGAGGCCAGGAAGACCTATGAGCAGGCGCTGGCCGACGGCGCCCAGGGCGCTCTCAAACGGCGCTGCAGGGACAGCCTTGAGCGACTGCAAGAGCCCACGGACGACGCCCCGGACGATGCGGGATGAAAGCCCGCTCCCCTCCGGGGGCGCGACGTACCCACCGCGTAGAACGCACCCAAGCGCGCATCTCCCGCAAAGCCGCACAGACCGCCACCGCTTCAATTGCGGCGTCGTGTCATTTTGACGCGGGATGTGCGTCACAGAACTCGTGGCCATTCGCAGTTCCATGCCGAGATCTGGTCCGCTCTGTACACGCGCATCCACACCGGGATACGGCTAACCCATTGTTGTAATGTGGCTTACGCGTATCCCCCGGCTCGCGTATCCGCGGGGTCGCCCCGGCCAGCCATGTCGGAACCCCTGGCACACGAGTTGCCATCAGCATGGTGGAAGGAGTTGGCGGAATCATCAGGTCTTGCAGCCTTCCAAGGCAACACACAGAAGGCTGCGCCGAGAAAGGAGGTGGACCATGTTCTGGAGGGATTTCGGACGGTATGGAAGGCCGTGGCTCTCCGCGGTGAGTGATCTGGAGCGACTGCAGAACGAGATGGAGCGCGTCTTTCAGGGCATCCGGCGTCCGTTCGCGCCCGAGTTTCCCGCGCTCAACGTATGGACCAACCAGGACGGCGCGCTGGTGACGGCGGAACTGCCGGGCGTGGACGAGAAGTACATCGACATCTCTGTCACCGGCAGCACGCTCACGCTTCACGGCAAGCGCGATGCGAGCGAAGAGGGCGAGTACCACCGCAGGGAACGCGAGACCGGCGCGTTCACGCGCACCTTGGATCTGCCTTTCCAGGTGGAGGCCGACAAGGTGGATGCCTCGTTCAGCAAGGGCATTCTGGAGATCAAGCTCCCGCGGGCCGAGGCGGACAAGCCCAGGAAGATCAGCATCCGGTCGGCCTGACGCGGGCCGCATGGCGGTGGGGGATCCTTGACCGCCGAGGCGGAACTGCCGGAGACGGACTTCCAAATGGAAGGAGGTGGATCATGGCTGAAAAGCAGGAAATCACCAAGCAGGACAAGGAAGAGGCCCAGGTTCCCGAGGGTGTGGAGCGGATTCACAACCGCAAGGTCTACGTCCCTCGCGCGGACATCTACGAGACGGATGACGCACTCGTATTGGTGCTCGATACGCCGGGCGTGGACGAAGACAGCGTGGATTTGACCCTCGAGCGGAACGTGCTCACGCTTCATGCGCATGTCGAGCCCGAACGGCCCGAGGGGTACAGTCTCAGCTACGTCGAGTACGCGGTGGGCGACTACGAACGCGCCTTCACCCTCTCGGACGAGGTCGATCGCGGCAAGATCGACGCTGCGGTCAAGAACGGCGTGCTCATCATCACGCTCCCCAAGGCGGGCCCGTCGTCCCAGAAGATCTCGGTCAAGGGCCAGTAGAACGGCCACCGGCTGCAGCGGCACGGCCGACCAAATACCCCCCGGCCAATACACCGTTCCGGGAAGAGGAGCGAGCGCCCGCTCGCTCCTCTTGCATTCTGGGGCCTGCGGATTCTTGCTGGCGCTTTGCCCGGGTCGCGGGTAGGCTCTGGAGCGATCATCCATGAGGAAGGGGCTGCTGCAGGAGGAACGTTCATGCCCGCATCCATCGAGGAACCGGCCCGGTCCGTGCCCGTGGCCGAAGACGCGGACCTGTGCGTGATCGGCGGGAGCTGCACGGGCGTGTTCGCGGCCGTGGCGGCGGCCCGCCTCGGCCTCCGCGTGGCCCTGGTCGAAGCCTGCGGGTGCTTCGGCGGCATGGCCACGGCAGGCTTGGTCGTGGTCTGGCACAAGCTGGTCGACACCGAGCGCAAGCGCGAGATCATCGCCGGTCTGACCGCAGAGGTCCTCGAGCGCCTGAAGCACCGCAATGCCGTAGCCGGCCACGGAGGCGACCAGGCCAACTTCGCCTTCAACCCTGAAGAGCTCAAGATCGAGCTGGACCGGCTCGTGACCGAAGCGGGCGTGCGGCCCTTTCTGCACTGCCGTTTCGTTGCGCCGGTCATGGAGGGCGGTCGGGTCACGGCTGCGATCGTGGAAGACAAGAGCGGCCGCCGCGCCATTCGCGCGCGCACCTTTGTCGACGCCACCGGTGACGGCGATCTGCTCGTGCGCGCTGGCTTCGAAACCCGCAAGCTCGACGATCTCCAGCCGCCCACGACCTGCCCCGTGTTCTTCGGTCTGGAGAAGATCCGCGAGCAGCACAGCGACTTCCGCTTGGCCAAGGTCGTGTTCGATCCCGCCTACCCGCAGGCCTTGCCGCGCGGGTTCCTGTGGACCGCCCCCATGGTGGGACTCCCCGACTGCACCATGGTGGCGGGGACGCGGGTGAGCGGGGCGGACTGCTCTGAGGCGGACGAGCTCACCCGGGCCGAGATCGAGGGGCGCCGCCAGACGCGCGCCATGGCCGACGTTCTCCGGGAGCACTTCCCGGGCGGGGACAAGGTCGTTCTCGAGCGGCTGCCCGCCTGTATCGGCATCCGCGAGACCCGGCATGCGGAATGCGTCCACCAGCTCAGCATGGATGACGTGCTCTCGGGCAGGCGGTTCGAGGACGCCATCGGAAACGGTTCCTATCCGGTGGACGTGCACCACAGCAGCAAGCCGGGGATCACATTTCATGATCTCGACGGCCGGACCCGCTACGTGGTACCCGGCCAGCCGGCCCAGGAGGGCCGGTGGCGGGACGAGCAGGACGAGAACCCGACGTTCTACCAGATTCCCTACCGCTCGCTCGTGCCCCGCGGCGCGGAGAACATGCTCGCCGCCGGTCGGCTCATGGATGCGGACCGGCACGCCTATGGCGCCATCCGGGTCATGGTGAACTGCAACCAGACGGGACAGGCTGCGGGCGTGGCCTCGGCGCTGGCGGTGCAGGCGGGGGTCTCCGTGGGCGAGGTCGATCCGCAGGAGCTGCGGACCGCCTTGAAGCAGCAAGGCGCGGCCGTGCTGTAGGGCGACAACGACAGCCGTGCCGCTCTGGCAGCACTGACAACGAATGGCTGCTGCCCGCTGTGTCGGACGCCTGATCGGCCGGCCCTCTGCTACCGCCGTGACACCTCCAGCCCCTCGGGATCGATCATCACGTTGCAGCTTGCCCGGAACGTGCGGCCCTCGCGGACCAGGCCAAAGTAGTCGGCCAGGTCCTGCTTGCAGTTGATGGAGTTGTGCGCGAGCACCAGGGCGCCCTCAGCGAGGTGGGGGAGCGCAGTCTCGAGCAGGTCGAAGTAAATGGACTTGCCCCGGCCGCCGCGGCCGTCCGCGTCGAGGTAGAGCAGGTCGATCGTGTCCTCGCAGCGCGTGAGCCAGTCGATCCCGTCGGCAGCCACGAGCTCGGCAGCCGGGTCGTCGGTCAGCGCAGCCACGTTCTTGCGCGCGCGCTCGGCCTCTTCCGGCCGGAGTTCGAGACCCACGAGCCGGTGGGCCGGGTAGCACCTGCCGGGCCCCACGGCAGCGCCCGCGTTTGCGATGTAGGTGTTGCCGCAGAATACGCCCACGGCAACCAGCACCCGCGGCCGGGCGATCGCGTTGATGGCGTAGAGCAGACGCTCCATGCGCGGCGTGATCGCGGTCCAGGGAATGTCGAAACGTTCGGCCACGGCAGCGCGGTGGGCGAGCAGCTTCTGCGGGTCGTAGGCGACGCTCTCCAGGATGCCCGTGTCCCGGAGCGTTGTGAGCGCTTGGCCCACCACCGCGGTTTCCTGCTCGAGAGGCTCGAGTACTTCGTGCGGCTGGCGGTACTCCATGCGGTAGGTCTGCCAGTCGGGCGCTTCGAAGCAGTGGGCCATGACGATCCCCCCCCCCTCCCGCAGCGGTGGGCCAAACGCGTGCATACGTGATATGCCGCGTAGAACAGGCCCCTTCGCGCGCGCCGGGGCGGCGCACGGGAAGGGCCTGTTCTGCGGACAGCTTGCAAGCGCCATCGCCTCACACCGCGGCGAGCTTCTTGCCGGCCTGCCAGGCTTCGGGCAGGGCGTCGGCCTCCTGTTCGAGCAGCGCCTCCATGATCGCGCGTGCATCTTCCAGGTTATTCACGATGGGATCCGTGGCAAGGGCGCGCAGCAGAATTTCGCGGTCATAGGTCGCGGCCGCCTGGGCGGTGAGTTCGTGCGTGTCCAGGACCTGCTGCTGGAGGCCGAGCAGGCCGCGGGGCATCTCGCCGAACGGCTGGGGGTGCGGCCCGGACATGTCGATGTCGCAGCGCAGCTCCAGGAACGCGTCGTCGGCCATGTTGGTCACCGCGCCCCGGTTCGCGGTGTTGACGTAGAACGGCTTGCCCAGGCCGCCCCACATGGACTCGATGATGTCCGTGGCGTGGTCGATCTTGGGCTCAGCGATGAACGCCTCGATGGGCTTGCGGCCGAAGGCATAGTCCTCGGTGTCGGCCCACCGCTCGGCCATGGCCTTGGCCCGTCCCTCGGCGTCGAAGATGGTGATGGGTTCGGGATCCACGCCGGCCGCGCCATAGCCCTGGAAGTACGGCACGTACTCCTTGGTATGGCCGATGCGGTCGGGGAAGGCGCCGAACACGTCCATGAGCCGGAGGGCGTAGGTGACATTGTACTTGGCCTTGGCGTGCGCATTGTTGTCGACCTGGGTCTGGTCGTTCTTGAGGGCGGCCTCGATCGACTCCTGCTCGGCCCGGGCGCGTTCGGCCAGTTTCTCGCGCCAGACAGGCAGGTAGTCCTTGCCGTCGTATGCGAGGCGCGTGAGCCAGGTGAAATGATTCACCCCGCCCGTGCGCAGGTCCAGCCTGGCCTCCATCTCGGGCGGCACGGCCTCCGCGTCTTCGGGCAAAAGCCCCACCGTCTTGAGCGTGCGCAGGCGGTAGCGCGGCTCGTGCAGTCCGTCGCAGATGGCGAAGCTGCGCATCTTGGAGTAGCGCATGAGCGCGATGCCGAGCACCGAGGTGGGGTTCACGAAGTTGATGATCCAGGCGTCGGGCGCGAGTTCTTCGGCGTCCTGGGCCATCTGCAGCGCCTTGGGGATTTCGCGGAGCGCCCGGAAGGCGCCGCCCGGCCCGATGGTGTCCCCGGAGCACATGCGCACGCCGTGGTCGAGCGAGACCTCGCAGTCGAGGCCGCGGTGGTAAGCGTTGCGGTCGCTGAAGGTGAGCACGATGAAATCCGCGTCGCGCAGCACTTCGCGGCGGTTGGTCGATCCCACGAGTTTGGTGGGCGCGTCCGTGGCCGCGATCACCCGCTCGCCGAGCGCCATCATGGTCTTGAGCACGTCCGGATCGGTGTCCACGAGTGCGAGTGTGCCCTGGCGCAACACCTCGCTGTGGGTCATGTGCCAGACCACGGGGCGTCCGAAGAAGAAGCTGCCTGCACCGATCACAACGACTTTGGGGCCTGCCATGTTGATCTCCTTTTGCATGTGCGGCCAATCGAATAGCTGCAAAATACTACCAGGGCCCCACGTAAACCATAGACAAGATGGAAGAAAACCTGGATAATGTTGCCTATGACGCCGCCGTTTCAGGTCCGCACAGCCGGATTCGTCTGGCATCAGCGCTATCATTCCACGCCTGGCACCAAGCAGGGCGATGTCATGCTTACGGTGTTTCTGGACGGCCGGGGCACCTATCGGAACAGTTGCGGGGTTGTGCCTGTGGAAAAGAACATGGTGGGGTTGGTACCGCCCGAGGATCCGGGGGTGCTCATGGCCGATCCGGCTGCGCCGTATGTCCATTACTACTGCAGGTTCAACGGAGCCTACGCCTTTCACATGGTGCGCCAGATCCTGGCCGATCAAGGCGAGCGCTTCTTCCCCGTTCTCGACGCGGAGGAACTCGCCGGTTGCCTGCGCCGGATGGGCCGCTACGGCGCGCGCGAACTTCCCGTGCGCATGGGCCGGCGGGAAGCCTTGCTGGTCCAGGCGCTCACCACCATCCAGATGCCGGCCGGTGCCCGTGAGGGCGGCCGGGAGCTCAAGGCCATTGCGCTGGAAGAGTACCTGCGCGACCGGATCGCCGACCCCACGGATCTGGATCGCATGGCCGCTTACTTCGGCGTCTCCAAGACGTCGCTGTGCCGCGCGGCCAAGAAGCTGTGCGGGCGCACGGTCCTCGCGATGCACGAAGCCATGAAGGTGGAGTGGTCCCAGACATTGCTGCGTCTGGGCACCCTCAACGTCACCGAGGTGGCCCTGCGCGTGGGATATGCCGACCCGTTCTACTTCTCCCGCGTCTTCAAGAAGCACGTGGGCCGGAGCCCGAAACAGTGGGCTTCGGCAGAGAAATCGACCGACTGATCGCCGATCGGAAACCTGTCACGCGCCCCAGCCCCGGTCCGGACGTCTTCCTCAACGCCAGGCACAACATAGAGTTCCGCCGCCGGACCCGGCTGGCGCCGGGGGGCTTGCGAAATCGTGTCCGTTGCCCGTGGATTTCTGTTGCCCGTGCGAAGGACCGGCCCTTGCCCGCAGACACACACGAGTGAAGACCCAAGCAGAGGAGGCCCAATCCCCAAGCCCCTTTCTCCTGTCCCCGGCTGGACGCTACGATCCCTCCTCGGTCCGGCCGGGGGCAATCACCCTGAAGCGGTTCGCCGCCTGGGTGGACAATCAGCACTACGCAGGCCTGCCGCCGAGGTCTGCTGACCCGCTTCCCTCCCCCGAAGCGGGTCTTTTTCTGGTGAATGACAAGCGCACCTGCCGCTGGCGGCAGGTGCGCTCGCCTTCGTGAACCGCTGGGCGGAAAGGCTGTCAGTCCTCGATGACCAGGGTCTGCTTGGTGCAGCTGCCCCGGACCTCGGGCTGGTACATGAGGCTGCCCTGGGTCGGCATCACGCCATAGACGCCCGGCGTCTCCGCGCGCAGGGTGTAGACGTATACGCGCTCGTCCTCTCCGAGCCAGGAATTGAAGAAGACCATGCGCTCGTCGCGGGCCTCGCGGTTGGCGCAGTAGCCCCACCAGTGGCGGTATATGCCGCCGTACACGCCTGCGAGATCGCTCTTGTCCTCGACCACCTCGCACCCGGCCGGGAAGTAGTCTTCGAGCATGAAGTAGCGCTGCCCGGCGTCCGGGCGCACGGTCAGGCGGACCTCGATCTCCGTGCCGCTCTTGACCGGTCCCTGGATGGGCTCGCGGTCGTAGCCTGTGCCGTCGGCCTTGGGCACGAGGCGGAGGAACTCCCGTGTCACTGCGAGGCCCTGCTCGACCGCGGGGATGTCTTCCCCTCGGCTCCAGGAGCGCAGGTCGCAGGCGTAGTACAGGCGGCCCTTTCCCTTTTTCTCGAACGCGAGGGTGTTGGCGCCAGGCTGCAGGCCGTCAGCCGCGACCGTGAGCGTGTCGGGCGCGAGCGAAAGCGCATCGCCCTGGAAGCGGACCGTCTTCACGGGCGTGCCGTTCAGCAGCAGGGTGGCTTGGAAATCCGGCGCGAGCTCGCCCGTGGCCTGCATGGTGTCGGCCAGGGCGAAGACTGCGGCAGCCGTGTCCTTGGTGCTGCGCCAGTACCCGCCGCGCCGCTGGTTGACGAGCCAGTTGACCGCTTTGGGAACGAGCGCGTGGTCGGGGTCCACGGCCACGAGCGCTTTGAGGGCGTGGGCCGTGGCCTGGATGCGGTTGGTCTGCCAGCGGCCGTGATCGGGGGTCGTGCCGCCCCAGGAGGCGGACGTGCCCGTGGTCGTGGCGCGTCCGGCCAGTTCCTTGGCGAGCGCCTCGGCCCGCGCCTTGTCTCCTGTTGTCAAGGCTGTCTGACTGACGAGCGCCAGGGCATAGTCGCTGAGCTCGCCGCGCGCAGCGTAGAGCTTGTCCACCCAGCCTTGCTCGGGCTTGCGCGCCTGGCTGTAGGCGTGCACCACGAACGCGCGCGTGTCCAGGTGTTCGTCCGCCTGATCGGGCGCGTGCTTGCGTTGGATCTTGCCGGCCAGGGCTTTCGCGAGGAAGGCGAGTCCGCGATTCAGCGCGCGGTCGCTCACTGCGTACCCGGCCGCCTTGGCCTGGGCGAGGCCATAGATCACGTAGGCGCTCATGTAGGGGTCGCTCTGATCGCGCTTCCACCAGCCCCAACCGCCATCGTTCTGCTGGAACCCGTAGAGGCGCTGGAGGCCCTTGTCCACGTACTGGGGGAGCTTCTGCCGGAGCTCGTCGTTCTGGAGTTCGAGGCCGTCCACCGCGTGCTGCACGTACACGGTGGGCAGGAATCGGCTCATGGTCTGCTCCACGCAGCCGTAGGGGAAGCCGGCCAGGTACTCGAGTCCGTCCATCATGCTGGCGGCGAGCGACGGTGCCAAGTCGACGGTGAGCGTGGCGCGCGCGGGATCCGCGTTCTGCGGCAACGCGATGGAGACGGTCTCGGCCTTCGCGGTCGAGCCCGCCTTGGCGGCCACCAGCTCGAGGCCGTGCGGGATCACGGGGATGGTCTTCTGCATGGCGTCCGACTCCTCGTCCGTGAGCGCGGAGACCGTGAGCTGGACGGGTTCGTGGGTCTCGATGGCGAGCCGCCAGTCCACGCGCTGGTCCTCGCCCGTGGGCACGAGCAGTTCGCGTTCGGACGCACCCTTGAGCAACCGGCCGCCGTCGTGCTTGAGACGCACCACGCAGCGCTTGGCGCCTTTGAGGTAGTTGTGTACGATCGCGCTGACCGTGGCCTGGTCGCGCTCGGTAAAGGTGCGCGGGCATTCGAGCCGCACCATGAGGTTCTGGCGCGTGACCGTCTTCTGCGTGGCTTGACCCACCAGGCCCTTTCGGGTCAGGGCCACGACCTTGGCCCGCCAGGTGGTCAGGTTGTCGGGCATGGTGAACCGAATCGTGGCTTTGCCCTGCGCGTCAGTCTTGACGAACGCCTGCCACACAGCCGAATCCGCGAAGTCCTTGCGCACGCGCGCCTGCTTGAGCGGCCCGCCGCCGCCCCGGCCCTTGGCGGTGGCCGCGGTGCGCGACCGGTCGGCGGCCAGTCCCTCGGCCGACTCCGCCTCCATGGTCGCGCTTGGACGGGCGTCCGCGGCGTTCCCTAGCTTGCGGCGTTGTTCCCGCTGCGCCTGTGCGGCGGCCCCGCCCAACCCGCGGGCGCGGAAGTTGTACGAGTTCTGCGCGTAGATGGACCGACGCCGGCGGCCGTAGAAGAACTTGCGGATGTCTTGCGCCCGGTCTTTCTGGATGGCGTAGATGGCTTCGTCGACCAGAGCGATCGAGAGTTCGGCCTGGACGGGCTTGCCCTGGTGGTCCGTGAGGGTCAGTGTGTAGGTCGCCTCCTGGCCCGGTTTGTACTGCTTCTGGTCGGGTTTGATGGTCGCGGTCAGCCACTTGTCGGCCGGCGGCACCACGATGGGGCGGGACTGCTGGACCATGGTGTGGTTGGCAAAGACCAACGCCGTGAGGTTGGCCGTGGGCGCGAAGGTCTTCTCGATCGTGAGGTCAAAGGTGCAGAGCGATCCGCTGAAGGCCTCGAGCCGCCAGGCCTCGATGTGGTTCGCCTCCACGGT
The DNA here is from genome assembly GCA_964496245.1 of uncultured Planctomycetaceae bacterium. GTDB lineage: Bacteria > Planctomycetota > SZUA-567 > SZUA-567 > SZUA-567 > CAZBZG01. Next base: position 3,209 of record CAZBZG010000113.1, on the reverse strand, counting down.
GTTCAGCACCATGTGATCGGTGTGGCCGGTCGTCACCAGCACCTGGGCGGTGTCGCCCGGCTGGTAGAGGTCCTGGTCGGTCTTGATCTCCAGACCGGAGTAGCTGTACGGGCTGCGCCAGCCGCGGGCTGCGATCCAGACGTGCGCCGAGGCCGTAGCCGCGCGCCCCGCCCGGTCGGTGGCGCCCGCCTCGATCCGGTAGTAGCCGTTGGTTTCGGCCTCAAAGGTGAAGGCGCCGCGGCCATTGGCGTCCGTGGTCACCTCGTGCGTCTCCTCCTCGCGGTACTCCTTGTCCCCGCGCACCCGGACCTTGAGCGCGCAGGTGACCTCGGTCTCCACGGGCGTGCCGGCGAGATCGGTCGCCTGGACGTTGACGGTCACGGTCTCGCCCGGCCGGTAGCTGTAGCGATCGGGTCGCACGCGCACCTGCACCCCGCTCGCGCCCACGGGCAGCGTGCCGTAGCCCGTGATGCCGCGCCGGCTCTTGTCCGTGACCACGGCCCGCACCGACAGGTTGTAGGTCATGGTGTTGCCGTAGTGGTACGGATAGGCCTTGCGGTGTTTGCGTGCGAGTTCATCCAGCTTGGCTGTGTCCACCGAGAAGGTGAAGGAGCCGTCCTCGTTGATCTGCCCCTCGCCGCGTGTGAGCTGCTGCCCGCTGTGTCGGCGGTGGCCGCGGTAAGGGGCCAAATAGTCTTCGGCAAACCAGGCCCAGCGTCGGTAGACCGGCCCGCCGCAGATGGGGGAGTAGGCCCAGCGCGGCTGGGCCGTGACTTCGTAGGTGATCTTGGCGTGTTTGACCTGCTCGCCGAAGTAGTAGCGCGCGCCCACGCGCACCTCGACCGTGTCGCCGATGACCGCGTGCTCCTTGCCGAAGTCGACCTGGACTTCGTACGCGGGCTTCTTGTACTCCTCCACCGAGAACGTGTAGTACCCGTAGGCGTTGGTGCCGCCGATCTGCAGGCGGTAGAAGCCGAGCGGCGGCTCGGCGGCGAAGGGCAGATCGAAGGATGCCGTGCCGAATTCGTTCACCTCGAGCGTTTGTTTGGCGATTTCGTTCCACTTGGGATCGCGCACCACCACGTTCAGCTGTTCGCCCGGTTCGAAGGTGAAGGCATTCGTCTCAAAGTCATAGCGCCGCAGCACCAGTTTGAAATGCGCGGTCTGCTCGGGCCGGTAGACCGGCCGGTCGCTGTACACGTAGACCTGCCCGCGCTGGTTGTAGCGGTTTCCGCCGTAGTACCGCACATTGCTGACGGCCACGTCCTCTCCCCGCCGGGCCACGACCAAGGCGCTCTGCGGCTGGCCCTGGATCCGTCCGGCGAAGAGGCCGTTGGCGTTCGTGGCGTCCTTGTGGATGGTCTCATTGTTTTCGAGCACAACGACCTCGCACGGGCCGGCCGGCTTGCCGCCCTGGTTGTTGGCCGCGTAGGCGAGCAGCACCCGTCCGTCGCACTTGGTGGCGAGCGCCAGCTTTGAGACGAAGACCAGGGTCGTCCACTCGTACAGGTCCGTGCCCATGGCCACGAGATAGGCGCCGGGTTCGGTCACCGGGATCTCCACGTTCTGGTTGAACCAGTTGTTCCGGCGGTTGCTGTCCGGTTCCACGGTCC
>CAZBZG010000113.1:0-1586 GCA_964496245.1 uncultured Planctomycetaceae bacterium | reverse complement strand
GTGGTGAGGGGCTGGGCGCCCTCCGGGATGGTGGGCGCCAGGAGCGAGCGGCTTCGGGCCACGAAGTCCATGGGATCGATGCGGAAGACCCGGAATGTGATCTGCTCGATGTTGCGACCGCTCACGCGGAGCTTGGGCTTCTGGCCGGGCTGTACGCTCGATCGGCCCTGGTGGTAGAAGTGGAGCCGGCTGTTGGTGGCCCGCTGGATGGAATAGGTCGCGCTCCAGGCGTAGCGCGGAAAGGTCTGGATGAGTTCGCGCGCAGCCGCGAGCAGGGCTTCGCGTTTGCCCTTCTCGCGCGAGAGCCGGTTGACGTAGTCGTTGAACGCCTGGGCGGCGAGCGGCACCTTCTTGTGCTTGTCGATCAGTTCGTCCAGGACCGCGCGGGCCTCGTCCCACTTCTTGTCGTTGGCGCGCTTCTGATAACGCTCGTACACGGCGCGGGCGTTCTCGAGTTCAGCCTTTTCGGATTCTGTGAGGCCGACCGATTGTCCGCCCGCCTTGCCGAAGTCGAGCAGCGGCAAGCCGTCGACACCGTCCGCGGCATGCGTCCACACGTCCGGTGTTGTGCCTGGCTTTGCGGTCGCGTTCTCGCCGCCGAATGCGGGAACATAGAGCCCCAGAGCCATGAGGGTGGCCACGAGCAGCCACGCCATCCGGAGCAAGAGCGCCTGTCGAGCGCTGGTCATTCCTTGTCCTCCTCCACGATCTCATCCGTCCGGAGTGCCAGCGGCACCTCCGGTTTCCAGGGATAGACGCCACGGACTGCGCCCCGGGGTTCGCAAATCGGCGAGAATCCGCAACCGGCCCGTATCCCGCAACGCATTGCTAGAGCGATTGGCCGCAAGGGAGCCGATTGTGTGCCCAGCCCAGCCAGCGGCCGGTCACACCAGGTCGTCCTTGGTAAAGATGGTGGTCAGCCGGATGCCTTCGGCGTCCATGGCCTCGCGCCCGCCGTCCAGCCGGTCCACGAGCGCGTATACGCCCACGATCTCGCACGCGGGCTGCGTTTCCTTGACGCGCGCCACCGCCTTGAGCGCGCTCCCGCCCGTGGTGACCACGTCCTCGATGATGGCCACGCGTTCGCCCGGATTGATCTCGGGCCCTTCGATCCACTGGCCTGTGCCGTGCCCCTTGGCTTGCTTGCGCACGATGAATCCCGGCAGCGGCGTGCCCGCGTCTAAGGAGAGGGCCACGATCGCGCCGATCAGGGCGTCTGCGCCCAGGGTCATGCCCCCGACCCGGTCCGGCCGGGCATCGGCCATGAGCTCGAGGAAGATCCGCGCGGCCAGGTTGAGAGGCTCGGGCCGAAGCGTGGTGGTCTTGCCGTTGATGTAGAAGTCGCTCTTTTTGCCCGAGGCCAGGGTGAATTCGCCGCGCAGGAAGTCGATCTGTGGCTGCAGGCGGGCTTTCATGTCCGAGAGGCTTGCCATGTGCTGTCTCCTACAAGAAGAGTCGGGACCGGATTTCGGCGTGGTTCAGAAGTCCCCTGTTTGGGGTGACATGCGCGCTACGAGGCAGGTTGTAGCCTAGGCATCCATGAGAAGGTATGTCAAGTGTTCGACGTGGCGAACATCCGATTTTTT
>CAZBZG010000112.1:0-13689 GCA_964496245.1 uncultured Planctomycetaceae bacterium | reverse complement strand
GGCGGAACATCTCGGCGGGATTCATGGAGAGCTCCCGGCGGATGTTCCGGGCCACCGTCCACAGTCGCGCCTTGCGCACCATGTGCAGCGCCTCGTTGTCGGAGAGGAGGTCCTCGACCGCCTCGGGTCGCTGCGTGCGGCTGTAGAGGCGGATGCCGTCTGCAAAGATGTCGAACCCCTTCGCTTCGATGGCCTCGGCCACCTGCCGGAAGGTCGGATCCTGCATCAGCTTCTCCCGCTGCTCAGGCAGAATCGACATCTCGGTCAGGTAGGCCTTCTGCTTGTCGCTGGTGAAGGCGTGCGAGTTTTCGGGCGGGATCTGGAAGACGCGTTCCACCTGGCGGGCCAGATGCGCGCGGTAGGCGGGATTGGCCCAGTCGGTCTCCTGACCGATCTTGTGATGGAAGAACCAGGCCAGCTCCCAGTAGAGTTCGGGAATGTGTTCGTTTTTGGGAATCGCCTGGTGGCGCAGCATGTCCACGCCGCGGAAGACCCAGAAGATGCGTTCCTCGGCCGTGTCGTGTTCGACCGAGACGTTGTAGGCCAGATCCCACGACTGAAAGGCCCAGGCGCTGTGGTGATTGGGCTGGAGCTTGGTGATGATGTTGTAGATGTCGATCATCTCGTAGAACTTGCCGTCGTTCTTCATGTTCTGCGCGCGGATCCAGAGGGTGGTGATGAAGAGCCCCCGGAAGCCGCCGAGAAGCGCGCTCGCCAGGATGTACTCCGGCGGCACCCCCTCGCGCGCGGGCCGGCTGACGAGGTCGTACCGGTTGCGCAAGCGCGCCAGGCGCGGCTGCAGCTCGCTCCCGCGCCAGAGACAGACGACGGCGAGGAGCAGGAAGAGATAGCGTGTCCAGTGGGCCTTGGGCATGAGGGGTCCTACGTAATCACCGGCAAGCCGATTTCGCGGCGGTAGAACGCGACCAGGCCAATGGCCACGAGCACGCCGGCGCGGAGGCCGAGGTCGAAGAGCGCCTGGCGGAGCACGCGCCCCCAGGGGATCTCCCGGCCGAGCGTCAGGTCGGGCACGGGATCGGTCTCGTCGAAGTCGGGCAGCGCCGTGAGGAGCACGGGCAGTACGGTCTTGGCCCGCTCCTGCAGCCAGTCGCCCGTTCGTTCCAGAGCCGTGGCATCGGGGTTGTCGGGCTTCGGGATGTCCACGAACGAGGTGGGGTCGGGCGCCACGGTCTTGTAGACGAACGAATTGGAGAGCCCCATGGCGAGCACCCCCAGCACGAAGAAGGCGGCCACCGATCCGCTTAGAAAGGTGCTGGCTGCGATGCCTACGGCCGCGAGCATGGCCAGGCGGATCCAGAGGAGCAGGGCGCCCCGGATCAGGTTGGCCTCGAACGACCCGATGGGCACCAGGAGTTCGAGGCCGTCGTCCAGGGGTACATTGATTCGGGCACCGGGCTTGTCCTTGGTGGGCCCGCTCAGGTTGGCCAGGTGCAGTTCGAGGTCGCCGCCGCCGGCGAGCACGCTGGCCGGCAGGCTGAAGGAGCGCCTCTTGCTGCTCTTGGACTGGGCGATCCGTTGGAACCCGATGCGGGAGCGCGGGTTGTGGAACTCCCACGCATGGGTGAGCCAATCTGCGCTCTCGCCGCCGCGGCTGCCGTGGAGCTTGTACCGGAGGGCTATATCCATCTCCTGGGTCCCCGGCGGCGGCAGATCGGGAAACACGAAGCGCCGGGCGGCCCCGAATTCGATGGGCAAAAGCTTCTTCTGCAGGATCTTGCGCAGCTCGGCCCGGAGTTTCTCCGAGTCCCAGGCGTCTTCATCCAGCCGGTTCTGACGCTTGAGGCGGGCCTTGTAGCGCTCGATCTCTTCGTCGATATCGGGCAGCTCCGGAAAGAAGCTCTCCCGGGCGGTCAGAAACTCCTGGTGGGCCTGACGGAGCTGGCTGACGGGCAGGCCCGGACCGCCCGCACGGATGCGCTTGGTCCGCACGATCAGGCCCATGCCCGTCGCGATGCCCACGAGCCAGATGGCGAGCAGCACCCGACCGGTCCAGCGGCCGAGGGTCTGCCGCCGTACGACCAGCGTGTCGTAGACCACGCAGCCCGCGATCAGGAGGAGGCTGCCCGCGAGCACCGTGAAGATTACGACCTGCGCGTCCGACGTGTCCGCATAGGTCCGGCTGGCGAGCGTTCGGGTCCGGGTGCTGGCGGCAAAGGCGAGCAGCACCACGTAGGTGATCGAAACCATCAGAAGGAGCAGCCAGCCCGCGAGAAGCGTGAGCCCGAGCCACTTGCCCAAGAGCAGCTGCCAGCGCGGGACCGGCTTGACGTCCACCAGGAAGAGTTGCTTCTCGGTGATGTCCCGGTCGAGTACGGTGGCCGACAGATACAGCGTCAGCACCATGAGGAGCCCGCTCATGATCGTAAAGTTGTAGGTGGTGACGAGCTTGAGCAGGCCCACGAGCGTGTTGTCGCCCTCGGCAAAGAGGCTGAGCACGGGCGCGCCGACCACGACGAAGAGCAGGAGCACCAACGCAGCGCGCCGGCGCATGGTCATGAGAATGGTGTTGCGCGTGATGGCCCAAGTGGCGTGCATGGGAGCTTTCTGTCTGTCGAGTACGAGAGAAGATCTGCCCGCACTACTCGTCGCCCTCCACCAGCCGGTCCAGCAGATCCGACCGGCCCTCGTCGCGGCGTTCGTCCGGCCGCTCGGTCTCTTGCTTTGCCTGGTCCTTCTCGGCCTCGCGTTCTCCTGATGCCAGCTTCTCGAGCACCTCACCGCCAGCGGGACGGACCGGGGCCACGGGCTGGGCGTCGCGCTCGGGTTGAGGCGCCGCGGGCGCCTCGGTCTTGGGCGCGGTCAGGCGTTCGAGCACGTCCTCCCCGCGCGTACCGCTCAGGAATTCGAGCTGGCCGCGGGAGGCGTCCACGCCGCTCGTGTCCACCCGCTGGGTGCGAGCTTCTTCCACCACGCGCAGGAAGAATTGCTCGAGCCGTTCCTGCGGTGGACGGATCTGGATCTCGGTGTCGGATCCCTGGCGCTTGCGGATCAACTCTTCCACGGCTGCCACGGTCTCGGCATCCAGTTCGGCTGTGATCTGCGTGAGGCGGTCCTCCTGCAGCAGCGTCTCCATGGGTCCCTCGGCCTGCACGCGACCGCCGTAGAGGATGGCCACGCGGTCGCAGACGTCCTCCACGTCGGCCAAGAGGTGGCTGCTCAAGAAGACGGTCTTCCCTTTGTCGCGCAGCTCGCGGATGAGTTCCTTGATCTCGCGCGTGCCGATGGGGTCGAGGCCGGTGGTCGGCTCGTCGAGGATCACCAACTCGGGGTCGTTGATCAGGCTCTGGGCGAGTCCGATGCGGCGCTGCATGCCCTTGGAGAACTCGGCCACGGGCCGGTGCCGTTCGCGGCGGAGCCCGGTCAGGTCCAGCAGCGCCTCGGTTCGGCGGTGGCGCTCCTGGCGCGGCAGGGCGAAGAGGCGGCCGTAGAAGTCGAGCGTCTCCTCGGCATCGAGGTACCGGTAGAGATAGCTCTCCTCGGGCAGGTAGCCGATCCGCCCCTTGATGGACTGGTCCTCGGGGCGCTTGCCGAAGACGGCGACCTGGCCGCTCGAGGGAAAGAGGAGCCCGAGGAGGAGCTTGATCGTTGTGGTCTTGCCGCTTCCGTTGGGTCCGAGCAGGCCATAGACTTCGCCCCGGCCCACGCGCAGGGTCATCTCCACCACGGCCCGGGCCCGCACGAGCCACGTGAAGAACTCGTGCCGGAACTCCTTGGTCAGCTCGAACGTCTCGATCACGGATTCGGGCATGCCTGCCTCCCGGGGACTGAAGAGTCGATGCTTCCCTCGAGGTCGGTATCGGGATCGGTGTCGAACAAAACCACCGGCAGAGTGCCGATCCCGATTCCGATACCGCCCCCGCCCCCGCGATGGGGGGCGCCGCATCACGACGCGTTCGGCTCGCCCGGCAGATGCGGCGCCAGTTCTTCCCCGAACCGCACGATGCGGGCCGAATTGAAGATCACCAGGAAGCTGCTCACGAGGTGGAGCACGGCAGCCACCACGGGCGTCAAGAGCTCCATGCCGCTGGCGGTCAGGCCCGCGACCACGAAGATGGCTCCGAAGATCAGGTTCTGGACCACCACGCGGCGGACCTGGCGGCTGAGCCGGACGAGGAACGGCAGGCGCCCGAGGTCGTTGGACAGCAGCGCGATCGAGGCCGAATTGATGGCGATGTCGTTGCCGGCCGCGCCCATGGCCACCCCGAGATCGCCGGCCGCCAGCGCCGGCGCGTCGTTCACGCCGTCCCCGATCACGGCCACGCGCAGGCCGCGGCGCTTGAGGTCTTCCACGAGTTCCAATTTCTGCTCGGGCAGGCACTGGGCCAGGACGTCGGTGCACCCGAGCTCGCCGGCCACGCGGCGGGCCACGCCCCACCGGTCGCCCGTGACCATGGTGACGCTGCGGATGCCGAGCGCCTGCAGATCTTCGGTGGCGCGGCGCGCCTCGGGGCGGGTGCGGTCGACCATGCCGATCCACCCGATGCAGGTGTCGCCGCGCGCCACGTAGATGGTGGAGTAGCCCTCCTCTTCCTTGCGCGAAGGTTCTTCGATCCCGTTCAGATCTACGCCCTGCTCGACCAGCCAGCTCCGCCGGCCCACGCGCAGGGTTTCGCCGTCCACCTGGGCCTCCACGCCCTTGCCGCCGAATTCCTGCAGATTGACCGGTTCGCTGAGCGGCACGCGCGCCTCCTGGGCCACCTTGATGAGCGCGCGCGCAGCCGGGTGGTTCGAATGCCGGTCGGCGGATCCGGCCATGTGCAGGAGATCGGCCGCCTCGACGCCCTCCCTGGGCGCGAGGCGCGTGACCGCGAGTTCGCCCGTGGTGAGCGTGCCCGTCTTGTCCACCACGAGCGCGGTGATGTTGCCTGCGCTCTCGAGGTGCGCCACGTTCTTGACGAGGATGCCCAGGCGCGCGGCGCAGGTGAGGCCGGCCACCATGGCCGTGGGGGTGGCGAGCACGAGCGCGCAGGGACAGCTGACCACCAGGGCCGTGATGGCGCTCGTGGGGTTCTTGGTGAAGAGCAGGATGACCGCCGCGATCATGACCACGGCCGGGGTGTACCAATGCACGTACTTGTCGATCAGCCGCATGAGGGGGAGCTTGGTGCGCTCGGCCTGCAGGATCAGGTTCTGCACGCGGCCGAGCGTGGTGTCCGCGCCCACCTTGGTCACTTCGACCTCGATCGCGCCCGTGAGATTGGTGGTGCCCGCGAAGACCGTCTCCCCGGGGCGGCGGTCCACGGGCAGGCTCTCGCCCGTGACCGAGGCCTCGTTGAGCGAGGTCTCGCCCATGCAGATGAGCCCGTCGGCGGGCACGTTCTCGCCGGGCCGCACCCGGATGCGGTCCTTGCGGTGGAGTCGGTCGAGCGGGACGTCCACCTCCTTGTCGTCCTCGATCTTGTGGGCCTGCTTCGGGGTGAGGCGGATCAGGCCCTCCACGGCCGCGCGCGCACCGAGCGCGGTGCGACTCTCGAGGAGTTCGGCGAGCATGAGGAAGAAGGCCACGAGGCCCGCTTCTTGGTAGGCCTTGGTGGCGAAGCAGGCGAGCACGGCCAGGGCCGCGAGTTCGCCGATGTAGAGATGGCCCTGCGCCAGCTCCTTGCCGGCCCGGATGACGAGGGGCGCGGCCAGGAGGATGGCCCCCACGAGCGCACACAGACCGCTCACGATTCCAGATTGGCCGGGGGGCAAATCGGTCTCAAGGAACCAGCGCGCCAGGTAGGAGTTCAGAATCAGAGCGCCGCCCACGAACGTGGCGAAGAGCCAGACGGCGTTCTGGCGTTCCTTCTCGGCTGCTTCCTGGTGGCTCGTGGGGAGGGTGGCTACGGTCATGGGCTGGTCTCCTCTTCGCCCTCTTCTTCGAACAGGCCCGGCGGTACGCTGCCGGAAACGAACCAGTTGGCGCCCGGGCGGAGCACGAAGAGGTTCGCCTCCTCCAGCATCTGGCGGAGCCGGTCGTAGCGGTACTGCTGCAGGTAGAGGTGCAGCCCTTCGGGATCGTCCGGGAACTCGGCCAGGATGTCGCGCAGCCGCTTGGCGTCTCCTTCGGCCCGGCTGATGACGTCGGCCTTGTAGGCCATGGCCTCGGTGCGGATGCGGTTGACCCTGGAGTCGGCTTCCTTGAGGATGGTCTCGGCCTCGGCTTGGGCCACGCTCTCGAGCTTCTTCTGCTCGCTCCGCGCCCCGATGACCGCGTCAAAGGCGTCCTGCGCCTTGCCGGGCGGTGTGGGGTTGCCTACGTTCGCCACCATGGCGATCTCCACGCCCCAGATCGGGTCTCCGGCTTCGTCCAGCATGGCTGCACGCGCTTCCTCGTTGATGCGTTCGAACAGCGCTTCGACGTTGTGGTACAGGGTGTCGTCCACGCCCATGCCCGCCAGGTTGCGGAGGATCACGGCCGTGGCCGCCTCGCGCACGATGTCCTCCACCCCGGCCTTGTCCTCCTCTTCGAGCCGAGGGAGCGCTTTCGCCTGGGCTTCGGGCCGGGGGGCATCGGCCACGGCCAGCTGGTAGCGCACGGGATCCGTCACCCGGTAGCGGACGCTCCACTTGCTGTGCAACACGTTGAGGTCGCCGGTCAAGTTGTATCCGTCCTTGGCCGGATCCAGGCTTTCGCTCACGGGCACGGTCTTGGCGTCCTCTTCCAATTCGCCGGCCTTGCGGACCTGCGCGGGCCAGAAGACCTGGTCCACGGCCAGCGACTTCTCCTTGAGCGAGACCTCTTCGAAGACTTCGATGGGCGCCGGCCACACGAAGAGGAGGTCGTTGGGTTGGTACTGGATCACCTCGCCCTTGTGCACGCCGCTCGTGTGCCGCAGGTATCGGCCGAAACGCCGGACCAGTCCGACCTTGCCTTCGTCCACCCAGGTCACGCATTCCAGAGCGAAGAAGAGGACGAGGAAGGCCATGACCACCTTGAGCAGTTGGAAGAGCACGGTCATCGCGCGGGCCAGGCTGCGCGTGGCAGGATCGGCCTGGATGACCTGTTCGGCCTCTTCAGTGTGTTCCCCGGGCCGGCAGGCGGGGCAGCCGGGCTGTTCCGCAGGCGTCTCGGCTCCCTCAGGGGCCTTTGCCTCCTGCGGGTCCTGCCCCTGCGGAGACGGCTCGGGCTGCGGCGCTTTGTCGGCGGGGCGTTCGGGTTCGTCTGGCATGGCAGATCGTCCTCGTCTATTCGGCGGTCTTCAGCTGCTCGGTCGCGGGCGGCTGATCGATCAGGTAGTCGTCGAGCGTGTCCTTGCTGTAGAGCACCACGGTCGAGCGCTTCTTGAGGATTTCCTTGAGCGAGCGCAGGCGCCACAGGAAGCGGGCCAGTTCGCTGTTCTGCTTGAAGACCTTGTAGTGCTTGGCTGCGGCCGCATCGCCCTCGCCGCGGATCTGTTCGGCGTCCCGGCGAGCTTCACTCAGCATGCGTTCCCGCTCGAGCCGGGCGTTGTCTTTGATCTTCTCGGCCTCGGCATTCCCCTTCTCGATAAGCGCCTGGCTGCGCCGCTTGCGCTCGTTGATCATGCGCTGGAAGACCTTCTCGATAGTCGACTTGCTGAATGCGATGCGCTTGACCTTGAGGAACGAGATCTCGATGCCGTAGTTGGTCTGCTTCTCGTCGAGGGCCTCTTGTACGGCCTGGCCGATGCCGTCCTCAAACTCCGTGTAGCGTTGCTTCTGCCGGGGATCGGTGCTGATGACGTCGTTCAACCGGATCTTCTGGATCTGGCTCTTGCGGGCGTGGGCGATCTGGTCGCGCACCGCCTTCCGCGCTTCCTCCAGGGTCTCGAAGCTCCGCAGGAATTGCTTGACCTTGTCCTGGCGCACCTGCCAGCCGGCGGCCAGGGTCACCAGGATGTTGAACTCGTCCCGGGTGGGGGTTTCCTTGCCCACCACCTCCAGCAGGCGTACCCGCGTGTCCACGGTCTCCACGCTCTGGAACGGCCACGGCCACTTGAGGTAGAAGCCGGGCTCGGTCTCTACGGACGTGATGGCGCCCAGCGTATAGACCGCACCCGCCGTGCCCGCCTGCACGGTGAAGCAGACCGTGTAGAGCGCGAGCACGCCCACCAGGGTCCCGCCGAGAATCATGGTCCATCGGTTCCGGTTCACGATCGTTCCTCCCGTCTGGCTGTCCACCGCCTTGCGGCAGCGCCGATCTTCACCACGAAGCGCACCGAAGCACACGAAGATCCAGAACGGCCGAAGCGTTTGCTTCGTGCTCTTCGTGTCTTTCGTTGTGCGAAACTGTGCATGTCGTTTCCTTGCTCGTTTATTCCGAATGCGCGCCGTTCGCGTCCTTCGCAGTTGCGTCTGCAAGGATCGGAGGGCTGCTCGGCTACGGATTCTCCCCGGCCTTGATCACCCCTTCCTGCATCTCGAGCATGTCCGGGGTGAGCACGTCCTTGTTGTCGATCACGTTGACCACTTCGCGCGGCACCACCACCTTGCGCACGTTTGCGAGCGCCTCCTCGATCATGCGCAGGTTGACCCGCATCTTGTAGGCGGCCGGCGCCGCGGTCCAGGCCGCCATCTGCTGGTTGAAACGCTGGGCCTCGCCCGCGGTCACCAGGGTCCGGCGGGCCCGGTAGGCCTCGGCCTCGGTCCGGATCCTGTGGGCCTGGCTAGGCGCCAGCTCCTGGATCTTGATGGCCTCGGTCTCGCCTTCGTAGATCTTGGCCTCCTTCTCCTGGCGGCTGGCCAGCACCTCCTGGAAGGCTTTGCCCACCTCGCCCACGGGCGGGTGGAGGTTGTGGATATTGAGCGAGATGATGTCGATCCCGAGGCCTTCGCTGCGCACGGTCTGGGTCAGGCGCGCGAGCAGGGTCTCGTGGATCGTGACCGGGTCCCGGGCCAGCACCTCCCAGAAGTCCGCACCGGCCAGGAAGGCCGTCACCTCGCGCTCGAACACGGCGCGGACGGTCTGCTCGGCGTCGCGGTAGCGGTAGGCGTAGCGGTAGAGGTCTCCCGGCCGGGTCCTGTCCGTGCCGATCCGGTAGCGGATCACGAACTCCCCTGAGAGCAGAAGCGCGTCGGGCGCCTCGGCCTCGGGTTCCTCCGCGTCCGCTGCAGGAGCTTCGGCCCCGGCCTTCTGTTCCGCTACGGCCACGGAGGGGGGCAGCGGCATGAGGTACTTGAGCTCGTCCTTCACGTGTTCTTCGTCCCAGACGACCACCGTCTGGGCCAGCTTCTCGGCCTTCTCGCGGGCTTCGGCCTCATCTTCGACCATGTAGCCTACGGAAACCGTGGAGATGCGCTCGCGGTTGTAGAGCCGGGCGATCTCGATGGGCCATGGCCACTTGAGGTGGAGCCCGGGCCCCAGCGGCGGGTCGAGCTTGTCCCAATCCGCGTCGCGGTCCGGAAGCGCCTCGACGTTGGCAGGAAGCCCGCGCAGCGCGCCCCAGCGTTCGATGATGGCGGCTTCGCCCGGATCGACCACCACAAAGCTTGTGAGCAGGTAGAGAGTGGCGAGCTGGATCAGGATCAGGGGGGCGAGCGCCTTCTCGAGGAACTTGAAGAACCAGGTTTCCGAGATCTTGAATCCGAACTGGTAGTCCATGGTCTGGGCGAACGTCTGGAACAGCCCCTGCGGCTCGGCGAGCAGCCCGGAGAGCCGCGAGTCGTAGACCGGCCGGGGCTGGACGCCGGCCAGGCGCGGGCGGTAGAGGTCGAGCACGAAGTTGACGAGCATCTCCAGCGCCTGGACCGTCATCCAGGCGTAGACGAGCACGCCCACGGCCTTGTCCGGCCAGTCCTGGACCCATTCCCGCTTGGCCACGGCCAGGGCCATGGCCGTGAGGAAGAGGAAGACGGCCGAGGCCAGCATGTTGCCGGCGCCAGCCCGCAGCAGGCGGGCGTTCTTCTCGCGGCTGAGGCCCGCCGCATAGGTGCCCAGCACGAAGCAGCCCAATGCCATGAAGACCGCGGCCACGGCCACGCCATAGGCGTTGTCCGTGTCGAGCGCGGCCAGTCCGGAGAGGCTTTCGCTCAGCCCAGAGGTCCAGCTGGCGAACAGGAAGTACGCGGTTGGGGCTAACAACCCGAGCGCGAGCAACAAGCTGATGGCCGGGGCGAGCACGCGGTCCATGTGCCGCAGGTTGCGGCCGGCCGGCCCTTCTCCCTTTTCGGTGAACAGGGCTTCCATGCCCTGTCGCTGGCGCCGGCGTTCGGCTTCCTCCAGGTCGATGGCCTCCTCGGTCGCCAGGCGCCGCATGCGCAGGTGGAGATAGGTGACGAGCCAGAAAAGGGCCGCCAGCCCCATCTGCGGGGCGGAGAGCCACAGGCCCTTGGACGCCGTCTGGCCGGCCAGCACGAGAACCACCAGGGCGAACGCGGCCTGCAGGAGCAATCCGCCGAGGGATACGTGTTCGGCCCGACGGGGCGGCAGGGCTTTGCAGGATTCGGTTGTCGGATCGGCGCTCATGATACCTCCCGACGCTGGAAGAGAAAGGCAGCCAGAAACAGCATGGCCAGCACGTAGAGGATGGCGTAGGCGCTGGCCGAGAACAGGTAGTCGAAGGGAATGGGATGTTCGCGCGTGAGCGCGTCGCTCATCCAGAAGGTTTGCAGATCCGGCAGAAGCGCGCGCCAGAGGTTGGCGCCGGCGAGCACGGCCTGGTCGGCCCACGAGGCCCCCTCGGTCTGGGCGCAGAGGCGCACGGCCTGGCCGTGGAAGTAGTTGCTCGTGAGCCCGCCCAGGAAGACGAGGAGGGAGACGGCGGCCGTACCGCCGACCTGGAGCCGCGTGCTCGCAGCCACGGCCACCCCGGCCATGAGGAGCACAGCCTGGACCGTGAGCACGGCCGCGCGGGCCACCTCCCAGTCGTAGACCACGGCCCCGTCCTCAGGCGAATGCATGCCCTCGTCCCCCTCCAGGCCGGCTTGAGCGGCCGCCGGTTCGGAGGTCAGGACAAACTCGTATTCCTTGTCGAAGAGAAGAAAGACGCAAAAGACGATAGCCATGAGCACCACGAAGGAGAGGGTGAAGCTCCCCACCCAGGCCCGGCCGCTGAAGTAGTTGCGGCCCGTGGCGATCCCCACGGCCAGCAGCGCGGCGAGGAGCATCCCGGCGATCACGCCGTAATCGAGCGGATCGGAGACCGCGACCCTGGGGCCGATCCGCATGGTGAGCAGGATCGTGACCGTGCCCGTGAACGCGGCCAGCAGAATCCCCACGGCCACGCCCGCGTACTTGGCGAGCACGAACACGGGGCGGGCCACCTTCTTGGAGAGAACGGTCAGCGCGGTCTTGTTGTCGATTTCACGGGTGAGCACGGTGACGCTGGTGAACACCGCCAGGATCAGGCCGGCCAGGAGGACGGAGGCCAGCCCCAGGTCGGCGATCAGGCGTTCGGCCGACTGTTCCAGGCCGCTGCCCGCGCCAAAGGTGTAGATCTGCGCCGAGAAAGCCGGCATGAGGGCGATCAGTCCGCAGAGGAGCACGAGCACCAGGGCGTAGACCGGCTGGCGGACAGTCTCTAGCAGGGTATTCCGAAAGATGGCGTAGAATTGACCCACGGTACCATACCCCGAGCGGCTGGCGTACCTCTGGCACGATTATCACGACGCGTCTGGCTCATGCCCGGGAGTATGATGGGTTATGTATCGATACCGTACGGCGCTGCGCATGAAGGACGAGTAGACCGATCTCCCGGATGCACAAATTCGCCCCGCAGACCAGGGTTCCCGATTGTCAGGCCACCACGGGGTCGCTACAATGATATGCTGATTCTAGGCGGCTTCCGGATTTTGTCAACCGGCAATCCCGGAATCCTGGGTGCGCGGCCGCTGGTCCCTCGGAGCCGATTCCGGCCCGGAGGCAGCCCGGCTCGCCCCGGCGGTGGCAGGACGCCGCATGCGAGGGAACCTCCGGCCATGTCATGCCGCGCCATCTTCAGCCTGGAACTGGCCCGCACCGCCCGCCGGGAGCGGACCTACTGGCTGCGAACCCTGTACGTGGCCTTCCTCTCCACGGTGGTGGCCCTGGCGTGGCTGGCCAAGAGCACGGGCGAGGCCTCCTGGTCCCATCAGGAGCACGTGGGCCACGGCCTGTTCGTGATCTTCGCCTGGGTGCAGTTCGTACTGCTCAATTTGGCGGCGCCCCTGAGCCTGTGCGGGGCCATCAGCGAGGAACGGAGTCGCGCCACGTTGCCGCTCCTGCTCTCCTCGCCCCTGACCAATCTCGAGATCGTGGTCGGAAAGCTCTTCGGCGGCCTGATTCCGGTGGTGCTCCTGCTCCTCGCGGGACTGCCCATCATGTTCCTGCTCATGGTCTTCGGCGGCCTCTCCCACTGGGAGGTGCTGATCGCCTTCGGCCTGACGATCCTCTCGGCCGTACTCGCGGGCGCGGCCGCGCTCTTCTTCTCCAGCCTGACCCGCACGGTGTACGCGGCCTTTGCGTGGACGGCCGCGTTCGTGGGCGGCTACATCTTCGTGCCCGCGCTGCTACCGGAGGAGAGCGGGCCCGTGCTGGTGCGTCCCGACCTCGGCCGCAACATCTTCGGCGCCTTCCGGACGCTGCTGGCCTCCGACGTACTGCCCGCCCCCGTGCAGCTGGCTGCGCCTGCGGGTGTGGCCGTGGCCTTTGTGCTCGCCTTTCAGCTGCTGACCGCGCTTCCCTTGCGGTGGCGAGCGAGCGCGGTTCCAGGCGGGGCGCTGGCATCCGCAGGGCGGCGCTGGCAACTGCTGCGCCTCTTCGGGTCGCGAAAGGGCAGGCCCCCTCATCTGCCCGGCACCGGCAACTGGGTGGCGCGCCGGGACCTGGGCCCGGCCGGGCGATGGGTGTGGGCGAGCCTGCGCTTCACCTTCATCGCAGGCGCCCTGACCGCGGGCGGGGCGTGGCTGTGCCTGGCGCAACTGCACATGCCCGGGGCTGACGCGCCAGCCGACGGGCACCGCTGGTTCCTGCCGCTGCTCCTAGGCATTCTGGCGGGAATGCCGCTCCTGGCCGGGGTGCGCGCGGTCTCGCGCGAATGGGAGCAGAACACGTTTCCGCTGCTTCTGGCCTCTTCGCTCACCGGTCGGGAGATCGTGACAGGCAAGCTCGCGGCCGTGGCCGTGCGCCTGGCGCCGCTCGGGCTCGTCTTGCTCGCCTTTGCGGCGATCTTCAACGCACTCGGCGACCTGCCGGCCTGGAGCGTGGGCGTAGCCGGGGCCGAGTGGCTGGTGGCGAGCATCTTCCTGCTCGCAGCAGGTGGGCTGGCCGGCATGCTCGTGCGCCAGGCCACGCGGAGCCTGGCCGCTGCCTGCGGGCTTGTCCTGGGCGTGGAGCTGGCGCTGGCCGGTGTCTGGATCGCGGGGCAGACGATCGGCCTCACCGGCCCGGCGATGCACGCCTTTCTGCCGTGGTGGATCCTGTTCGGCTGGGACGCGCTGCTCTTCGGGCCCGCCAGCCAGTTGCGCGGGCTTCTGAGCGACCTCACCTTGAACCTGGCCGCCCACCTCCTCTGCGCCGCGTTGGCGCTCTGGGCGGCCGGCCGCTGGTTCGGCCGGCTGACCGGCCGCGTGGAATAAGCGCACGGCACACGCCGGGTCTGAACCAGCCGATTTTTAGGCATGGTTGAGTTTCGGGTAACAACCAGAGGGCGCGGCATGTCGCACCGCCACTTCTGCCTGTGCAGCGCCTCACGGGGGTCCGTCGCAGGCAGGAGATGTAAGATGAGAAGGTAGATCGCAACCGTGGACGCG
>CAZBZG010000111.1:0-13770 GCA_964496245.1 uncultured Planctomycetaceae bacterium | reverse complement strand
AAACCGCTCTCACCGAGTGTTACCCGGAATTGAACCAGGCCGCGGAAAGGCATGCATGCTCTCAAACGAAGCACGAATGACACTGGTGCAGATCGCGCGCCAGGCGCTCCAGGAAGCGGTGGCAGGCCAAGAGTTCCTGCCCGAGGACCCGGGACTCGAAGAGCTGCACGCGCAGTGCGGATGCTTCGTAACCTACAGGACGGGCGGGCGTCTGCGCGGATGCCTGGGGTGCTTCACGTCCGCGGATCCGCTGTACCGCACGGTGGCGCATTACGCGTTTCTGTCGGCCACCGAGGATCCGCGGTTCGCGGGCAACCGCATCCGTCCCGACGAGCTCGGGCGGGTGGACCTGGACATCTCGGTACTCTCGCCGCTGACGCCCTGCGACGATCCGCTGGCCATCGAGCTCGGCACGCACGGCATCTACATCAAGCGGGGCTTTCAGACGGGCTGCTTCCTGCCGCAGGTGGCGACAGAGACCGGATGGAGCAAGGAGGCGTTCTGGATCCAGTGCTGTGCGACCAAGGCGGGGCTGGCGGCGGATGCGTGGAAGAACGACCCTGAGGTCGAAAGGTACGTGTTCACCGCCGAAGTGATCGAGGACGCGGCAGGGGGGTAGGTCGGTGCTTGCGCTGTGCGCGCATGCACACGCCTGCACACGGTGTTGGGCCTGGTTCAGAAGCGTCCGGTTTGGGGTGGCAGTCCGGACACGGAGCAGGTTGCAGCCCAGGCACTCTTGCTTGCCGAGCCGTAGCCTTGGCGAAGGCTGGCTGGGGCGGAATCCGTGAGGCGCTCCACAGGCAAGAAGGCCTGTGCCACAACCAGCGCATCTGGGTGTGACCCGGTTCTGAACCAGGCGCGGTTCTGGCGGCCGCGCGGATCCGGCGCTACGGCTCGCGGACGCGGCACCCCCGCGTATCAGAGCTTGAGCCCTTCGGGCGGGTTGTTGACGTCGATGCCCAGCGCGATCATCTTGTCATAGCGCTCGCGCTGCTTCTGCCGCCCCACCACGTCGCCGAACTCCTCGTACCACTCGAGCACGAAGGTGAACGCGTCATCCTCCTCCTTGCTGCGGAGCGCAGGGATGTTGCGCGTGTTCTTCCAGTTCTGGCGGAACAGCTTGTCGCGCTGCTCCGTGACCTGGCGGCGCCACTGGCGCACCTGCTCGGGCGCGAAGTCGCTGGCAATGTCCGGTTCTGCTTCCTTGAGCGCACTGCCCATGCCTTTCCCCCCCAAAGATCGGGACCCCAATGCATCGGTCCAGCACGTCCGCGGCTCCCCCCCGCGTGGCGTGCGCAGGCACCCTTTCCACCTGCGGGGACCGAGTGAATTCCTGCACGCCGGGAGTATACGACAAAAGTGGAAAACGGCGCAAGGTTTTTTTTGCGAAAAGTTTAAGCGTTCGGCTGTAGTTGGTCGGGTTGCAGGAGGGGCGGCGGATTGGGCCGGGTGGCGTGCGCCAGGGCATTGACTTGGCGCGCATTTCGGGTATGCTCTTCTACTCGCCTACGAGAACACGCCGCGTGCGAGCGATGTGCACGCGCCATCTGCAGTGAGGAAGCGACCATGGCCCATGCCCGCGTCAAAGCCCATGCGACCCGCCGGGGCAAGCCCAAACCGCGGAAGATGCGCAAGGGGGGTATGCTCCCCAAGCCCAAGAAGTCCGCGCGCGGCTGACCCGAACAGCACTCGCTTCGGGGTCGGACGTGTGTGAAGCCTGCCGGGATTTGCGATTGACAAGTCCGGGTCTGGCGCGTATTCTGTCAGGTAAGCGCAAAGTGTCAAAGGGATTGGACTCGCGGACCGCGGGTCTGGTACGTGCACGGGGGCGGCAATGACCGACGGCGCGGACGAGCAGACCGCACAAGGCTGGGCCAGTACGGCGACCATAGAAGAGAACGCCGGGATGGCGGCAGACGATCCGGACGAACTCGTGAGCATGATCGAGCAGGAGCCCACCTGCGCCGGCCGCGGAGAGATCCTGCCGCTCGCCTTTCTGGAGACGCCGCAGGAGGCGGTCGAGGTCGAAGCGGGCGAGGAGGAGGAGGACGCGTTCGAGGCGGTGGCGCGCCGCCACACCGAGCGCATGGCCGCGCCAGCGCCCTCGACCGTGCGGCGCAGTTCGCGCAGCCGCAAAAGCGAGCCCAAGGTCCTGTCCGAGCGGCAGAAGAAGCTCCAGCGCCGCGCCAAAATCATCCTCTACGGCGGGATTTCGATCGCGGCGCTCCTCGTGCTGGTCCTCGCCAGCTACAAACTCCCCCTGATCCTCTACCCGAAGTACATGGACACGCCCTACGTGTGGCCATGGCCGCCGCCGGCCGGATGGGAAGAGGAGGAGGAGGCGGATGCAAAGGAAGAGCTCTACCGCCTGCCGGACGGCACCACCTTTGATCGCAACCGCATCGACGAGCTCAAGCTGCGGGCCACGAAGATCCTGAACGAGGCGCGCGACGATTTCGAGCAGGCCAAGGTGGAGTACGCGGACGGCAAGCGCGTGGATGCGCTCGTGACCATGACGCGCGCCATGCAAAAGGTGGACCCGCTCGAGGAGGAACTGGAGGAGGTCCTCGTCTTCAAGATGTTCCAACGCATCAACAAGAAGGCGGCCGAGCTCATCGAGGAGATCGGGTACAAAATGGGCTCTTGGAAGAAGGGCCTGGACGTGAACGAGGGCGGGGAATACATCGAGGCGCTCAAGCGGGAAGGACTTCTTCCCCAACCCGAAGGCGATGGTGAAGCCGAGCCCGCATCCGAGGCGCAGCCCGCCCAGGACACGGAAGAAGACGTCCCCTTCTGATCGGCGACCGGGCTGCCGGTCGGTCTGACGCCATCCGGGAATGCTGCCTGTGCCTATGACGTGGAGCAACAGGTTCGCGCTCGCCGCGCCGCGGACGCTTGTTGCGACCGGACGCCTGCGGGGGCTGCTCGTGTTGCTGGCCGCGGTGTTCTGTGTGGCCGCATGCGGTCGGCTGCACGCGGGCGAACGGGAGCCGGCCGGGCCGGAACTGGGGGGCGGGCCGGAGCTCGGGGGCAAGGCCGAAGGCGGCGCCAAGGGCATCCGGGCCGAGGACGCAGCGCTCATCGAACGCTACCTCATGCGCGCGGTGGGCGAGGACATCGCGTCCCATGAGGCGGCGAGCCTCCGGCGCATCCGCACGTACCTTCAGGGCGAAATCAAGAAGGAGCAGACGCCCAGCGACGAAGAGGCCGGACTCCTCCGGCGGCTGCGGGGCGTGCTCCAGGAGGAAGTGAAGGCCCGGAAGCACGCGCGTGCCGCGCGCGCGCGCCTGGCGCGGTTTCACATGTACCGCGAGGACTGGGAGACCGCGCTCAAACACCTCCGACGCCTGGGGCCGGCGTCCGACCGGGATCTCTATTATCCGCTGGCCATGGCCACCGTCTACCTGTACCTGGCCGACTACGTGCGCGCCGAGGAGCACCTGAAGGACCTGGGCCGTTTGCTGGGCACACACCGCTCGCTGCGGGTGCAAGAGCCCCACCTCTGCACATCCGTGGCCGGCTACCGGCTGTACACGCCCAAGGCGGAACACCGGCTGGCTGCAGGCGAGGACGTGCTCGTGTACGTCGAACTGGAAGGCGTGCAGTTTCGCCAGGAGCCCGGCGGACTGGCGCGCTGCGACCTCGGGTTCGGCTTGACCATCAAGGACGACACCCAGCAGGTACTCTGGCAGGAACCGGACTACGGCGAGTACCAGCCGCGCTTCCGCGGGCCTGTGTCGGATCTGCACGCCAGCATCGCGCTCCGCGTGCCCAACGCCCTTGCGGCCGGCGCCTATCACCTCTTCGTGCACTGCACGGACCGGCTGGCCGATCCCGTGGACCGGGCCGCATGCGCGCTCAAGTTCACGCTGGGCACGGGCCCGGTCGGGGCCGGCAGCAAAGGACGCGACAACGCGGCCGCGGACGAGGATGCGGCCACACAGGACGCGCGGGCGCGTCTCGATCAGGGCCGCGAGCTGCTGGAGAAGCGGGCCGAGCGGCGGCGCAGAGCGGCCACGGGCGAGTAGCGCCGGCACGGGCCGCGGCTGTTACAGCGACGTCACAGCGAAGTCATAGCGAATCGGACGGAACCGGCCTCAGCCGCGGCCCAGACGGTCGCGGATGGCGTCCACCTGAGGGGCGAGATGCTTGCCCGGGCAGCAGGTACGGCCGAGTTCCCGGTGCATGTAGAGGCGGCCCGCTGGAATGCCGTACCCGGCCAGCAGCATGTGGCAGAGCGTGTCGAGCGAGGCGAGCTGGGCGGGGGTGGGCTGCTGCACCTCGAAGTTGCCGAGCACCATGAGGCCCATGTTCATGGCGTTCTGCCCGGCCACGTGCGCGCCCTGGAAGTAGTGCGGCCGGCCTTCCCACACCCGGCCGCGTCGATCGATGATGTAGTGATAGCCGATGTCGCCCGCGCGCATGCGGCGGCGGTGCTCGGCCTGGATGTGCTTGAGGGTCCGGGCCACCTGGGTGCGGCTGACGTCCCAGTTGCCGTGCGGGCTCCCCTCGTGGTGGACGGTGACCCGGCGCACAGCGCCCATGGGCTGGAGGCGGGTGCGGATCGGATCGTCGGCGCGCCAGGCGGACCGCGGTTCTGCCTCCAGAGCGTCTGTACAAGGGGCGGGCCCTTGCGCGCTATGGGCCGCCTGGTGGGCGAGGCGCGCGCGGTGCGCTTGGGGGGGAGACGATGCAGACAGGCGCCTCAGGCCCGCAGCGTCTGCCGGGGCGCTGGAAGCGCCGTCCCCGCGGCGCAGCAGGGCGAGGGGGGACGGAGCGCACCCGGCGAGTGTGCCGGCTGCAGCCGCGCCTGCCGCCCACTTGAGAAACGCACGCCGCTCCATCTGCAGGCTCCTTCCGGCACGCTGCTCCCTCCCCGTTCTTGCCGAGGAGGAGCGCATCGTTTCAAATCATCGACGAAGCAGGCAGGAATCCACAGGTTTTCCCGGGCTTATGCGCCGGAAACAAGCTGGCGCGCTGTGCTGTGCCGGCTGGTCAGCGCAGCGCAGCCGGGGCAGCGCGGCAGGCTGTCTCAGGGCTCAGGCGGTAGCGGCGAGGGGGACGGGGGCTGGATCCGGGAGCGCGCCCGCGGGACGGGCAATGTCGGTCTTGCGCAGGGCGTCGAGCACATGCTCCCGGAGCTGGGCCACGTGGCGCGCATCGCGCACGCGATCCAGCCGCAAGAGCCGCTGGGAGAGTCGGCGGTAGGCTTCTTTGAGCTCAGCACTGGAAGGGGCTGGCAGGCCGGTGGGCCAGTGGAGTGTGGGGTCGCCTTTGTCCAAGCCCAGGGCGAGCAGGTGTGCGAGCGCAGCAAAGATGCGATCCTGGCGGAGGCTGTGTGACTGGCCAGCGGTCAGCGGCTCCTGCTCGGCCAGATGCCAGGCCACGTCGCCCGCGCGCTCCACCAGGTCGGCGGGCAGGGGCTGCGGCGCGTCGGTGGACAGTTCCACGCGGTCCGGGGCTCCGCCAAGGGACTGGACGTCCGCTGGCTGGCCGTCCCTGCGCTGATGCCGGGCGTGGGAGCCGTTCCCAGGCCCCTGACGGTCGGTGCGTGGGATGAGATTGTCGATCGCGGGCAGGGCCATGGAGGTTCTCCGTACGCCTCTATAGTTGATTTCGACCAAGGTTGGCGTGCGCCTGCAGAGAATTATCGGGCGTCCGCAGGGATGGCCGATAAAGCGCGAGATTGCCGGGGGTTGCCTGGATACGCCCTGCATCCGGGTTCCCCCGGCTGCGCAGACATATCCCGACTTCAAGCGCGAGAACATGCGCGCTGGTGCGGCGCGGGGCGAGGCGCACACTGTGGACCGAACACCTGGCCAACCGAGCCCTTGTCGTTGGAGTCGGGCCTGGATACAATGGGAGAGAGGAATGCGGCAGCGGGCCGCTGGCACGCGCAGGGCTGTACGGGACGGGAGAGGGCATTGCGGACCATCTACGGGGTTGTGATCGTAGTGTTGGTGGCTGGCGTGGGATGGCTGCTCCTGCAGAAGGTAAGCGGCTCGCCCTCGGGTAAAGAGCCCCAAAATACTGGGGAGCC
Organism: uncultured Planctomycetaceae bacterium; assembly: GCA_964496245.1. Taxonomy (GTDB): domain Bacteria; phylum Planctomycetota; class SZUA-567; order SZUA-567; family SZUA-567; genus CAZBZG01. Next base: position 7,730 of record CAZBZG010000111.1, on the reverse strand, counting down.
GGGCTTTACGTTCGTGGCCGCGGATCCTGGACCGCGGATCCTGCTCGAGGCAGAAGCTGCAAAGGTCATTGCGCCACCTGCGGTGGTGCGAAGCGGGGACAGCGGCCCCGCAGCCACGGCGTCGAACGGAAAATGCGTGTACATCGGGCCAGAAAAGTGGAATGAGAAGTACCGCAACGGGCAAGTAGAGGGCACGTACGACAAGGGACATGAGGAAGCGAGACATCCAGGGTTTGCCCGCTACACATTCGAGGTGGCTGAAGGCGCGTCCTACGCGCTCTGGGTGCGGGTGTTCTGGGTGGATGACTGCGGGAATTCGATCGATATCAGTGTGAACGGTTCGCGGCCCGGCGCCCTGACCGGCAGCACGTACGGCCGCTGGCTGTGGCAGAGCTTTCGCGACGTGGAGAACGAGCGGGTAACGCTGGCCCTGGAAGCGGGCAAGACGTACACGCTCACGATTTTGAACCGCGAGGACGACGTCTACTTCGACCAGATCCTGTTCGTGCCTGCCGATAGCCCTGTGGATCCGGTGGGTATCCAGGAGCCGTAGACAGGAGACCGGATCATGAATTCCGATGTGGTACGATTCGTGCTGGACCCCGAGGCCTCGCCTGCGCGGTCGCCGCGACCCCGCAGCCGCCGGAAGGGACGGCCCGTGCTGCTGGTGGTTGCCGCGCTCGCGCTCGCGGGCGGGGTCGGCCTCTACCTGCATCCTGGAGCACGAGCGGGCCTCCAGAGCCTGACCGACGGGCTGGGGGCGCATCTCGCCCCCGGGCCTGAAGGAGCCGAAGGCGCGACCGGAATGCTGCTGCCGGCTTCGCCGCCGGGGGCGGAGGACGCGGAGCCCCTGGCTCCGCAATCGCAACCGCGCGGGTCGCAAGGCGCGCACGCAAGCGCGGACGCGCACGCGCCCCTTGCCGCGGAGACCGCGGCCCTGGCTGCGGGCAAGGACGCGCCCGAGGGGAAGAATCACGTGCGCGGGGCTGGGGCGGGCGTGGTGGACGATACGACGCCCGCTGCGCTGGCCGCTACCCGTACGTTGCGACAGATCGACGGGTTGATCCGGGAGCGGGACCTGGATGCCGCGCGCACCCGGCTCGCCGCATTTGTGGAGCAATCCGATCCGCCCGATCGTTTCATTGCAGACGGGTACTACCGACTCGGGCTGATCGCGCGTCTGCAGAAGCGCGAACCAGATGCGGTGGGCAACTGGGACCGGGCCTTCCGCACGTTCCCGGACACGCCGGGGGGGCGCATGGCTGCGCTCGCGCTCGCGGACACGCGCTATGCCCGGGCGTGCGGCAAGCAACCCGACTACGACGAGTGGGAAGGCGTGCGCGACCTCTACAGCGCGGCCCTCGGCACGGACGGGGCGCCGTTCATCACGGACGATGCCACGCGCGCACGCACGCTGCAGCACCTCGCCCGCCTGAACGAGCGGCTGGTGTTCAGCCCCGCGCCCACTTCCAACGCGGTCTTCTACAACGTCCGCGGAGGCGATATGCTCTATACCATCGCGCGCAAGCATCAGGTCCACTTCGACTCGATCGCGCGCATCAACAACATCCACCCGGACCGGCTGCGCAAGGGCCGGAAGCTCAAGATCCTCAAGGCGGACTGCAGCATCGTGATCGACAAGAGCGAGCTCACGCTTACCTGGTACCTGGACGGCAAGTGGGTCAAGCGCTACCAGTGCTGCGTCGGGCCTGCCAACAAGACACCCGCCGGGACCTACACCATCACGCGCAAGGACACCAAGCCTGCCTGGCGGAACCCCGCGGACGGCAAGCTCTACGCGTACGGCGACCCGGACAACATCCTGGGCACGCGCTGGATGGCTCTCGAGGGGGGCGATACGACCGGCCTCGGGATCCACGGCACCACCAAGCCCGAGAGCATCCCGGGTCGGGCGTCGAACGGGTGCGTCCGCCTCCGCAACGAGGACGTGGAGGAGCTCTACGCCTTTGCGCTCATCGGCACGCCCGTGTTCATCCGGGAGTGACAGACCCGACACCGCCTTCATTATTGCTACAGTCCGTAGCGCTGGTTGCAGCAAACCCGAACGCCCGCCCCGGCATTTATCGGACGCGGGGGTTGTAGGTCTCCGGGCGTAGAAACGCTGCGCTACCCCCCGCGATTCCCTCCCATCACGAACGATCACGCCCACGCCCACACTCGCGCCCGGGTGCCATGCCCACCCTTGGGTGGGCATGCGGTCCGCATCCGGGAGGCGGCATGCCCACCTTGCAGGTGGGCATGGCACCCTGCACCCTGCTACCCGCTGCGATTCCTCCCATCACCAACGATCCCGCCCACACTCGTGCCCGGGTGCCATGCCCACCCTTGGGTGGGCATGCGGTCGCCTATGCCCCTGTGATCACGTAGATTGCAATCTTCGACAAGCCGTGTCGGCAATCCGACTGCAGATGTCGCCCTTGAATCCACGGAGGTGCAAGGCATGTGTGCCTGGACGTCTCGTTGAAAAAGGAGGGATTGTCATGAACCGCGCTGCAAATCCGATGGAGAACCAGCTCGACCGTGCGCTGCTGCTTGCCGCGACGCTCAGCGCCTTATGCGGTTTCGTGTGGGTGGCGAACGCCGCCTGGGCCTTGGGTTTCGGCAGCGTACCGGCTCTGGCGCATATCGTGGGCCGGGACGTGAGCACGATCACCACGTTCATCCCCCTGCTGCTTTCGGTAGTGACGCTGCGCGGGATCCTTGTGTTCCGCGCTGCCCACCAGGCCGGCAGCCTCGAGGGGGTACCGGCCGGGGACACCTTCTGGGCGCGCATGGGGCCGTTGTGCGTGGACCTCGGGCTGGCCGGCACGATCGTCGGCCTGGCCCGCGTAGGCGTCGCCGGGCTGAGCGTGCCGGACGTTTTGATCACGCTGCGGACGGCATTGAGCAGCACCCTTGTGGGGTTGATGGCTGCCGCCATCATCCTGCCGGCCCTGCGGGCTGGATTCGCCCGGCTGCATGCACAGCTGTTCGGGCCGTGGGCAGCGCTGGGGGAGGCCGGTCCCCAGGCGGCGGAAGCCGAGCTCGCGCGCGAGATCAGCCGCCTGGTGGAGACCGTGGCAGGGGCGCGGGAGCACCTGGGCGAATGGCCCCTTGTGGCCCGGCGCCAGGGCGAGGTGCTCGGATACGTCTCGGCGATCGCATCCTCGTCCAGCCGGATGCTCGCCCGGTACGAGCACCAGGCCGATCACGTGGAGCGCTGCATGACGAGCCTCGACCGCGTGCTCGTCCACATGGACGAGCGCGAACGGGATCAGGCAGGCCGGTCGCAGGCAGTCGCAAGAAGCCTGGCTGGCGCGCTCATCGGGTTTGCGGACGCGCCTGCCGCAACGGACAAGGAGATGACTGATGCGTCCAACAACAACGGCAAGGTCGGCCGGCTCGCCCGTGCGCGTGCCTAGGCCGAAGCAAGGCGGGCGGCAGGGGTTCTCGGTGGCGTTCGTGGACCTCTCGCTCGTGCTCGTGGCGGTCTTCCTGCTGATCGCTGCCATTCGGTCGGAGGAGACCCAGCGCGCAGAAGTCAAAAACCGCGCGGCCGTGGAGGCGTTCCTCGAGACCGATACGGGCAAGCAGCTGCTCACCCTGTGGGAGCAGCAATGCCAGACAGCGGTGCACCAGGCTCGCTTGCAGATGGCCACCCGCCTCGACCTTGCGCTTCTGGACCTGGACGACCCGGCCGCCCGCATGCTCGACGGCAACGGCGCGATCGAAGAGCGGCTGGTCAAGGCGAGTCGCTATGCCAGCCGCACGGCGGCAACGCCTGGTGGCGCAGCTCGTCCAGAAGCGCCTCATGACCGGGTGGCAGCAGACCGTCGCCAGCGTGCTCGCGACCCTGGATCGGGACCGGGCAGAGCGCGCGGCAGACGGGGTGTCGTATTTCAGCCCGGCATTCCGCACGTCTCTGATGAAGCGCTTTCAGCCCAAGGCCGAACGCGCCATCGCCCGTGCACTGGGCCGCCGCTTCGCCTCCGCGTACAGCAGGTTGCGGGTCGCCATGGTGATGACGGAGCGGTCAACCCTGACCGTCCGCGCCCCCACGGTGGCCCAGGCCGAGCGGCTGGCACAGGCCGGGCCGGACGAGTTCGCCCGCGTACGCGCGGCGATCATTGGCCAGGTGCTCGCAGATCACCGGGCGGATCGCCTGCTCGAAGAGAACCGGCGCTATCTCCGGGTCGAGGTGGTGCAAGCCCGGCTCGACGCGCGGGTGGCGGATGTGCGGGCCATGCTAGGCGAGGGCGACGCCTTTGAGGAGGGGAGTGCGGTCGAGCAGGCCCCCATCCAGGCCCAGATCCAGGAGGCGCTCGAACGGGTCTGCGAGCGCCGGAGCCGGGCAGACGGCCGGGCCGGTGCTGTGTGCGCAGTCGGTGCGCACGTGGTCAAGGCGGTGCGCGCGCGCGCGCGGGTCCTGGTGCGCCAGCGATTTATCCGCACCGGCAGCGAGGTCCGGCTGGCGGTGCGGGTGCAGGATGTGGTCGCGGCCATCCAGCGCGCGCCCGCGCAGCACATCCGCGCGCGTGAGAGCGTCGCCGTCTTTGCGGAGCGATACCGCACGCGCTACATCGGGTCCTTGATCGCCGCGCATGCGGCCAAGGCCCCGCCTGATGCGCGCGCCGCGTTCACACGGGCGCTGGAGACCATCGCGCGGGAAGAGGCCCAGCAACCAGCCCTGGACGCGGCCCTGCGCAAGGCCCTTGAGCCCGCGCTCGAGAAGGCGCGCAGCACGGTAGCTGAGAACCAGCTCGCGCAGGTCTTCGGTCCGTTGGCGTCGCGCACGTACGTGCCTCCGGAGGCGCTCGTGGTCGAGGCCCGAGGTAATCCGCACTACAAGATCCCGCGCCTGTTCGAGCGGCCGGAGATCTTCACCGCGGGACGCGTGCTGCGGGACGCGCCCCTTCTCGTGGAAACGCGGGAAGCCGTTCGAGCGCGCGCTCACGAGATCCTGCGGGGGCACGCGTGCCGCAGTCTCGCCCGGCAACTCAAGGCGGCTGAGGAAGCGGCGCGCGCTCTGCCCGATTGGATCGGCGGAGGGGGCAGAATCAGTCGCGAGGCTCTGATCGCGAGACTGGTGGCGGCCACGGGGAAGCGCTGGCAGAAGATCCGCCCCCGACTCTGGCCGCCGGATGAAGCGCCAGCGGCACATGCCTACACCGATCTCTGGGATAAGGCCAAGGCGCATTGCGAGCTTCTCGTCCTGCGGGCGCTCAAGGACCGGATGCAGGAGGATGCTGAAGCGCGTGGGGCATTGCCGTCGCCTGAGAAGGCCGCAGAACGCGCTGCGGGACGTGGGGCCGGCCGCGGCGGCGGCTCCGGGGGCGGGACAGGCGTGGGCCGCTCTACGGGGCGCGCGCATGCGCGGATCGAGCTGCGCGGAGGGCCCAACGGCCACGTGGATTTGCGACTCTTCCGCTATTGCGAGGGGCGGGCGTTTGAGACGGTCACAGTCCCTCTCGCGCCGGACGCCACCTCCGGCAATCGTGCGCGGTTGGCGCTGCTCCTGCGGCCGTGGCTGCAGGCGCATCTGCGCCGGGCGAATAACCGGCCGCTCAAGCTGGGCGTGCTCGTGCTGGTCCAAGGCGGAGTCGACTACCGGGGGCTCTGGATCGCGCGGGAGGCCGGGAAAACGGCAGCCAGGCGCACCAAGGGCGCTGTGCGGATCCAGTGGGCAGACGACCTGCTGGACGGGGCCGCGGATTGAGAACGCTCGCCTGCGGGGCTCGCTGTCGACGGAGCGTGTCGCCTCCCCGACACCGAGCGTCGGCCTAGAGGAGTAGAGGCACGTGTGTGCCGGCGATGGTCCTGGATCAAAGGAGAGCATCATGAACAGATCACGGAAGATCCAAACGTCCCACGTGATTGGAGCCTTGCTGGCGCTCTTGGTCTGCTGGCTGCCTGCGAGCTGCGTGGCGCCTGCTGCGGATGCTGCGCGTGCGCAGGATCGGACCGCGCTGCCGGATCGGGAAACGCTCCAAGCCGGCGGCTTTCGGGTGCCGCAGGAGGCGACCCGACGCCTGAACGATCTGCCGGCTGCGCAAGAGGGGATGCGCCAGACGGCCCCTACGCTGCCGAATACCTTTCTGTGGGGCTACAACCTGGCGAGTTGGACGACTCACAGTACGCCAATCTCCTGGGCCTCCAGGCGCGAGGACTGGCCGGATTCGCGCGGCGTAACGTTTGTCCGCATCTCCAACGCAAAGCCGCATCGCGGTGCCGGCAGCCTGGAATGCCACGTGCACCTGGAAGGGGAGGTCGCTTCCGGCGAGGTCTTCATGGATCTGCGGTGGGCGCCGAGCGCGTACACCGGACCCACGCTCAAAGTGGCCAAGTCCCCCGACGGCCATCCGCTGGGGGTGGACCTGCGCGGCGCTCTTGTCGCGTTTCTGGTCTGGCTGCCGGAGGGCGCGTCCGGCGGTCAGCAGCGCGGGTTCAATGGTGTGCAGCCGTTTGCCAAGAGCGTCTGCCTCGATGGCGACGGGGAGGAGCAGTTCTTCAGCTGGTATGGCTCGTGGCACAACGTGCTGCCGGCCCACCAGGCACGGCATTGGTTGTCCCAAGCGGCTCTCGGCGATGTGCATGAGGGGAGGTGGTCGGTCGTGAGCATGCGCCTTCCCGTAGCGCCGGTGACCGAGCCGTTGCTGGACCGGGCGCGCTACGGCTTTTGCGAGGCCGGGTTCGACGCAAAGCACACGGCGCTTTTGGGGGTCAAGATCGGTCTTGCCACGCCTGTGGGCAAACGGAAGCTGATCGGAAGGATCTTTGTGGACGACATCCTCGTGATCCCGGTAGATGCTTGCTCGAATAAAACGGGCCGGTCCCTTGCGCGCGCCAATCCCTTTCACGCCGGGCTGCGCAAATGGCAAGGCGAGCTCTTCGACCGGGTCGTGCGTGCCGAGCACGATGTCGAGGTGGTTACGCCAGACGTGACCACGCGCTTCGACGTGAGCGAACGCCGCGTGTTTCCCCTCGACATCACCACCGATCCGATCTCCGAGCTGGCACAGACGACCAACGCGATCAGCATCGTGAGCACGGAATACACGACTGAAGCAGAGCTGGCCGCTGGGCGCTATCGCATCCGCGCCTTTCCCGGCAAGACGCTGACCGATGAAGAGATCGAACGGACGGTCCGCCATGCCAAGCGCACGAATGAAGACATGGTGATCGTGGTCAAGCCCCACGTGGATATCCGCAAACGCCGCCTGACCGATCCTGATGTGTGGCGCGGCGAGATCGAGCTGCCCACCGACGGGGCGGCCGACGCGTGGTTTTCCGAGTATGAGGACTTCATCCTCCACTACGCTCTCCTGTGCCGCGACCTCGGAGACGTGGACATGCTGGTGATCGGCACCGAACTCGCCGGGGTGGTCGGGGAGGCCTATCAAGAGCGGTGGGAGCAACTCATCGCGAAAGTGCGCCGGGCTGCACCCGGCGTGCTCCTCTGTTATGCCGCCAACTGGGACAATCTCGAAGGGCCGACTGCGCCGAGCTTCATCAAGAGCCTGGATGTGCTGGGCATTGACTGGTACGCACCGATCAGTGATGCGCGCGACCCCTCGCTCGCCGAACTGCGGGCCGGTTGGGCGCCGTGGATCGCGCATCTCAAGGACCTTCGCGCACGGGTGGGGGTGCCGCTGGTGCTGACCGAAGTGGGGTATCGGAGCTGCGACTTTGCGGCCGGCCCGGAGCCGTGGGAGTATCAGAAGACGTACCCG
>CAZBZG010000110.1:4586-13776 GCA_964496245.1 uncultured Planctomycetaceae bacterium | reverse complement strand
AGATCAAGTCCCCGCTGGAACCAAGGTCTCGGTGGTCGCCCTGTCAAATGGCCCCGGTTTTCAACAGCGCATCGTGAGCATGGGCCTGCACATCGGGTCCGAGGCCGAGGTCATCCACGCTTCGGGCGGGGGGAGCGGTCCCACGCTCGTGGCCGTGGGCGAGACGCGCCTGGCCATCGGCCACGGCATGTCCGACAAGGTCATGGTCGCCATGGACCCGGAGTAGCCGCATGCGACATGCACACCGCAACATCCTGGTCGCGCTCGTGGGCCAGCCCAACTGCGGCAAGTCCACGGTCTTCAACATGCTGACCGGCCTGAGCCAGCACGTGGCCAACTTTCCGGGCGTGACCGTGGAAAAAAAGCAGGGCGCGTACGAATACGGCGACAACCGGGTCGAAGTGATCGACCTCCCCGGCACCTACAGCCTCACCTCGTTCAGCCAGGAAGAGCGAATCGCGCGGGACTTCATCCTGCTCCAGCGGCCCGAGGTCGTGGTCATGGTGGCCGACGCGTCCAACCTCGAGCGCCACCTCTACCTCATCTTCCAGATCCTCGAGATGCGCGTGCCGGCCGTGCTCTGCCTCAACATGATCGACGTGGCCACGCGCCGGGGATTCCACGTGCACGTCGACCGGCTGAGCGAACAGCTGCATGTTCCCGTGATCCCGACCAACGCCCGCAAGGGCCAGGGAGCCGAAGAGCTTCGCAAAGCCATCCAGGCGGTCTGTGCATCCGGGGACCACAAACCAGCCGAATGGCGCCTGGACTATGGCGAACCGCTGGAACCCGTGCTGCAGGCCATTGAGGCGAATCTCACCGGGCGCGAACACTTGATGGAAGACTTCTCCGCTCGCTGGCTGGCGGTCAAGCTCATGGAGGAAGACACCGAGGCCCGGCGCATCCTGCTCCACCACACGCACGACGGACGCGGACCCGAGACGCTCTCGGACGCGGACGAGAAGCGGGAGGCGTTCGTGTCCGCGCAACGCAAGTCCCCCGCCCGGATCATCGCCAGCCGGCGGCACGAACGCGCGCGCGCAATCGTGGAACGGTGCGTGCACCGTGACCCGCGACCGGCGCGCACCCTCACCGACCGCGTGGACGCATTCGTCTGCAACCGTTTCCTGGGCCTCCCCCTCGCGGTCGTCTGCCTGTTCGCCGCCTTCAGTCTCGCGTTCCGCCTGGCCCAGGAGTGGCGCTGGGTTCCCGGCGGAGCGGATCTCACGAATGCGGACAACTGGTACACGCTGACCGGCCTGCTCGGCCGGTTCTTCGAAGTGAGTCTCCCGAGCCTGCTCCAGGACATGCAGACCGGGGCGGTCCGTTCGCTCCTGGAAGACGGCATCATCCGCGGCGTCGGGGGCGTGGTCAGCCTCGTGCCCATCGTCTTCTTCATGTTCCTGCTGCTCGCCATGCTCGAGGATTCGGGGTACCTGGCGCGCATCGCGTTTCTGCTGGACGGGTTCTTCCGCCGGTTCGGCCTGCCCGGAAACAGCGTCCTCCCCATGGTCATCGCCGGCGGCATTCCCGGCGGCTGCGCAGTGCCGGCGATCCTCTCCACGCGCGCCCTCCACGACAAGCGCGACCGCCTCACGACCATGCTGGTCCTGCCGTTCATGAACTGCGGCGGGAAGCTCCCCGTCTACCTGGTGCTCATCGGCGCCTTCTTTGCGGACCACCAGGGCATGGTGCTGGGGCTGCTCGTGCTGCTCTCCTGGCTGGGCGCGCTCGGCGTGGCCTTCCTGCTGCGGCGCACGGCCGTGCCCGGCGTGCAGGCGCCGCTCATGCTCGAACTCCCCGCCTACAACCTGCCGACCGCGGGCGGCGTGCTGCAAAGCGCCGGCCAGCGCAGCTGGCTCTTTCTCAAAAAGGCCGGCACCGTCATTCTGGCCGTGAACGTCGTGCTCTGGGCGCTCCTGTACTTCCCGCGTCCTGCGAGCGCACCGCCTCCGGCTGCGGCGTCTGCTGCACCCGCGGCCACAGCGGTCCCAGCAGACGCAGCCCAACCTTCGGCCGCGGTCCCGGCCGAAGCAGACCAGCTTGAAGCGCCGAAAGCCTTGCGCGCCGTGCGCCACTCGTTCGGCGGACGGATCGGCCGGGCGATCGAGCCGGTCTCGCAGCTCGCCGGCTTCGACTGGCGCGACAACATCGCTCTGATCGGCGGATTCGGGGCCAAAGAGGTCATCATCAGCACGCTGGGCACCGCCTACAGCCTGGACGAGGCGGGACCCGACCCATCGGCGGAAGGCTCGCGGGAACATCCCCTCGCCCGCCGCCTGCACACCGACCCGGACTGGACGTCGCTGCGGGCCTTTGCGCTCATGATCTTCGTCATGTTCTACGCGCCCTGCCTGCCGGCCGTAGTGGTGCTCGGCCGCGAGAGCGGCACCTGGAAGTGGGCCTTGTTCGCGATCGTGTACAGCACGGCTCTCGCCTTTGTCTTCGCCACCCTCATCTACCAGGGCGGCCGGCTGCTGGGGCTGGGATAGTCCACGCCCGGTGGTTGCGCTTTCCATTACGTCTGGTACACTTCACACCCGTGCCCCGTACCGCCGGGCCATGGGGGAAGCACGACCATGCGCGCATCCGCCGCCAGTCCCTGTCGCATACCGCGGTCCTCCACGAGACCGCGCGCATGCGCATGGGCACTGCTTTTCGCGTGTGCTGCGCTCGGACGCCCGGCCGCAGCCGGCGAGGCAGCGCACGCCAGGCCCACGACCGAGGAAGGCGACGACGCGGCGCAGGTCTCCGTGGTGCTCGTCCCCCAGCAGCGCGCCACGCTCTCGGCCGAGGTCGCGAGCACGGTCCATTGCGTGCACGCGGACATGGGAGAGGCGTTCGATCGGGACGCCCCCCTCATCACGCTCGACACAGCCCCCTACGCGATCAGGGAGGCGGGCGCCCGCGCGCGCCTGGCCAAGGCAGAAGCGCGGCTCGCGCAGGAGACCCGACTCGCCGAGCATCGCGTGCGCGTGCGCCGGGGCGAGGCCGCGCTCCGCGCAGCCCAGGCCAACCTGTCTGCCATCGAGACCCTCCACGGCCAGGAGCAGGCGTCGGACATGGAGCTCGCCAATGCCCGGCGCGACGTGGTGTTGGCTGAGACCGACCTCGAGAAGACGCGCCTGCTGGCGGCCGGCCGGCTGCAGGACGCAAAGGCCGACGTGGCGTTGGCGCAGGCCGATCTCCGGCTCGCCCGGCGCGAACGCGCCGCCTGCCGGGTGGCAGCGCCCTGGCCGGGCCGCGTGGCCCGCGTCCTGGTGCACGAAGGCGAACGCGTGGAGCCCGGCACCCCGCTGGTCGAAGTGGTGAACGACCGCGTGCTGCGCGCCAAGTGCCTCCTCCCCTCGAATCGCCTGCCACTGGTGCGCAAGGGACAGACCCTGGTTGTGGTGCTCGTGGAGACGAACGAACGCGTGGATGCCACGATCTCGCACGTCAGCCCCGTCCTGGATGCGACCAGCCGGACCTTCGAAGTCTTTGCGCGCATCGACAACCCGAACGGCCGCCTCCGGGCCGGCATGAACGGACGCCTGACGCTCTCGGATCTCGGGGGAGAGTGACATGGCCCGGTCCGCGCAGGCCCCCAACGGATCGTTCGAACAGCTCGGCCTGCTCCACCAGCTCACGCTCGAAGCCGGGCTGAGTCAAACCCGCCAGCAGCTCGTCTTCCGCATCCTCAACCGCACCATCCAGCTTGTGCCCTACGACCGCGCCGTACTCTGGGACCTCTCCCAGCGCGGGCCGCGGCTCCTCGGCGTCTCCGGCGAGGCATCGACCCAGGCGCAGTCGGTCCTCTGCGAGGAGTGGCGCGCGGCCGTGCAGGCGCTGCCGGAGACCGATCAGCCCGTCGTCACAGCAGTGGAATCCCTCGCATCCGAGCACCCGGCCTGGCAGCAGCTGGCCGAGCGGTTCAACCAGCTGCACGTGCTCTGGGTGCCCCTCCCCGGCCGGCACGGCCGGGCGGCAGGACTCTGGCTGGAGCGCTGGGACGGCCCTGCGTGGACCGGCGCCGAGGCCAAGCAACTGGGGGGCCTGGCTCTCGGCTACGGGATCGCCTGGCGGCAGTTCGAACGGAGCGGGCGCCTGCTCGCCAAGCTTCGCGGGCGCGGCGGCAAGGTGATTGCGGCGTTCCTGCTCGCAATGCTTTTGATGCTCACCCTGGTGCGCCTCCCCTTGCGGGTGGTCGCGCCGTGCGAGGTGGTGCCCCGAGAACCGGTGAGCGTGACCACGCCGCTCGTCGGCGAGATCGACGCGGTCTTCGTAAAACCCGGACAACGGGTCGAGGCGGGCGCGCGGCTCGCCAGCTACGACCGGGACGCCTTTGAGAAGGAGCGCAAGGAGGCGGCGCGCCGGGTCGAGGTCGTGGCCGAGCGCCTGCAGCGGGTGCGTGTGGAAGCGCACGACGATCCCGCCCTCCGCAGTCAACTGCGCATCCTGGCCAAGCGTCTGGCGCAGGAGACGATTCGACTCGAACGGGCCGACGATCGGCTGCGCGACTGCACGATCCACGCGCCCGCATCCGGCAGCGTGACGCGCCTCGACCCGACCGCTTGGCCGGGCCGGACCGTGGAGGTCGGGGAACGCCTCCTGACCCTGGTGGAACCGGGCAGGAGCAAGCTGCGCTTCTGGATTCCGGAGCGCGACAACATCCCCTTCGACCAGACGCGTCCCGTGCGGGTTGTCCTCGTCTTCGATCCGCGGACCGCGCGGCGCGCGCGCATCCGGTTCGTTGCCACGCAGAGCCGGATCAGCCCTGCGGGTTTTCCGGCGTTTGCCGCCGAAGCCGACTGGATCGACGCGGCCGCGGACCTCAAGTTCGGCTTGAAGGGCACGGCTGTGGTGTACGGTCGCGAGCGGGTGTGCCTCGGGTACTGGCTGCTGCGCAAGCCGTGGGCGTCGCTGCGCGTGTGGCTCGGGTTCTGAGACGATTCGGACGGCCGTGTGCGGTCGGTCCGTGTGGTGCGAGTTGATGAACGGGGATGCGGTATGCCTGCCCTGGAGCGGAAGCTGCCGGTGCTCCGGCCCGACCTGGAGCTGTTGCCCGGGCCCCCGGATGCGGACGGTTCGCCCACGGCCGTGCTCCACGATCCACTGCGGTCGACCTTTGACAAGGCCAACTGGTGGCAGATCGAACTCCTTTGCCGCCTGCGCCACCCCGTCACCCTGGAGGCGCTTGCGGCGCGCCTGTCCGCGGCCACCACGGCCCGGGTCGGGCCGGAACGGATCGAGGCGTTCTGCCGCGATCTGGACGCCAAAGGGCTGACACGCGCCTCAGCCGTCCGTTCCCCGGAAACGCTGGAACGCTCCGCGCGCGCGCGCGAAATGCATCCGCTCCGCTGGTTGCTGGCGCACTACCTGTACCTGCGCGTGCCCCTCGTCCATCCGGACCGCTTTCTCGGCCGCACATTGCCGGCCATGCGGACGCTCATCGCCTGGCCGGTGCTCGCGCTCCTCGTGGCGATCGCGGCACTGGGACTTTTCGCACTGGTCCAAAACTTCGAGCAGTACCTCACCACCTTTCCGCGGTTCTTCACGCCTGCCGGCGCGCTGGCCTACCTGGTTGCGCTCTCCGCTGTGAAGGGCGTGCACGAACTCGGCCACGCGTACGCGGCCAAGGCCCGCGGGTGCCGGGTGCCCACCATGGGCGTAGCCTTCATGGTCTTCTTCCCTGTGCCCTACTCGGATGTGACCGACACCTGGCGGCTGCGCGACCGTGCCGAGCGCCTGTGGGTCAGCCTGGGCGGCGTGCTCGTGGAACTGGCGATCGCGGGCGTGGCGCTCTTCGGGTGGGCCGTGACCCGTCCCGGCCTCGCCCACAGCCTCTGTTTCGTGCTCTCCTCTTCCACCCTGCTCGCGAGCCTTCTCGTCAACCTCAATCCGGGCATGCGGTTCGACGGGTACTACCTGCTCAGCGACCTGCTGGGCATCGACAATCTGCAGGCGCGCGCGTTTGCTTTCACGCGATGGGTGTACCGGCGGGCCTTGCTCGGGCTGGACGCCCCGGATCCCGAGCCAGGTCTGCCGGCCGGTCGGCGGAAGGCACTTGTGGTCTATACGCTGTACGCCTGGACCTACCGGTTCTTCCTGTACCTCGGGATCGCGGTGCTGGTGTACCACGCCTTCGCCAAAATCCTGGGCGTGGTGCTCTTGGCAATGCAGCTCTACTCCTTTCTGGTGAAGCCGGTCGCCAGAGAGATCCGTTCGCTCGCGCGCATGCGAAACGCCCTGCGACTCGACCTTTCTGGCGGCCTCGCGCTCGTCGTGCTCCTCGTGCTGCTCCTCTGGGCGCTGCTTCCCCTGCCCCGGACGCGCTCGGTGCCGGCCATCACAGTGGCGTCGCGCGAACAAGTGCTGTACGCGCCCTTTGCGGGACGCGTTGCAGCGCTGCACGTCACGCGCGGGCAGATCGTCCATGCCGGACAGCCGCTGGCAGACCTGACGTCCAAAGCGCTCGCGCACGACCTCGCGCTCCTGCGCGCCCAGATCGAGGAAGCGCGCGAACGGCTGCGTGCGCTGGCGCGTGTGCGCGCGGGCCGCGACCGACTGCCGGAAGCACACCGTGAACTCGATCGCCTGCAGGCCCGCTGCGCCCGCTTGGAGCAGGAAGCGGCCAGGGGCACGATCCGCGCGGCGCACGACGGCCGGGTGATCGAGTGGCGCGAAGAACTGCGCCCCGGCCTGCACGTGCCTGCGCGCGCAGCGCTCGGCCGCATCGCTGCCACGGACACGCCGCGCGTGCGCGCCTACGTGCCCGAGAGCGTGCTCGCAGACGTGCGGCCCGGAGGCCGCGTGCGTTTCGCGTCCTTCGCACACGCACGGCCCTGCGAGGCCGTCATCGAAAGCATCGACTCGGCGCCCACGGCGCGCCTGCGGGATCCGGCGCTCGGTTCCGCTGCAGGCGGCGCGATCGCGGTTCGGCCCGAGGAGACCGGGCACTTGATCCTGGTCGACACGTACTACGTGATGGAGGTCGGCCTGGTGCAGGAGGGCCATCACGACCTTGGGGAGACCGGACGGGTCTGGTTCTCGACCGGGGCACGGTCGCTCGTGGTGGATTGGGCGCAGCGTTTGTACCAGCTTCTCCTCGGGGAGAGCGCGTTCTGAGGCACCCCGTCTGCATCGTGCTCGGCCGCGCCCAGCAGAGTGGGACCCCTCAGAGAGGCGCTTCTGCGGCAGGGCTGCGCCACCGCTTTCACTTCCGATGGGGAACAGCGCCCCCATTCCCCAACCCGTGGCGTCAGCAACAGGGTCTCGGAGCGCGCCATAGAGGCTATGCTCGTGATGTGCACACAGACAAACGCGGTTTTCCACAACATATCCACCTCAGATTTTAACGTTTAAACCTTCCGGATTTCGCAGGTCGCAAGGATCTGTCAATTCGTTGGCATGGAACAGGATAGGTGCTCGGCTGGCGTCGTCAGAGACGCAAAAGAGGGGCGGCTGTAAACTATTGGGCTATTTTGAGAAAAGAACTTGACATTTATCGGTTTCCGACGTATACATATATGTAGAGAGCTCGCGAAAGGAGCTCCCATGCATGTATGCGCACTACGCTTTGCCAGCAGCAACCCATGCCCTGACCGTATCAGGATAAAACGGGTTTCGCAAGATCGCCGCATCAGTTGGCTCTTCCCAGCCATCATGCTCTTGTCCTTTTCTCTGCTGAGCAGATGCAGCCTTGCGGCAGAGGTCGACAACACCGCCCCTGCCTTCACGTCGACTGCGCCTTCTCAAGCCTACCAGGAAACCGAGTACGCCTATGCCGTCAGCGCGGAGGACGAGCAAGGAGATGCGATCTCGTTGAGCGTAGGAACACGGCACACCGATCAGACCAACGAAGGGGAGGATCCCTCTGTATTCGACTCGCCCACAGAAGGTTGGCAGTCCTTTACAGCAGGGCTCAACGGATTCCTGAAGGGTGTGCGCCTCCGACAGGGGCGCAGCACAACCCAGCGTGTGCTCAGTGTCCACCAGGGCGAGGGCACGGGGGGCGAACTGTTGGCTCGCAAGGCATTCGGGGCGGGCGGAGCAAACGGTTCGTGGCGTCTCTTCGAGTTTGACGAAGGCATTCGCATCACGGCGGGCCAGAAATACACGGTGCATTTCGATGCTCAGGATGCATCGGTTGGTATCTACATGGATCTCAGCGGGGACACCTACACCGGGGGTCGCATGGACCTCAGCGATGCGTACGACTACGTCTTCGAAACCATCGTGCTCGAACCCGATACGACCGCCCTGCCCGCCTGGCTCAGCCTGTCGGACAACCACGACGGAACCGGTGAAGTGACGGGCACGCCCGGTCCCGAGCACGTCGGCAACACCTATGCGTTCCTGCTCCTGGCAGCAGATGCGGGCAAGGCCAACGCGCAGACCGTCTCCATCGATGTGCTCGCAGTGCCCCGCGTCTCCTGGATTCTGCGCGGTTCCGCCAGCCCGACGAACAGCGCGACCGTGACGTTCGAGGTGGGCTTCACCGATGCGGTGACCGGGGTGGATCCAGGCGACTTCGCTCTGACCACGACCGGCTCTGTGAACGGCTCGGTGGGCGCGGTCGAGGGGAACGACAACGCTTACACAGTGACGGTACAAACGATCACCGGCTCTGGACACCTCCGTCTAGACGTGATCGACGACGACTCCATCGTGGACGCGAACGAAACGCCTCTGGGCGGTCCGGGCGCGGGAAACGGAAGCTATACCACAGGCGCGACCTATGAGATCGACAACACCGCACCCACGGCCAGCCTGCCTGGGGTCGACTCGCCGCGCAACACGCCCGTGGGCACGGTCACCCTCGCCTTCTCCGAACCTGTGAATGGTGTGGACCTCGCAGACCTCAGCCTCACGCGCGACAGCGCTGCGGTCAGCCTCGACGGGCTCGCGCTCAGCCAGGTCTCCGCAAGCGAGTACACGCTCGACCTCACCACCGTCACCGCAGACGAGGGCGCCTATGTCTTGACCCTGGCGGCTGCAGACGCCGGCATCGCCGATGCCGCCGGCAATGCGCTGGCCACAGACGCCAGCGTCAGCTGGACCACGGACACCACCGCACCCACAGCCAGCCTGCCTGGGATCGATTCGCCGCGCAACACGCCCGTGGGCACGGTCACCCTCGCCTTCTCCGAACCCGTGAATGGTGTGGACCTCGCAGACCTCAGCCTCACGCGCGACAGCGCTGCGGTCA
>CAZBZG010000110.1:0-4486 GCA_964496245.1 uncultured Planctomycetaceae bacterium | reverse complement strand
CGCTCGACCTCACCACCGTCACCGCAGACGAGGGCGCCTATGTCTTGACCCTGGCAGCTGCAGACGCCGGCATCGCAGATGCCGCCGGCAATGCGCTGGACACAGACGCCAGCGTGGGGTGGGAGACCGAGGGGGCCGGCTCAGGGGACACGACCCCGCCCGAGGTCGTCGAAATCCGGCACGCGTGCGAGGATCCGGTGCTCCCGCCCTGGTCGCGCGCACCCGCCTGGGGCCGCCGCAATGCCGGCAAGTCGCTGCTTCCGATCGGGTGGGGTGTTCGGGGCTGGAGATGGCCCCCCAGGCCGCAGCCGTTCCCTCCAAACCAGGTCCGCTTCACCGTGCTCTTCAGCGAGGAGGTCACGGGCGTAAATGCGGCCGACTTCGACCTGCGCACGTGGGGGTGGTTGAGGGGGCGCATCACCGACCTTGCGACCGAGGACAGCGTCGCCTACACAGTCACCGTGGGCCACCTCCGCGGCACCGGCAAGGTCCGGTTGGACGTTGTAGATGACGACAGCATTCGCGATCTGGCCGGCAATCCGCTGGGCGGAGAGGGAAGCGCGAACGGAGACTTCATGAACGGCGACGTAGTCAAGATCCGTGCAGGCCATCCGTGGCAGCCGGGCTGGCCCTGGCAGTGGCTGCAGGGGCTCTTCCGGCAACTCTTCTGGTTCGTGGGGCAGATCGACCACTGGCTCCAGGCTGCAGCGCCGCAGCCGCCTTCGCCCGTGGCCTTGCCCGCGCCTGTTCGCCTTCCCGGCCTTAGCGCCGTTCGGCGACGAGGCGCTTCACGAAAGCGGTGAACACGTCTTCCGAAGCCCGGTCCCAGGGCTTGCGCGCGGCCGCAACGTCCGTCTGTGCTGACGTACGAGCATTCTTGGCCAGCCGCTCCCATCCCTCTTCGGATACCACGGCTTCCGGCGCCTGCGCCTCGTGATGCCGAAGCGTTGTGGTGACGATATCCACGGTGCGCGTGGCCACGAGAAGCCGGGCATTGGCCTGGTCCAGGCTCACCTGGGCGGCTGTTACCACATCCTGGAACGCCTGGTCGAATCCCCCTTCTCCCGTGCCAGCTGCATCCACGACCGCGACCCGCAGGTTCTCGGTGGCGTTTCGCAAGGCGAGCTGGGCCTCGTCGAGTTCGTCGATCAACCCCGGAAGCGCATGCGCCAGCACAGGATCGTTTTCGACTGCCCCCAGCAACCCCCGGGCCGCTCCTTCTGCCAGTTCGGACGAACGGTGGACGAGCGCGGACTCGGCCACCGACCGAAAAGCAGACTGCAGATAGGCGGCCAGCTCGTCGCTGCTGGTCGTATAGGCCTGCAGGATCGTGTCGAACGCCTCCCGGATCTCGGGGGGCTGCGAATCGGCGAACAACGCATCCTCGTTGAAGGCAAGGTCGGTGAGGCGCAGCGTGAGATCGATCTCGGCCGGCTGCAGCATCAGGTCGGTTTGTTCGCCGGCTTCGACCTCCTCCTCTTCGGGCGTCACTGCTGCTCCGTCAGCAAACGAGAAATCCAGACCCGCGAGTTCAGCCAGCCCTTCATCGAACCAGGCTTCTTCGCCGCTATCCCGTTCCGCCTCCTCCAACCCGAGCTCCTCGCCGGCTTCCGGCAATTCGATTTCGTCTCCGCCAGGAGGCGGCTCCGAAGGCGGCGGCGGAGACGGCGGGGGGGGCGAGCCTTCGAGCACGTCGCTCACATGGATCACGAACGGCCGCTCGGTCGTGGCGCCGGTCGGATCCCGCGCCTCGATCCACACCGTGTGCGAGGTCTGCGATTCGAAGTCGAGACCGGCGCCCGAACGGACGACCAGCTTGTTCCCGGAGAGCGCAAACACATCCGTCGCCCCGCCCGTCAGCGCGAAGGCGAGGGAATCGCCGTCCGGATCCGTGCCCGAGACAGTGGCCACCACGGTGCCGGCTGCGCTGTTCTCCGGCACTTCCGGCTCGGCGAGAAAGCGCGTCACCGATCCGGCATTCGCGCCCTGCGCGGTATCGTCCCCGGGAGCGCCGACGATCGCCGTGTCTTGCAGAGCGGCCACGGACTGGCCGAAATGATCGCTCGCAGCCGGATTCGCGGCCACCACCTTGTCGGCTTCGCTCCAGGCACCGCCGAAATCGCGGAAGACATAGGCCGCGCCCGCATCCGTCTTTCCGTTCACGTCCGCCCCCGGCGCACCGATCACGAGCGTGCGGTCAGCCGCCGCCACGCTCGTGCCGAACGCATCGCCAGCCGCTTCATCCGAAGGCGTGAGCGTGGCGACTTGACTCCAGGTACCGCCGCTGTATGTGAAGACATAGGCCGCGCCCGCAACGCCGCTGCCGGGTGCGCCTACCACGGCCGTGTCTCCGCTCACGCTCACGCTCGCGCCGAACTGATCCCCGCTACCGAGGCCCGACCCGCCAAGCGTGTCGGCATAGCTCCACGTGCCGCCGTTCTGATGGTACGCGTAAACCGCGCCCGCATCAGCTCCAGAACCGTCCTCCTTCGGCGCGCCCACCAACAGCCAGTTCCCGGACACGTCCATCGAAGCGCCGAACTGATCCCCGTCTGCAGAAAGGCCGTCGGGATCATCCAGCGACCCGACCTTGGCCCAATTCGGCAGAGGCACCAGACTGAAGTGGTAGATCTCACCGCTGTCGCCTCCAGGCGCGCCCACGAAAGCCCACTCACCCTCCAACGTCACCGATGCCCCATACTGCTCGCTCGCAGCTCCGGGACGGTGCTGACCCTCCCAGCTGTCTCCGTCCCACTGAACCGTGTGGAAATAGGCCTTGTCGCTGCCCGCATCCTCGGGGTCACCCACCGCCACCCAACCTGCATCAGTGGCGACCGCCGTGCCGAAGCGAACGCCATCGTCTGAGCCACCAAAACCATCCGGAGCAATGGGATCTGCCTGCTGGACCCATTCACTCCCATCCCACTCATACACAAGTGCCTCGCCTTTCGGCCCCGCGCCGGGCGCGCCCACGATCAAACGCGCGCCGTCGATATCCAGGCTGCTGCCAAAGGCGGCATTCGCGGACGCGCCCGTGTCGGTCAGCAGGAGCGCGCTCCCCTGCATGGCCGCTGGCGTGGAATCGGTCAGGAAGATGTTGTCCGGCGCCTCGTTCTGGAGCAGCCCCTCCACGGACAGAAGCTGCGCGGCATCAAAATATAGCGCGCCCGCGTCGATGCCGTCGGTTTCCAGGATCCAGTCCCCGCCCTCGTCCGGGTTGCCGGTGGGGTCCTGGCTTGCAGCCACCTCGATGTCGGCGCTGTTCTCGAGCGCCTGGATGAGCGCGTCCCCGTCCGGACCGGCCGCGCCGCCGCAGGCCAACAGATCGATGCGGCCCTTTGGGGCCACCAGCCCGGCCAGCCCCTCCCAGAAGGCGGCCATGGCCGGTTCTTCGAGTGTCTCCAGCCGCAGCGCCTCGGTTCCCGCGACATGGATCCCCTGCCCCTCGGTGGCGTGACTGGCCAGCGCAATGCTCGCGGCGCGCCGTTCGCCCAGGGCGGCCTCGAGCTTGGCCAGCACCCCGTCGGGCGCCTCGTTCTCCCCGTTGTAGCGCACAGTCACCACATCCGCGCGCGCAGCTTCTGCGAGGGCGTCGGCCTGCTCCAAGGAGGAACTGATGAGCAATGCCCGGACGGCCGGCTGCGCGGACGCCGGCTGATCGCCTACGGACGAAGCAGACGCGTGCCCGTCGACCGCCGCGTCTCCGTCGCCTGCATCCGCCTCTGCAGGCGCGTCCGCTTCTGCGGACGCGGCCGGGGCATCGGGCAGGGCTTCGCTTTCTCCTGCGGGCTGGCTGACGTCGATCAGCCCCACGGCATTGTAGACGATGCGCTCTTCCAGGCGCATCAGGCCCGACCGTTCGTCCAGCTTCTGTCCGCTCGCGCCTTCAGCTGCCACGGCTCGCTCCCGAAGCCTCATTGCGCCCTGTCTACCCTTGAGAGAGTATACCACGGTCCCCCACCTCTGTCCACTCGTTCGACCGCCTCCGGGCCCGCATGCCGCGCGCACGCCAGACATTCACACATCCGTGCGGAACGGACTCGCCGGCAATCCCGCATGGTTCACGAGATTCGCGTCAGGTACGTCCGCCCACGCATACCGCACCGCCTTGGGCGCAGACACGTCCGGGCTCTTCACGCGCACGGCCCCGCCGTCGATCACCGCCTGCGCCGGCACGAACCGGCCGTCCGCTCCGGCGACCGTGAAGCCGCGAACCGGACCGCTGTCGGCTGTCTTCAACCCCTTGGCATGCGCGAAACGGATGCGCATCGCGTCTCCGTCCGCATCCATACCCGCGTAGAGCGGCCCGCTCGACTCGATGTCTTGGCCGTAGACCTCGGCGCGGGCGATGCGCGCCAGGCGCGCGCCCACGTCCTGCTTGTTGGGCGGATGGATGTCCTTGGCTTCGCCGATGTCGATCGTGACCGCCATGCCGGTCTGCGGCACGTCCAGCGTCTGGCTCTGGGCCTCTCGCAACTCCGCCCAC
>CAZBZG010000109.1:0-13938 GCA_964496245.1 uncultured Planctomycetaceae bacterium | reverse complement strand
GGGCGCGCAGCCGGAGGCGGAGCGCATCTCCCCGGATCGCCTCCTCGCCGCGCCTCGCATCCAGACCCTTTCCAGGGCAGCGAATGGGCCATCTATTTCCTTCCGAGTGCCTAAGACAAAGGGATGGCGATCCGTCAATAGTGAGAGCGGGGGCGGGGATCTGGAGAATCCGTCCGACACGTGTCGCCCAGTCGCGCCTTCGCCTGCTCCCCCTTGCCTGCCTGCGCCCATCCCGGTAGACTGGTCTGCATGTATGCGCTTATCCTCGCCTGGCGATACGTGCGCAGCCGGCTGGTCAATCTCGTGGCCATCCTGGCCGTGAGCCTGGCCCTGACCGTGCAGATCGTGGTCATGGCCGTGCTCGACGGTATGCTGGAGGACATGCGCCAGCGCATCCGGGATCTCGGCGAGCAGATCACGGTCAGCTTCTTCGGCGAGCTTCCGAGTCTGCAGGCGCTCGAGCAGGCTGAAGCCGCCCTCAAGCAGAAGGTGGCGGATGTGCGCGGGGTGACGCCGCTCGTCCAGAATTACGCGGTGCTCGAGAAGGACGGCTTCCACACACCCGTACTCGCCTATGGCATCGACCTTGCGCGCGAGGTCCGCTTCAGCCAGCTCTCCCGGCATTTGCTCGACCACAAGCTCGACCCGGAGGACCCGCGCTGGGCGCCGCGCGGGGCTGAAGACGCGGAGCTGCCGCGCATCTTCTTGGGCGCGCAGGTGGCCGAGCGCCTCGGGGCGCTCGCCGGAGACACGATTTACCTCTCCTACGTGCAGCCGGGCACGGACGACGTAGAGCGCACGCGGGTCAAGGTGGCGAGCACCTTCCGCAGCGGTTCGCTCATGAAGGACCGGTGGGCGGCCTACGTCCCGATCGACCTGGCACAAAAGCTCTTCTTTGGGGACCGCGTGTCGGATGCAGACACGCGCGTGTCCATCTTCTCCATCTGGCTCGAGCATCCCGACCGGGCCGACGCCCTGGCCGAACAGGTCTTCGAAGTGGTGCGTGAGGAGGTGAACGCAGGCCTCATGCGCGGGCAGACCTGGCAGCAGCGCTGGCGCACCATCAGCGAGGGCATGGCCTATGAGAACCGGCTGCAGGAAGTGATCCTCGTGCTCATGAACTTATCGGGCGGCTTCTGCGTCTTCGCCATCCTGGCCACGCTCGTCAGCCGGCGCGTGCGCGACGTGGGGTTGCTGCGCTGCCTGGGCGCGGGCCGGGGCGGCGTGATCGGCGTCTTCCTGCTCGTGGGACTCATCATCGGCCTCGCCGGCTCGGTGCTGGGGCTGGCGGGCGGCTACGCGCTCTCCGAGCCCGGGCTCTTCTTCGACGGGGGCCGGCCGCTCGTGGACGTGCTGCACGAACGGATCCTGGGCGAGCCGCTCTACCCGCCGCGCATGTTCCTGGTGGGCGGGGTCAAGCCCATCTTCGGGCCCAAGGTGCTGCTCTATGCGCTAGGCGCCACCGTGATCTCGGTGCTCGCCGCGCTCTATCCGGCCGTGTGGGCGGGCACGCGCGAACCCGTGGAGGTGCTGCAGCATGAGTGACCCGGTCCTGCAGGCCAAGGGCCTGGCCAAGACCTATGACGACGGCACGCGCACGCTGCGCATCCTCCGGTCCGTGGACCTCGCGGTGCGGGCGGGCGAGGTGGTGGCGGTGGTAGGAAAGAGCGGCACGGGCAAGAGCACGCTGCTTCATCTGCTCGGCCTGCTCGACCGGCCCACGTCCGGCGAGATCCAGCTCCAGGGCCGGCCCGTGGCGTCCATGTCCGACCGCGAGCGTACGCGCCTGCGCGGCCGCACCATCGGCTTCGTCTTCCAGCACTATCATCTGCTGGGCGAATGTACTGCGCTCGAGAACGTGGCCTTGGCCGGCGCCGTGGGCGCGGGCGGCGGCTTGGGAGGCGCCAACCGCAAGCGCGCGCGCGAACTCCTCGACGCCGTGGGCCTGGCCGACCGGGAGGGGCACATGCCCGGCCAGCTCTCCGGGGGCGAGCAGCAGCGGGTGGCCATCGCCCGCGCGCTCATGGCCTCGCCCGCGCTGCTCCTCGGCGACGAACCCACGGGCAACCTCGATCCGGAGACGGGCGGGCAGGTGCTCGAGATCTTCTGGCAGGTGGTGCGCAGCGCCTCCACCGCCATGGTCATGGTCACCCACGACACCGAGGTCGGCCGCCGCGCGGATCGCGTGTTGCGCCTGGCGGACGGCACGCTGACCCAGGAGAAGGCATGAGCGCTCCGGACGCTCCCCAGCCGGAGGCTGGAACGGGCAGCGAGGCCGAAGGCGCGGCCTTCGCGTTCTGGACCGGCCGCGGCCGGGGCTGATGCCGCGCATGCGCTGCGCAAGGAGGATTCCCGTGGTGCCTCGGCTTCCCTCTCCGGCCTACCGGCCGCAGCAGCTTCGCGCCTGCCGGACCCGCCGGGTCGGGAGGGTGCTCGCGGGCGTCTTCGCGCTGGGCGCGATGTGCGCCGGAGCCGCCCGCGCCGCCGAACTCGGCATCCCCTACGGCCGGCACGACTTCGTGTTCGAGGACGAGCCCGCCTTCCGCGACCGGCCGGTCACGGTCTACACGTACCGGCCGCGCTCGCACCGGAACGAACAGCCCGTCCTCTTGGTCCTGCCCGGCATGAACCGGAACGCCGAGGCGTATCGCCGCGATTGGGAACGCTACGCCCGGCGCTACCGCTTGCTTCTCGTGGTGCCCGCCTTCCGCGAAGCGTACTTTCCCGGAAGCAGCCAGTACCAGCTGGGCAACGTCTACACCACGACCCAGCTCACGGTCAACGACATCCCCGACTGGACGGCTTTCGCGCGGGTACTCGTGCAGCAGGCCGAAGGCGAGGGGCCTAGCCCGGGCGCACGCATCTGGGCGCGTCTCCCGGAACCCGCGCGCAGCCTCGTAAAGGCCTGTGCCGAAGGCGAAAAACTCGCTCTCGACGCCAAGGAGACGGTCCAAAGCGCGCTCAACGAGATCCTGTTCCAGAAAGATTTCTACGACAGAGAGGCGTTTCCCGCGCCGCATCTGCCCGAACCGGCCCGTCCCCTGCTCGAGACCGAACCCGAGACGCTCGGCGACGGCGAAGCGTGCTGGCTGAACCGGCTGCTCTTGGACGACGCCTATCCGAAGCTGGTCCGCCCCTTCCGGTACCGTCGCAATCCCCGCCCGGAGTGGACCTACACCCTGATCGAACACCTCTTCGACCGCGTCAAGACCCTGGCGCGAAGCGTGCGGAAGACCTACTTCCTCTATGGACACTCTGCGGGCGGCCAGTTCGTCCACCGCATGCTGCTCTTTCGCCCGGACGCCCGGGTGGACAAAGCGGTGGCCGCCAATGCCGGACGGTACATGCTGCCCGACTTCGACATCGCCTGGCCCTATGGCATGAAGCGTTCGGGCTGCCCGGTGGTGACCGTGAAGAAGGCGTTCAGCCGGCCCCTGACGGTCATGGTCGGGAGCGAGGACACGGATCCGGACGACGAACACCTTGCCCAGTCCGAACGGGCCATGAAGCAGGGAGAGCACCGGCTGGCGCGTGCGAAGTACTTCATCGAGGCTGCGGCCAAGCAGGCCAAGCTCTACCACCTGGAGTGCGCGTGGTCCCTCGAGATCGTGGAAGGCGCCGGACACGTCAACGCCCAGATGGCGCCGGCTGCAGCCCGCCTCATGTTCGGCAAAGGCGGCGACGACTGAGCCGTACGGCTTCGGCGGCGGTCCCTGATCCGTTGCCCCGATTGGGACCGCGCCGTTTTTTCGACTCCCCCCTTGGCAGAAGCGCCTCGCGATGGTAGACTCTCGCCGCGCTCGGATCAGGCGAACGTCGGGGTGTGCGAGAGGGGCTGCCATGGCTGAACCGCAGGTCTACATCGACGGCGCGTTCGTCCCCCAGAGCGAGGCCAAGATCTCGGTCTTCGACCACGGCCTGCTCTACGGGGACGGCGTGTTCGAGGGCATCCGCGCCTACAACGGGAAGATCTTCCTTTGCGAGGAGCACATCGACCGGCTCTACGAAGGGGCCAAGGTGCTCTGCCTGAAGATCCCCCTGAGCAAAGAGGAAATGGCCCAGGCCCTTTACAAGGCGCTCGAGGTGAACGGCCTGTCCGACGCGTACATCCGGCTGGTGGTCACGCGCGGCCCTGGCGACCTCGGCCTCTCCCCGTACAAGTGCAAACAGCCCTCGGTCATCATCATCGCCGCCTCCATCCAGCTGTATCCGGCGGAACTCTACGAGCAGGGGCTCAAGATCATCACTGTGGCCACGCCCGCGGTGGCGCCCGAGGCCCTGAACCCACGCATCAAGAGCCTCAACTACCTCAACAACATCATGGCCAAACTCGAAGCGCTCAATGCCGGCTTCGAAGAGGCCATCATGATCAATGCCCAGGGCTGCGTGGCCGAGTGCACAGGCGACAACATCTTCCTGATCCGCGGAGACGCGCTCTTGACCCCGCCGGCCACGGCCGGCATTTTGGAAGGGTGCACCCGCCGGGCGGTCATGCGGCTCGCTGCGGAGGTCGGCTTGACCGCCCGCGAAGCGGATCTCCAGCGGTACGATCTGTACACGGCCGAGGAGTGTTTCCTGACGGGCACCGCGGCCGAGCTGATCCCCGTGATCGACATCGACGGCCGGATGATCGGGTCGGGCAAGCCGGGGCCGCAGACGCTGAAGCTGCTCGAGCGCTTCCGCCGCTTCATCGCCGAGGCATGAGCCGGATCAACCTGAACCGGGTACAGTCCTTTTGCGGATTGATTTTCCGCTGAAAATCGTGCAGAATATAGTCCCGAATCTGGCGCTGGGGGCCTGGGTCGCGGCTACGCATCCTGGGCGCCCTTGGCGCAAAACTGCCTGAGGAAGACGCGCATGCCCCGTGTTCGCATCAAGAACGGTCCGGCCAAAGGTTCGACGTTCGATATTGGCGAGGAGCCGCTGTCGATCGGCCGCGAGCCGTCCTGCGGGATCCAGATCCTCGATAAGGGCGCGAGCCGCAACCACGCCGAGATCTTCCGCATCGGCGAGATGTGCTTCATCCGCGACCTCGAGAGCCGCAACGGCACGTACGTCAACGACAACAAGATCGAGGAAGAGCTCCTCCGCGAGGGCGACCGCATTCAGATCGGGGCGACCATCATCGTCTTCGAGAGCGCTGAAGCCAGCGCAGAGGGCGGCGAAGGCGGCGGAGAGAACCTGGAGTTCTCGGAGGAAGCCGTCGGCAACACCCTGGAACTCCGGCTCGAAGACCTGAGCGCTATGACCGTGGGCGAGGGCGACGGCACGGAGGCCGTGCGCCTGCGCGCGCTCTACCGGCTCGGCCGCACCATCTCCGAGGCCAAAGAGGAGCAGGAGCTGATCGAGAAGGTACTTCCCTTCGTCACCAAGCAGCTCAACGCGGACATCGCCTACCTGTTCACGCGCGATCCTCAGAAGGGCAACATTGTCCCGATCGGCACGCACTCCAAGAGCGGCCGCAAGGGCGGCAAGATCTCGCGCACCATCATCCGGCGGGCCATCCAAGAGAAACGCGCGCTCCTCACGAGCGACGCCATGCAGGACAACCGCTTCTCGGCCCGCGACAGCATCGTGCTCAAGCAGATTCACAGCGTGATCTGCGTGCCGCTCTCGGTCTCGGGCGACCTCTCGGGCGTGCTGTACCTCGCTGCCGACAACCCCAACAACGTCTTCTCCGAGGAAGAACTCGAGCTCTCCGCGGCCATGGCCGATCAGATCGGCCTGGCGCTCTCGCACCTGCGCATCCAGCAGCAGCAGCGCGAACACCTCATGAGCACGATCCAGATCCTGGTGCGGGCTGCGGAGATGAAGGACCCGAGCACGCGGGGTCACTCCGAGCGCGTGGCCGCCTATGCGCTCGCCATCGGCCGGCAGCTGCACATGAAGCCCGAAGATCTGGAGGACCTGCAGCTCGCGGCCATCCTCCACGACATCGGGCAGCTGGTGGAGGGGGAGGACTCGCTCTACGGCATCGGGCAGGAGAGCGCGGGGCAGCTCACCGAAGAGCAGAAACGGGTCCGGCTAACGCTCGACATCATCAAGGACATGGCGTGCTACAACGTGATCGAGGAAGGCATCCGCTATCAGCTCGAACGCAACGACGGGTCGGGGCCCGAAGGCCTGAAGGGGGGCGCGATTCCCTTGGCCGCGCGGATCATCGCCGTGGCCAACGAGTTCGACAACCGCGCGAATGCCATGAGCCAGAAGTCCTCCGGCGTGACGCTCAAGGAAGCCATCATCGAACTCGGCCGCCAGGCCGGACGCAGGTTTGACGAAGACGTGGTCAAAGCGCTCCTGATCGCCCACCGCAACGGTTCCCTCCACGCTACGCTGGAGGAACAGCTCGAGGCTGCGCAGACGCAGGAAGTGCAGAAGGTGGACGAGGAGGAGCCGCCTCCTCAAGCCGAGGGCGACTGACTCCTTTCCGCTCCACGGAGGGCGCATGAACACGGTCGAATGCGAACTGGCCCAGATCCTGATCAACGAGAGCGCGGTCGCCCCCCAGGTCATCGTGCTGCGCGAAAAGGATGGGGACCGTTCGTTTCCCATCCACATTGGCTTCTTCGAAGCGCTCGCCATCAACCGGCACGTGCATGGCGAGGAGATGATCCGCCCCATGACGCACGATCTGCTCGTCTCGGTCATCGATCACATGGGCGGCTCGCTCAAGCGGATCATCGTCAACGACCTGGTCGAAGACGAGGACGGCAGCGGCACCTTCTATGGGTTGCTCGTGATCGATCGGGATGAGACCGAGATCGAGGTCGACTGCCGGCCGTCGGACTCGATCGCCCTGGCCGTGCGCACCGGCTGCCAGGTCTTCGTAGCCGAACACGTGCTCGATCGGGTCAGCGGGCAGTAGCTCCTGGCGCCGCGCCTACGGCCGCCCCACCGCCTTGGTCTGCCGCCAGACGAGCCAGCCCAACACCGCGAGCACCCCCACCAGCACCACCCAGAGCAGCCACTTGTGTCGCTCACTCCAGGGCGGCATGGCCGCGGGCGTGGTGTGGGCCGGGTTGGGGACGAGGTCCTCCAGGCGCGCCTCCGTGACCCCCTCGGGTCGCAATCGGTCGACGAAGTGGACCAGGTCGTACGACGGCTGGCGCCCTTCGGGACGGCCACAGACCAGGGCGTACGGGCCCGCCCCTTCGGCGGGAAAGACGACTCGGAAGACGAGACGCCCGGCTGCCGCGCCCTGGACGCGGAGGGGCGCGTCATCCCGGTTGTGGATCGTGAGGCGCAGGTACCGGCAGCGCCACGGATCGTCGGCCGGCGCCCGCAGCTCCAGGTCCTCTGCGCGGCCGTCCCCCTGGAAACGGTAGAACGTGCCCCGGGCCAGCGTCCGCCACGGCGCTGCCACTTCGCGGGTGCGGAGCGGCGCGTTCTCCACGGGTTCCGTGCGCACGCCGGTCTCCCCCGCGGTCGCGGTCACGCATGCGAAGCATGCCCACACGATCAAACGCCTCATGTCGTCTCCCCCGGATCGGCTGCGGCCGCTGCCCCGGGCGGCTCTTCGGACGTCGCCTCGCCGCCGAAGAAATGCTTCTCCAGACGGTGGTAGAGGTAGGACGCTCCGATCATGAGTAGTCCCAATCCCATGAACGAGATCACGCGGAAGATGTCCTCCACATGGGTCATGTCGATGAGCACGAGTTTGAGCGCGGCCAGCCCGAAGAGCCCGAGCGCAAAGAGGCGGAACGGCCTGTGCCGCCGCCAGAAGCCCACGGCGAGCAGCCCGATGGCGTACAGTCCCCAGACCAGCGTGATCCCCATCTGCCCGCTCCGGCTGTTGTCGCAGAAGCGATAGACCTCCATGCTGAGAAGCCCCAGAAGCAGCAGGATGCCGCACCAGCGGTAGCACGGGGGCAAGACGCGCCGGGCGCTCTCGCCGCCCACGGCCGTCCGCCGGCTGACCACCGCGTAGGTGAAGACGGTGAGCACCAGGGCCAGACACGCGACAAACCCGAGATGCGCGAAGAGGAGGGCGTCCCCGCGGCCGCCCTCGACGTACGCGACGAGGCCCAACACCAGCGCGATGGGCATGAGGAGCGTCCCCGCCAGCCAGGGCCAGACGCTCTTCACCCGGACCCCGGCTGCAAGGTAGGCGGCAGCTCCCGCGGTCCAGAGCAGAGTCAGGCCGCTCGCGCTCACGTACTCGTTGTACTCGTTGTCGAGCCAGCTGCCGAGTTCGCCGTGGAGCACGATGAGGCCCAGCACGCCCGCGCCGAGACCGGCGGCGAACTGGCAGAACCGGTCGAACAAGCCGGCATGCTCACGCTGGACGCGATGGATCACGGCATAGACGGCCATGGCCACGGGCGCGGCCATGGCGCTCAGAAAATGGCGGTTGGCAAAGGGCACGAAGAGGTCGTGATGGGGCGGCCAGTGCGCAGCAAAGAGGCGCACGACCGCGACCACGAGCACCGCCGCGCCGAATCCCCGCACCGGTCCGTACCGGAAGCGGTAGCCCAGATAGAGGAGCACGGGCCCCTCGACGGCCCAGGCGAGCGTGATGCCGTGGGCCCGCAGGTGGAGCGGCACGGCCAGGGTCAGAAAGACCGTGGCCAGGGCCACGGCCGCGAAGAGGCTCCGCGCATCGCTCGGAATCCGCCGGCGCAGCAGTGCGCCGAGACCCACGTAGGCGGCGGCCAGCCCCAAGGCCACGAAACCAAGCGCGGACGCGTGCTCTTCGTGGAGCATGCTCCACGCGTAGCCGAACGCGAAGACCGCGTCGGCGAGGGCCATGAGAAACCGCGCAAGCCCCACCGCCTCCTGCCGCACGAGATGGTAGGCGAACGGCAGCGCCAGGAAGACGAGGTAGAAGACCGCCAGCCACGCGAGTGCGGGGATGAGATCCGAGCGCCCGTAATACTGAGCGAACCACCCGGCGTAGAGGACGATCGTGCCGGCCAGCGCCAGCGTGTCGAGCGCGCGCCACTGCCGCACGAACGCCACGGCCAGGACGCCCGCGTCAAGCAGAAGCAGGTAGCCGAAGAGCACGTCGCGCGCATCCGTCCCGGTGCTGACGAGCACGGGTGTGAGCAGCCCGCCGAGCACGGCCAGGCAGGCGACGGGCTGGGCGTCGTGGAGCACGGCCAGACGCATGCCGGCCACGGTCACGGCCACCATGAGCCCGAACGCGGCGGTCTGGGGCAGGACAGCCGGGCTGTACAGGCTGAAGCCCGCAAAGAACGTGGCATAGAGCACCGCAAGGCCCAGCCCCACCAGTCCCTGGCCCAGGATGCGCCAGCCCTTGGCCACGAAGTGGTGTCCGCCGAGCATGGCCACGAGGCCCACCAGCGCACAGAGGACCACCTGGCCGGTGGGCCCGATCCAATCGTTCTCAAACGCGTATTTGAGAAAGAAGCCTGCGCTGCAGAAGAGCACGACCGCGCCCACCCACGTCATCCAGCGCTTGCCGATCGTGGATTCGAAACTCGGCCGCGGCTCGTCCGGTCCGGTACCGGCGTTGGCGAACGCGGGGGCAGGCGATCCGCCGCCCAGTTCTGCGGGGGCAGCTTCCGCATGCGCGTGTTCCTTTTGCACATCAGGTGCGGAGGCCGGGGCAGTCGGTGTCGGCATAGACGCGGCAGGGGTCCCGGGTGCAGTCGCTTCGGCCTCGGCCGCGGCAGGACGCGGCTTGGCCGTCTGCTCCAAGGCGTACAGCCGGCTCTCGACCGAGCCGAGGCGGCGGTAGAGCCGGCCGATCTGCCCGCGATGGATCAGCGCAAAGAAGAACGCGAGCAATCCCAGTAGCAGCAGCCCGCCCACGGTCAGAACGAGCAGCAGGCCGATCAAGATTTCACCCATGGTAGCCCTCCCCCCTCTGTCTCTCCGTCCATGTCCGTCACCCGCTCCATGCCGCCTTCCACGCCTGGAACATGATGACGTCCCATAGGGCGTACTTGTGGTCCTGGCTGCCGTTCTGGTGTTCGCGCCACGTGGCCTGCACCATCGCTGCGTCAAACCCTTCGGCCTCCAGGCGACGGGTTTCGAGAAACGGTTCGGCCCAGTCGCGCAGCGGGCCGCGCAGCCAGTCGGCCAGGGGCACGCCGAATCCCTTCTTGGGTCGGCGGGTCAAGGCGGCGGGCACGCGACCGTCGAGCAAGCGGCGCAAAGGACGTTTGCCCTGCCGGCCGTCGGTCAGCATTCCGGTGGGCAGCCGCGCGGCAAACTCGACCACGCGGTGGTCGAGCAGCGGCACGCGCACCTCGAGGCCCACGTGCATGCTCGCCCGGTCGACTTTGGTGAGCAGGTCGTCGGGCAGATACCCGATTGCGTCCTGGACCATCATCCAGCGCAAGGGATCCGCAGACGCCGACGATGCGGCTGCGGCGGTGACAGGCGCTAAAGGCAGGGACACCTCCGTGAGCGGGGGCGTCGACCAGTGATCCATGAACGCGCTGTAGAGCGTTTCCGGCGTGGTCGCTTCGAGCATTCGCTTGGCGCGCGGGATCACGTCGCCCGCGCTCCGGTGGCGGAGCTCCGGCAGCCTGCCGCCGAGCAGCGAGAACACGGACTCCCATCCCTCGAGCGGAACGATTCCCAGGCCCGCCCGGCACGCGCGGCGCAGGGCCATGGGCAGGCGCTGGAGCCGCTGCCAGGTCCGGATCCCCCGGGCGTGCCGCGGATACCCGCCGAAGAGCTCGTCCCCGCCGTCGCCGGCCACGGCCACGGTCACATGCGCGCGCGCGTGCGCAGCCAAGAGGCAGGTGGGGATCTGGGACGCATCCCCGAACGGCTCGTCGTAGATCTCGGCGAGCCGCGGCACCACGTCGAGCGCGTCCTTGGCTGCGAGGGCGAACGCCGTGTGCGCGGTCCCCAGGTGCTCGGCCACGCGCCGGGCGTACGGGCTTTCGTCCAGCCGCTCGTCGTCGAACGCGACCGTGAAGGTCCGCACCGTCTCCGTCTGCTCCTGCATCAGGGCGGTCACCAGGCTCGAGTCGATCCCGCCAGATAGCCATGCCCCGAGCGGCCGGTCGCTCACGAGGCGCAGGCGGACGGCGTCCTTGAGGAGCGTCTCCAGCTCCTCCTGCAGCGCCGCCTCGTCCGCCTGCACGGGCGCGGCGTTCTCCAGCACGCTTCGGAGCGACCAGTAGGCCTCGGGCTCCGGGAGCGTCCCCGCCTTGGCGTGGTCGGCAGACAGGTGCAGCAGGCTTCCGGCCGGAAGCTTGCGGATGCCCCCGTGGATCGTGTAGGGCGCGGGCACGCTCCCCCGTCTGAGGAAGAGCGCCTGGGCTTCCCGGTCGATGGGCGCGGCGAACGCCGGGTGCGCGCGCACGCCCCGGAGTTCAGAGCCGAAGAGGAAGACGTCCTCCTGCCAGCCGTAGACGAGCGGCTTGATGCCCATCCGGTCGCGGCCGAGCGTGAGACAGCGCTCGGTCCGGTCCCAGAGGGCGAAGGCGAACATGCCGTTCCAGCGCGCGAGCGCGGCTGCGAGCCCCCAGGCATCGATGGCTGCAAGCATGACCTCGGTGTCCGAATGCCCGCGGAACGAGGCGCCGTCCGCCTCGAGTTGTTGGCGGAGTTCGGGGAAGTTGTAGATCTCGCCATTGGTGACGAGCACGTACCGCCCGCTCGACGAAACCATGGGCTGGCGGCCGGCAGGCGAAGGATCGATGATGGCGAGCCGCCGGTGACCGAGCGCCACCCCGGCATCGGCGTCGGCCCATTCCCCGCTGTCGTCCGGCCCGCGGCACTGCATGGCTTCGGCCATGCTGCCTACCGCAGCCGTGAGCCCGTTCGCGGGCGCCTCTTTCCGCCTGCTCACGATGCCCGCAAATCCGCACATGGATCTGCCCTCGCCAGATGCGATGACCAGTGGACCGGATAACAGGGTCAGCCGGATGAGAACAACAGTATCCTATCCATCCTGTTATCCTGTCCGATCCGATGCGCTCTCGGGAAGCGATCTCGCTCCCGTCACGAACTCCGCGGCACCCACTGGGCCCTGCCGATGATGGACGGCACCAGCCCGAGTGTGACCACCAGCAGAAGCACGGCGAGCCCGTAGATCAGGAGGACCCCGTCGTAGTCGCTGAGCTCCATGCCCCAGAACTGCCACGTCTCGCGCAGCACCCCGACCTTGAGCATGCCCGCGGCGAGCACGCCCGAGAGCGCGGTGCCGCCCGTGAGCAGCGTCATGCAGAGAGACGTGCTCAGGCTCTTGTTCTCCGCCGGAATGAGCGCGAGCATCTCGGTGGAGATGGCGACCGAGCTCGCGGCCATGAGAATACCGAACGCGAAGTTGAGCGCCCCCAGGACGAGCGTCAGCCAGACCACCGTGGGCACGACACCGCGCAGCAGGAAGAGCGCGAGCACCAGGGCGTAGCCGAAGTGGCAGAAGAGAAAGACGGGCTTGGTGCCCCACCGGTCGATCGCCTTGCCGCCGAAGAGGAAGCCGGTCACCGCTCCGATCATGCCGAGGTTGCCGAGCCAGACGACCTGCGCGTCGTAGAGCAGGAGCACCTTCTTCTCGATCAGGCCGAAGAGGTGAGGACAGCCCATGGTGACGAGCGAGAGCAGGAAGACGTACGCGCAGAAGGACATGTAGCCCTCGCTGCGCAGCACGGCGAGAAACGCGGGCACGAAGCCCTGCTGCCGCGGCACGGGCTTCTCCAGCTCCGGGATGCGCAGGTATGTGAAGAAGCGCACGAGCTGTCCGACGGCAATGGCCGCCAGGAGCGGCACAAAGGCCCGCGGTGGGGAATCCTTGGCAAGGAGGAAGCTCGCCACCGCGAAGAACGCGATGCCCACGGTCTGCCAGGAGAAGCGCAGCCGGCCGAAGAAGCGCCCGCGCTTGTTCTCCGGCACGATGGCGCTGAGGAGGGCGAACCAGCTCGAGGCCATGAACGCGTCGCCTACGGCAAACGCGATGAGGCCGGCGACCACGCCCAAGCGCATCCCCTGGCCTTCGAGGAAGAGCGCGCCCGCAGCAGTCCCGAAGCCCACCGCGGTCAGCAGGAGGCCGAACCGGCCGAGGCGTTTCTTCCCGTAGCGATCGGCCCAATACGCGCCGGGGATCGTGAGCACGGCGCGGAAGGCGAACGGCAAAGTCAGGCAGACCATGACCAGGGCGCTGCCGAACTCCAGGGCCGTCAAGAGCAGCAGGATCAGCCCGTGTTTGAAGGCCACGAGGCCCGTGCAGCCGAAGGACTGCGCGATGATGACGTCCCGCATGCCCCGGCGCTGTACGGCCGTCGCGGGCGGGGCCGGAGGCGTCTCGTCCGACTGCGGATCCATGGGCTGCCCGTTCGAAGGGACCACGCTACTCGCCGGCGATGTGCATCAAGGTCTCGATCGGCAAGCCGCCGAGCCGGTCCCGTCCTTTGAGGAAGTCGAGCTCGATCAGGAATCCGATGCCCGCGACCTCGCCGCCCGCCTGCTGGATGAGCTTGAGCATGCCCTCGACCGTGCCGCCCGTGGCGAGGAGATCGTCGATCAAGAGCACCCGCTCGCCCTGCGCCACCGCATCCTCGTGCATGCACAGGGTATCGGTGCCATATTCGAGCTCATACGTGACCGAGATCGAGGTGTGCGGAAGCTTGCCCGGCTTGCGGACCGGGATGAACCCGATGCCGAGCTTGTAGGCCAGGGCCGCGCCGAAGATGAACCCGCGCGCCTCGGCCGCCAGGATCTTGGTGGCGCCCCGGCCGGCGAACTTGCCCGCGAGCTCGTCCACGGCGTGGCGGAAGGCCGGGCCGTCGGCCAAGAGCGGGGTGATGTCCTTGAAGATGATGCCCTTCTTGGGGAAGTCGGGAATGTCCCGAATCAGTTGCTCGAGATCCATACGAAACTCCTCCTGGGGTTGCGGGCGGTAAGGGTCCGCGAGGGCGCGAAAGCGGCTGCGAACGCGGAGCGACCCTTGCGCTCCCCTACGGTCCGTCGTCGGTGTCGGCATCGACCGCCCCGCGCCTCTCGCTTCGCGAACCGGTC
>CAZBZG010000108.1:0-14137 GCA_964496245.1 uncultured Planctomycetaceae bacterium | reverse complement strand
TGACCGGCGTGTCGGTGGCCGCCGGGGTGGTGATCGTGGCGGGTGCGGTGATTGCGGCGCTCTGGATCGGCGCCGAGCAGAAGAGGACGGAGGCGGCCCTTGGGCAGGCGGAGACGGAGCGGGACAGAGCGAAGGAAGAGAAGGGCCGCGCCCTCTGCCAGGCTCTGCACGCAGAACTGCTGGCCGAAAATCCCGACTATCAGCGCGACGGCGAGTTCGTGGCCGAACGCGGCGACATTGTCCAGGTGTCCTTCCTGTTGCCGATACATGAGGGCACTGTCGCGCCTGCAGACTTCACCCGGTCGCCCGCAGGCGAGGAACCTGCCGGTTCACGCGATGCGTGGCCAGGTCATACTGCATCTGGAGGCCCATCCAGACCTCGACGCTCGTTCCCAGGGCCATGGCAAAGAGCTGCGCTGTCTCGGGTGTGACCGAACGCTTGCCATTGACGATCTCGTTGACGCGCCGGAATGGCACCTTGAGGTGCTTGGCAAAGGCATTCTGCGAAATGCCCATGGGGTTCAGGAATTCCTCGAGCAACACTTCGCCGGGATGCGGCGAATCCTTGATCTTGATCATGACGGCCTCCCTCAGTGGTAGTCGCGGAGCGACACGTCCAGCGCATCCCCGCTATCCCAGCGAAAGACGAGCCGGAATTGGTTGTTGACCCGGATGCTGTAGAAGCCCTCCAAATCTCCCTTGAGGCGCTCAAGCCGGTTGGCCGGGGGCACACGCAGGTCATCGAGTCGCTTGGCCTGGTTCATGTATGCGATCTTTCGAACGATCACCCGGTACAGATCCGGCGGGATGCGTTTCGTCTTCGGCCCTGGCCCTTCCGCAATCAGGATCTCCAGATCTCTGTCCGAGAAGCTTCGGATCATGCAAGGGACTCCATGGGGATCCTTATACCATGATACCGCCTAAAGGTTGAATCGCAAGTCCAGATTCGCACCGGCGTGGGGAAGAAGTAGCATGGCCATCCAGGAACTCGGGCAAAAGCCACAGATCCGACCGCGCCCTACCCCTTCTCCGGCCCGGTGATGCCCCAGACCTTGGGCTGGAGCTCGCGGGCTTCGTACTCCATGAAGGCGAGGGTCTCGGTGCGGTTCTGCACGGCGCGGTGCATGGCGGCGGCGAAGCGGTCCACGCGGGCGTGGCCGGCAGGGAGTTTTTCCTTGTTCATGAAGGCCTCGACCAGCTGGTCGGCGGTGGCCAGGTCCACCACCTGGTACATGCGCGTGAAGTCGCGCACGGGCGTGAGGTCCGGGATGAGCTTGTGGCTGCTCGGCTTCTGCTCCTGGTCGAAGACGCCCTTGACGTATTTGCCCCGCTCCGCGAAGTGGAGTTCGGGCGTATCGATGAAGAGGGTCTCCTCGCCCTTGGCTGCGTAGGACCGGGTGATGGTCGTGAGCAGCGCCTCTGCCATGGCTTCCGTTTCAGCGATGAACGGGCCTACGAAGGGACGGATGCGGCCCGATCGGCCGAGAACGTAGCCCGCGAGGTCGCCGTCTTCGCCGAGCGCCACATACGCCTCGCCGTCGGCGTCTGCGAAGAGCGCCTGAAGGATGGCCTCGCGTTCCAGGAACCGGGACGCGTCGTAGGCGATGACCCGGTCGAGGTCGCCGGCTTCCATGCGCCGCACCTGCTTGGTGTCCACGGGCACGTCCTGGAACTGGGCGGTCGGGTAGACGCAGCGCCAGAGGCGGAAGGAGTCCACATACCCCACCGCGCCGTAGACGGTGTTGCCCATGGGCGTGGCGTCCAGGCCGTTGATGATTTTGTCCGACCGGATGGCGTACTGCACGCAGTGCTGCATCATGAAGTTGGCGATGCCCTGGCGCCGGACCTCGGGGTGGACCAGGATCATGCCGATCCAGGTGTTCGTGCGCCCGAGCGGCGCCACCGTGCACGTGCCGACCGGGATTCTATGCCCGTCGCCCTCGAGGTATGCGCAGAACGTCCCATTGGGATCGAAATCGATGATCCGGTCGATGTCCGCGTCCGTCTGGTTCCACCCGGCCCGCATGGTGAGAAGCTTCATGGTGTCCCGCGCTTCGCCCACGGGCTCGAGCCGGAAGAGATCCGTGTTGACGACCTTTCCTTCCTGCGGCATGCCGACCTTCATGGATTCGGGGACCTTGACATGCACCTCCTTGCCGCTGCGCATCACGATCTCGACGTCGCGCTCGGCCCGGAAGCCCTCGGTTCTGGGATTGTCCAGGCGGAAACAGCCGTAGAGGTGGTCCACGTACGGGTCCGACCCCAGTTCGATGGTCTCCACGGCCTCGGGCGAGCACTTCTGGATCAGCGGCATGAGCGGCTCCGTTCGCGTCTGCGGGTTGTGGCTTCGAGGGGCTCACCGTATGCGGGGTTGGCGTGTTCGTCAAGCGGTTTCAGAAGCATTGCTCTGGTGTCGGGGCACGCTGCGCTTCCGGCTTCCGGTGTATTTGTTTGGGGGTAGGCTTGCGGAGGCGGGATCGGGGGTTGTCCTTTCTCTGCTTGCCCAGAGAAAGGACCAAAGAGATGGCACCCTGTGCTCGGGCCCCGCCTCCGCCTTTGGCTCCGGCGGGGTTCCTTCGCTCCGGGGCGCGCTCCGGGGTCGGCGGAAAGCGCCATCCATGGCGCATCCGCCTCGGATCGGCCTCCTGCCGATCCGCCCTCTCCGCACGCCCCTCCGCTCAGCCCTCCGCAAGGGATTCGGGGGATGCGGTCGGGGCTATTTTGATGACACAATCACTCCGCGTCCGAAGCGCCTCACGGTCCGCGCGGTCCGGCAGCCGTCTATGCCTTCGGCTACGCCGGCCAGGGAAGCCGGACCCTCCGTCCTCCGCCGATGCGCGGCGCGCGGAGCCCCTTCACCGAAAACCCCTTGCAAGCCAGCAAAGAGCGGACTAGGATCGCGAAAAACCCGCGCAAGACGGCGGGATGCGGTTCGCACGGCACACACCCAGCCAAGAGGACAAATCATGGCAGACCCTGTACGCATCGGCATCGTGGGATCCAAGTTCGCCGCCGACTTCCACTGCGACGCCTACAGCCGCAATGACAAGGCCGAGGTCGTGGCTGTGGCAGCGATCGACAATCTGGAGGAGATCTCGAAGAAATGGGGGATCCCCGACACCTACGAAGACTACAACGAGATGCTCGCGCGCGAGGACATCGATCTCATCTCGGTCTGCGTGCCCAACTTCCTCCACCACCGCGTAGTCCTGGCGGCTGCCGCGCAGGGCAAGCACGTGGTCTGCGAGAAGCCGCTCGGGATCAGCACCAAAGAGACGGCCGAGATGATCGAGGCCTGCGACAAGGCGAACGTCACGCTTCTCTATGCCGAGGACTGGTGTTTCGCACCCGCCCTCCGGCGGGCCATCAGCGTGGTCGAGGACGGCGCGCTCGGCCAACTCCTGTACGTCAAGGCCAAGGAGACGCACAACGGCACGCACAGCCCGTTCGCCAAGGACGCCAAGACCTGCGGGGGCGGGTGCCTGATGCACCTGGCCATCCACCCCATCGGCTGGATCCTGCACCTGTTGAGCGACGAGGGCAAGAACCCCGTGGTCGAAGTCACGGCCGCATGCAACGGCGGCGGGGCGGACAACTTCGTGCACAAGGACAACACGGGCGAGGACTGGGCCGTGGGCACCCTGCGGTTCGAGCGCGGCCAGCGCGCCCTGGTCGAAGGGAACTACATCACGGTCGGGGGCATGGACGACAAGGTCGAGATCTACGGGAGCGAAGGCGTGATCAAGGCGGACCTCACCTTTGGCTCGTGCCTGGACGTCTACAGCCGGCCGGGCTACAGCTACAGCATGGAGAAGGCGGACAACACGCTCGGCTGGACCAGGCCGGCGGTGGACGAGTTCTACAACCTGGGCTATGTGGACGAGCTCGCCTATGCCGTGGACTGCGTGCGCAAAGATGAAGGTCCCATGTACGGCGTGAGCGGTGCAGCCGGCCACGCGTGCGTGGGCATCGTGGAGGCCATGTATGCCTCCGCGCGCGAGGGCAAGGCGGTTCAGGGCCGGTGGTGACCGTCCGCGCGACCGCGACGTCCGGGCAGCAGACGCAGCCGTGACGCGCAGGACCGGATCGGAACGGTACGCATACGGAAAGGACGATGCATGGCGCCTGCAGACGACACCTTGATGCCCCTCGAAGTGGCGGGCCTGACCTTCCGGAACAATTTCGTGGTCGGTTCGGGCCCTACGGTCAAGACCGTGGGCATGATCCAGGAGATCGAACGGTGCGGGTGGGGCGGGGCGAGCGTCAAGCTCGCGATCGACCCGACCTACATCAGCATTCCGCCGCGCTACCGGTGGCTGAACAAAGAGAAATACCACGCCTTCACGGCTGAGACCCGCCTGCGCTACGAACAGAGCCTCCGCCTGATCGAAGAAGGGCGCAAGGCCACGACTGATCTCATTCTCTACGCCAACATGGCCTATGCGGGTGACCGCGGCGAGGACGGGTGGATCGACATGGCCAGGAAGTTCGAGGCCGCGGGCGCGCACGTGATCGAGCTCAACATGTGCTGCCCGAACATGTCCTTCAACGTCCAGTCCTCGGGCGGCAAGACCGTGACCGTCTCGGGCGCTTCGGTGGGGTCCGACGCCGAGGTCGTGAGCCGGACGGCCAAGGCCGTGGCTGCGGCCGTCTCCATCCCCGTATTCGTCAAGCTGACCCCCGAGGGCGGTAAGATCGGGCAGGTGGCCAAGGCCTGCTTCGACGAAGGCATCCCCAGCGTGGGCTCCACGGGCAATCGCCTGGCCATTCCCGATTACGACATCGATCACCCGGACCGGGGCATCTGCCGCCTGCAGGACGAGCCCACGCTCGCGTGTTTCTCCGGTCCCTGGCTCAAGCCGCTCGCGCTGCGGGACGTGTACGAGATGCGCAAGGCCTGCGGGCCCGACCACATGATCATGGGCTCGGGCGGGATCGAGACGTGGAAGGACGCGGTCCAGCTCATGCAGTGCGGCGCGGACTTCGTCCAGATCTGCACGGCCACCATGACCAAGGGGTTCGGGATCCTGCCGCGCCTCGTCAAGGGCCTCAAGACGTGGATGGCCGAACACGGCCACGAGAGCTATCGCGACGTCCGGGATGCGGTGGTGCCGCACCTCACGCCCGCCACCGAACTCACCCTGTACGAGGGCCACGCCGAGGTCGATCCCGAGACCTGCACGGGGTGCGGCTTGTGCGAGAGGATCGGCCACTGCTATGCCATCACCATGAAGGACGGGCGCGCCGTAATCTGCGCTGACGACTGCACGGGCTGCAGCACGTGCGTGGACATCTGCAAGGCGGGAGCGATTTCCATGAAAAAGGGCGCGACATGGAGCCTTGCGTAGGATAGAATACGGGTGGGTGAGGACATCTGCGAGCCAACGGAGACAACCATGCACCATGAGCCCGAAGGGGTATCGCGGCGCGACTTTTTGCGCGCCTGGGTGGCGGGCGGAACGGCGCTCGCCTGCTCCGGTCCGCTTCTCTGGGCGGCCGAGGCTGCGGCCGGCGGCGAAGCCCGGACCGACGTCTGGGTCTTTCACGGCACGGACAAGCGGAAGCTCATGGCCGCCTGCCTCGAGGTGATCCAGCAGCAGGGCGGGTTCGGCAAGAACGTGCATACGCTCGCGCTCAAGGTGAACGCGGCCTGGGCGCGCAAGCCCGAGGAGGGCGCCAACACCCACCCCGCGCTGGTGGACGCGTTTCTGGCCGGGGTCAAGGAGGCGGGCGTGCCCAAGGTGGTGGTGCCCGAACACCCCTGCCACCGCGCCGCCCAGACCTTCACGCGCAGCGGCATCCAGGCGGCTGTGGAGAAGCACGACTTTCCCATGATCGACCTGAAGAGCGCACGCACCTGGCAGAACGTGGACCTGGGCAAAGCGCGCAATCTCAAGCAGGCCAAGGTGGCCACGCCCTTTCTCGAGGCGGACGCGGTGGTCAACATGCCGGTGGCCAAGCACCACGGCGGCGCCACGCTGACCATGGCCATGAAGAACTGGATGGGCGCGGTCCAGGACCGCGGCTTCTGGCACCGCAACGATCTCCACCAGTGCATCGCCGACTTCAGCACCTTCATGAAGCCCACCTGGACCCTCGTGGATGCCACGCGCACCATGATGGACCGCGGGCCCCAGGGGCCGGCCAAGACCCTCAAGACGCCGAACCTGCTGATCCTCTCCAAGGACCAGGTGGCGGCCGATGCGTTCGCAGCC
This sequence comes from uncultured Planctomycetaceae bacterium, assembly GCA_964496245.1. Lineage (GTDB taxonomy): Bacteria > Planctomycetota > SZUA-567 > SZUA-567 > SZUA-567 > CAZBZG01. The sequence goes on along the minus strand of CAZBZG010000108.1, from coordinate 7,922 downwards.
ACGCTCTTCCACGAGAAGCCGCTGGAGCGGGTCAAGTACCTCCGCCTCGCGCGGGAAATGAAGATCGGTGAGACCGAGCTCGAGCGCATGGCCGTGCATCGCACGAACCTGAAAGCCTGAGGCGTGCGGTCCCGCTGGCGAACCATCCTCAACGCTGCTGTGCGCACGGTGTTCCTTGCGCTTGCGGTCGGTTTCTGGTGGACCGGCCCGCTCTCGCCGTGGCTGCGAGATCTCCTCTCCGTGCGCAAAGGGCTGCCCGCGTGGGCGGCTGGGGTGCTGCCCGGTCTCAGCGGGCTCTCGGCCCTGGGGTCGGTCGTGGCCGAGCGGGGTTTGTCTCTGCGGCTGGCGGCGCTGCTCTTGCCGCTTCCGTTTCTCGTCGTGGCCCTGTGGAAGGCCCGGATCTTCTGCAACTGGGTCTGTCCCCTGGGCACGCTCTACGCGCTTCCCAGCCGGTGGAGTCGCAAGACACCGATCCTGCGCCGGCGCGTGAACGGCATCCTCTTCTGGGCGGTCGTGGGCATGGCCGCGGTGGGCGCGCCCCTGGCGCTCATCCTCGACCCGCTCGTCACCTTCCATCGGCTGGGCCCGCTCGTCCGCGGAGTCGGGCTGGGCGCGGGCGTCTTCCTGCTCGCGTGGGTACCGGTCTTCTTCGCGCTCAGCTTCCTGCAGCCCAGACTCTGGTGCACGCACATCTGCCCGCTCGGGTACGGCTTCGATTTCGTCCACCGCCTGCGCAAGCGTCTGACCCGGCGAGCCCAGAGCGAGACGCCGGTCACGGGCCGGCGTGAAGTCCTGGCCGGTCTGGTCGTGGGCCTGCCCCTGGCCGGGCTCGCCCGGGCGCTCGGGCCGCTGGGCCCCAAGGCCGCCCCGCCCGTGCTCCCGCCCGGTGCGGGCAATCCCGACCGGTTTGCCGCGCTCTGCAGCCGGTGCTACGCGTGCGTGAACGCGTGTCCCACGCGCGTGATCCAGCCGGCTGTGGCGGGCGGCCGGCCGCTTCTGGAAGCGTTCGCGCCCGTGCTCGACACGGACGCGAGCTACTGCGAGCAGTTCTGCACGCGCTGCGGCGAGGCGTGTCCCACGGGCGCCATCCAATCGCTCACGGAAGACGAGAAGGGCCTGCAGCAGATCGGGGTGGCCCGGGTCATCCAGGACGCGTGCCTGGCCTGGGCGGACGGCGAGTACTGCATGGTCTGCAGCGAGTTCTGCCCGTACTTCGCGATCGATACGGACACCAGCCCCGACGGCCTGGCGCGGCCCGGGGTCAACCCCGACCGCTGCCGCGGGTGCGGGTCCTGCCACTCCGAGTGCCCGGCCGTGCGCCAGGGCAAGGCCATCGTGGTGGACGGCATCGACCGACAGGCGCGCGTGGCCGATCCGTCGTGAGGGGCTCTCCCCCGCGGGTCAGCCGAGCGGCGAGCACCTCGTTGTCGCAATCGTGATCCCAATCCCTTTGCGACCGCTTTGCCGACAAGTACGGCTGCGCTCCGCAACCTGCTTCGCGCCCTCCGGGTTCCTCGTCGCTGCGCTCCTGCGGGAGCCACTCCAGCCATCCATGGCCTCCAGTTCTGGTGGCCCGAGATCCGAAATGGGGTGGAGGGGGGCAGCCGTGAAAGCATTTTCCAACGGGGAACCGGTCATCACCACAGCCGCAACGGCTCACGAACCACCAGCGCCCCGCTTCTTCGACGCTGCTTCGCTCCGAGCTTCTTGCGTTGCATCATTGCGGACCAGTCCTCAGAAATGGATCCGTATGAACTTCGTTTCGTTGCTACCGTCTGCGTCATGCGCATTGTCATACTCCTCGGCGGAGATGACCGTCCACCGTCCCGCGCACGGAACCGCGCTCCTCAGCGAAGTCGAAGCCGGTCCAGATGCCGACCGTGTCCAGCACTGAGCGCTGGGGAAAGCGTTCACGGAAGAAGGTGAAGTAGTACGCGGCCTCCTTGCTGTTGAGCGTGGCCCCGGGGTTCTGCGCGACGATGCGGGCATAGTCTGCATCACTCAGTTCCGCTTCAGCGATTTGTTCGCCCAGGCTCTCGCAGCCCGCACCTTGCGTGTACTGCACCTTGTACCGCCAGAGGATGTTCTCGGGGAGGATGTCGGTGCCATCAAAAGCCTTGCGGAGGATCCATTTCTCGGTTTTCTCCTGTGCGCTCCCGTCGTCATGGATCTTCCACTCCGGGGGCAACCGCGAGCAGAGCTGGATCAAGGCCATGTCCAGGAAGGGCACCCGCAGTTCCAGACTGAAGCGCATGCCCATGCGGTCCGCGCGCTGGAGGTTGATGTTGTGGAGGTTTCCAATGCAGCGGCGGCACTCGTCATTGAGGCCGTTCGTTGGGAAGTGCTTCATGTAATGGTACCCGCCGAAGACCTCGTCCGCTCCCTCGCCGGTCAGCACCACCGTCACGTGCGGCGCTGCACACTTGCAGGTGAAATAGCAGGGAACGGCGCAGCGGACGAGAGAGGGGTCGTAGCTCTCCAGCGTCTGCACCACCTCGCCGAGAACGGCCTTGTACTCCTCGACGGTGAAGGCCAGTTCGTGGTGAGTGGAGCCAATATGGGCCGCCACCATGCGGCCGGCCTTGAGGTCGTCGCTTTCGCGGCCATCGGCGTCCCGCATGCCCACGGCAAACGTATGAATATTCGGAATCCGCTCAGCTGCGAGGGCGGCCACAAGGGAGCTGTCCAACCCCCCGCTGCAGAAGGCACCGACGTGAATCTCCCGGTCCGAGAGCAGGCGCTTGTGTACGGCCTTGGTCACGGCCTCGCGCACTGTCGCAGCCGCAGCGTCCACATCGGCGAGCATCGTGCCGTCCGCCCCCGGCAGCGGCTGGTAGGTCTCGAATCCACGATTCGGGGTGTACAACTGTCCGGGCGGAAACAGGCGGACTTCATCCATGCCGGCCACCGAGATGGCCCGAAGCTCGGAGGAGAAATACATCGTGCCATTCCTGAAGCCGTAGTAGAGCGGCTTGATGCCCACGGGATCTCGGGCGAGGAGGAAACTCTCCCCGTCGGCGATGGCCAGGGCAAACATGCCGTCGAGCCGACGGACGAAAGCGGCCCCGTGCTTTCGGTAGAGATGGAGCGCCGTCTCCGTGTCCGACCCTGTGGCGAAACGGTAGTCAACGGACAGTTCGTTCTTGAGATGATCGTGGTTGTAGATTTCGCCGTTGCAGATGATGGCGGGCTCGACGCCCCCGGCGAGGATGGGCTGGTGCCCCTTATGCACGTCCACGATACTCAGGCGCGTGTGACCGAGGACGCAATGCTCCGTCACATGTATGCCCACGTCGTCCGGTCCGCGGTGCGGCATGACGTCGAGCATGCGGCGGATGGTCGAGGTGTCCGGTCGTCCGAAACACCCTCCGATACCACACATGATTGTCCGATCATGGGCCGTAGTCGCGAAACCGTCCGCGACTGCCGCCCCAGCCAGGCCTAGTATGCACGCCGTCGCGTATGAGTCAAGCTGAATCCAGGAGACACCTTGTGTTACGCAGGGCCATCGCATTCGACCACTGGAGCAGTAGGGCGATGGAGGGGGATGGAGGGTGCGAAGCAGGATGCGTAGCGCAAGCAGCACTGCCGGCCGTCCACGACGCGAACAGTCCTACACGCCGGGGGACCAGTCGCAGCCGGAGGCCATGGATGGCCGGAGCCCGGCGAGGTCGGCGCAGCAGCCCGGAGCCCCGAAGGGCCTGCAGCCGGAGGCGCGGCAATTTCCAACTCCTCCCCATGCTCGACTTCATCGCCGAGTTCACGCAGCACATCCCGCCCAAGGGGTCGCACCTCATCCGCCGCCAAAACCAGTATTGTACCCCGGAGTCCCCCGCTGTGCACCACGACGGCTGGCTCTGACCCCATTGCTGGACGGGGAGTCAGGGTATGATGGCTTCGCGCTTCTTCTTGGCCTCGGCGGCCGACGGTGTGTCCGGGTACCGGTCGATGAGCTTCTTCATGCCGCGCGCCGCCTTCTTCAGGTGCTTCTCGTCTGATCCGCCCTTCTCGAGGAAGGCGGTGTATCCCAGGCGAGAAAGCAGCTGTCGATTCCCCCGGGGCGCGAGGCGGGGAGCATTCCGACAAAGGTGGCGTTGACTTCGTCATACCCCTGCGTCTGCACTGCTGTCCGGTTTCAACCCCGACCGCTGCTGCGGGTGCGGGTCCTGCCATTCCGAGTGCCCGGCCGTGCGCCAGGGCAAGGCCATCGTGGTGGACGGCATCGAACGACAGGCGCGCGTGGCCGATCCGTCGTGAGGGGCTGCTCCCTCCCTCTTGACACGCGCGTCCGTCGCGGTCTACTGGAGCCCTTCTGGCGCAGCGCGCCTTGGATGCAGCCGTGTTCGCGCGCGTTGCGCAGCTCGCTTCAGGAAGTATCTCATGACCGCTATCCGGTTTTCCCACGTCGAAATCATTCCCGCGATCGAAGGCGGAGAGCTCAAGAGCCTCGGCGCCGTACGTATGCACGGGAAGGACGTCCGCAACGCCGCCAACCGGTTCCTGCCGTGGTTCGATACGTATGAGGGGCAGATCTTCCGCACGTTCCGGCACGTGGAGACCGTGGTGGAAGACGACGCGACCCGGATCGTGACCAAAGCCGTGGGCGACCCGGACTACCCGTTCATCGAACGCCGCGACAGTTCGGGCGATATCTGCCTGCGGCCGGCTGCGTGGGACGAGGCGCCGGTTGAATCCGAACTGCGCATCGGCTTCCGGCCGGCAGCGGCCGAGATCGACGGCCACGCGTTTCACGGGTTCACCTACTGGTTCGAATATGCCAATCCCGCGGCGCCCATCCACCGGCTCATGGACCGGCAGACCTGGGAGATCGGCGGCCGGCTCGACGGGGTCTCGCTCGCCTGCCGGAACCTCTTCGACGTGCCGTACAAGCGCCTCTCGCGCGACGCCGGCTTTTCCACCGTGGGCCTGGACAAGGCGATCAACGTGCTCCCCGGCAATCTCTGGGCGCGGTGGAGCCTGCTGCCCGCGTTCGACATGCAGACGAGCCCCGCCGGTACGCTCGTGGCCTGGTTCGACCGGGTCAGTTGCATCCGCTCGGCCCTCCAGACCAACCCCGGCGAGGACTGGCTGCGCGTGGTGGATCTCCACTACTTCGAGCAGTCCGGCGATGTGCGCACGAATCCCAAGACCGTGCTCTTCTGCCCCGACGCGCTGAGCGAGGTGGACGCGGTCAATCTGTGGACGCGGCTCTACGACCAGGAATACGACAAGGCCCGCGCGCAGTTTGGATTCGAAGACCGCGAAATCACGCCCGTGGTGGTCGGCAAGAACGTGTGGCGCGGGATCGATTTCGACACCACCTACGAAGACGCGTTGGAGCTGGCGGCCGAACTCGGCGCAGACGCCATCTTCATCGACCCGCTCTGGCAGCACGGCGAGGATTTCGACCGGATGCTCAAGCAGCTGGTGCCGGAAGAGCGGCGCGCGGGCACCGTGCTCGAGAAGCTCTGCTACCAGAACACCTGCTGCACCTTCGACCTCGAGGTCTCGACCTCGGCCGGCGGCGAGGCGGGCCTCAAGCGGCTCTGCGACCGCGCCCGGGCCAAGGGCGTAAGCGTGCTCGCGTGGTTCGCCGCGCACATGACTCCGCGGTCCGTACGCATCGACCGGCACGACAAGGAGGCGCAGAAGCGCATTGCGACCAAGGAGTCGGGTCGCCACCCGGACACGGGCTACGCGGGCGAGTGCTGGACGCTCAATCTGAACGACGAATTCCGCGACTGGGTCTTCGATCAGGTGCGCGGCGTCTGCGAGCGCACGGGGCTCCAAGGGTATCTCTGGGATTCGTTCAGCAACCTGGGCTGGTGGCAGGTGGACTACGGCGACGGATCCATGCGCCCGCAGTTCGACCACATGGGCCGGCTCTACGCCAAGCTCGTGAACGCGGGCGTCTGGCTCACGCCCGAGGGCGTGGTCAGCTTCACGCGCACCTCGTGCTGCGGGCTTCACGGCGGGGACACCTACGGCGGCGAGGCGCTGCCCTACGCCTATGCCATGAACGCGTCGGCGGGATACCGCGACCCGGCGACGCGGAAGCAGGTCAACCCGCTGACCGATCTCTTCACCCGCCCCGACGCGTTCGGCTACGCATTCCGCCGGTTCGCGCACAAGTGGATTTTCCGGATCGCCATCCAGTCGCTGCCGCTGCGCGAAGCGTGGCATCCGGAAGCGGTGCAAAAGTTCAAAGACCTGATTGCGGTCTACAAGCGTTACCGCCACCTCATGGAGAAGCGGACCGTGCTGCCTGGCGACCAGGGCGTGCTCTGGGAGGCCGAGGCTGATGAGGTTCTGCTCTTCGCTTTCCAGCCGCACGAACGGGCGGGCACGTGGCGGGACGCGCTCACGGACGACCCGGTCACAGATGGCCGCCTGCAGGCCGAGCGGGTGTATGTGGGGCGTCGATCGTAGGCGATGCGTTCGATTCGCGCGCGGGGCGGGTGGCATGCCCACCGGAAGGTGGGCATGGTCTGTGGCCGCGCACGTTTCTCCGCATGCCCATCCAGATCGATGGCCGGCCGATGGATCGGGAGGCGCAAGCACTGGACGCGCCGCATCCTGCAACGACTGGTCGAGAATCCTTTGCAGCATGCCACCTCTGCGATATACTGACATCGGCCGTCCGACTCCTGACGTCGGTCGTGGCCGGTTCGTCGACTACGTGGAGTCACATTGCCGGCACGAAGTAGCCCGGAACCGGTCGATGGGAAAAGGAGACCGACGGTGAGCATTCTGACGCACGGGGACATCGTCAGGCTGACGCTTTCGGAGCGGATCCAGCTCGTCCAGGACATATGGGACAGCATTGCGGAGTGTCCGGAGGCGGTTCCTCTGACCGAAGCGCAAAAGGCGGAACTCGACCGGCGTCTGGATGCCTATCAGCAAGATCCCGACGTTGGGTCTTCATGGGGTGTGGTTCGCGAGAGAATCCGGGACCTGCAATGACGCGCGACATCGTCATCCGCCCAGAGGCGGAGGCCGACCTTGCAGAGGCGTTTGCCTGGTATGAGAACCGCTGCCCGGGCCTTGGATCCGAATTCCTCCTCTGCGTCGATGCCGCGCTGAACGCCATGCAACGCAATCCAGAGATGCACGCCACGCTGCACAAGGATGTCCGACGGGCCCTTGTGCGCCGCTTTCCTTTTGGCGTATTCTATGTCGTCGAGGAATCGCGGATCGTCGTCTTGGCCGTGTTCCACGCCAAGCGGGACCCACGAGGGTGGCAGGACCGAAGGTGATCGGCTTCGCGCAGGCGGCCTACTCCGCGTCGCTGAGCGCCTCGCGCAGCTTGGCTTCCAGATCGCCAAGCACGTCCGCGTTCTCGTCGAGGAAGGTGCGGGCCTTCTCGCGGCCCTGGCCGAGGCGGGTTTCGCCAAACGCGAACCAGCTGCCCGACTTGGTCACGAGCTTGTGGGCCAGGCCCAGGTCCAGCAGGTCCCCCGCGTAGCTGATCCCCCGGTCGAAGAGGATGTCGAACTCCGCGTTGCGGAAGGGCGGGGCCACCTTGTTCTTGACCACCTTGACCTTGACGCGCGTGCCCACGGGCTCGTCCCCGTCCTTGAGGGTGCCGATGCGGCGGATGTCCAGGCGCATGGACGCGTAGAACTTGAGCGCGCGCCCGCCCGGCGTGGTCTCGGGGTTGCCGAACATGACCCCGATCTTCATGCGGATCTGGTTGATGAAGATCACCGTGGCGCTCGACTTCTTGATCGCGCCCGTGAGCTTGCGCAGCGCCTGGCTCATGAGCCGCGCCTGCAGGCCCACGTGCGTGTCGCCCATGTCGCCCTCGAGCTCGGCGCGCGGCACGAGCGCGGCCACGCTGTCGATCACCACGATGTCCACGGCGTTGGAGCGCACCAGGAGCTCGCAGATCTCCAGCGCCTGCTCCCCGCAGTCGGGCTGGC
>CAZBZG010000107.1:0-14290 GCA_964496245.1 uncultured Planctomycetaceae bacterium | reverse complement strand
ACGTGAAGCGTTGCGGACGCGCAGGAGCGCGTCCCTCCGATCATGACGCTCGGGCATATGGGTCCTGAACCACCGAGGCACACAAGCCCCCCGCAACACGGGTGGCGCAGGCGTTCACGCCTGCGTGCGCCAGCACAAGAGGCGAGGGAGGAATCGCCGGCGCAGATCAGCCCGCGCCGCGCAGCCGCACGCACGCAGCTTCCTGCGCCTGCGCCACCCATCGGGAGTCGTCGGTCTTGGGTGAATGGTCGCAACGCCCACCAGCCTTCCGGCATTGCCGCCTGGAGGGCCGGGATTCGTTGTCGCTATCGTTGTCGCAATCGCATCCGATGTACGCGACTTCCGACTGCCACAACGACAACGAACACGACAACGGGCAGCATGTGGCGCGGACGGTCGCCCGTTGCCTCAGAAGACCGTGCGGCCAACATCCTTCGGCTCTGCCTCGGCTCCTGCTTCGGCGGCGCCGGCCGGAGCGTCCGAGGGCTCGGCTTGCTTTTTGTTCGCATCCAGAAGAGCGGCTATGCCCAACGCCACGGGCACCGCACCGCCCACGGGCGATGTGCCCTGGAGGCGCAATTTCGACTTCCCTCGCGTCAGGCTGAGCTCGAACGGCCCGAAGTGCTGGCTGAGCGTGGCCGCAGGCGGGAGGGCCGGCCAGTCGACCGGCAGCTCCTCGGGCGGGGTGTTGCGCGCGAACGGATAGAGCGTGTCGTAGGCGATCTCGAACCCGCGGCGGAAGTCGCCGATCACGATGAGGTTGGGCTGGTCGCCCATTGCGAGGTCCTCCGGCGGGGGCGGGAGCTGGAACGATTCGAAGCCCTGCGTCCGCTGCAGGAGCGCGCGTTTGAGGCTCGGCACAAAGAGGCTCAAGATGAGGGCGCCGTCCTGGACCGCGAAACACGGGCAGACGCGTTCCAGGGGCTTGTAGTAGAGCACGGTGTTGTCGAACGCCTGCGCCTCGAATCCCCATTCGTTCTGAAGCACCGGGCGCAGCACGTCTACGCACCGGCGGAATGCCGCAGCATTGGCTAGCGGCCAGATCGCTACCACATCGGGTACCAGCCCGGCCGGGGCCGCATAGATCACTGCGTCCGAGCCGAGAGACGGCAGGAACTCGCCCCGCAGACTGAGGCCGAGCATCTCCTCGATGGCGGGCAGGTCCTCTTCCAGATCCCGGGCTTTCTGCGGATCGTTCTGCTTGAGTAGATCCACGAACGCATCCCAGACCCGGAGACCGTCGATGCGCGCGGCTGCCACGGCCAGCGCATCCCGGGGCACGTGTCGGAGCACCTCCCGGTCCACCGGTCGTTCCGGGAGCAGGCGCAACAGGCCGCCCGTGCCCTCGGGGCAGTCTGCGACCAGACAGTCGCGGATGCCGGTCGGCGTCACCGCGGAGGCGAACCCGATGGCTGCAATCCGGTCGAGGCTGAGGTTGTGGAGATCCCGCTCCTCTTTGGGCGTGCGGTCGCCCGCTTCGATCGCGAGCACGCGCCGGACGTTGAGAAAGGCGAAGACCTCGCGCGCTGACGGAAGTGCGCTGGAGACGCGCTGGTAGGCCTTGGTTCCCGTGAGCCGCGGTTGCACGGGCTCTTGATCCAGCGCGAGCAGCGCGTCCATGGTCCTGCGGTTGACGGTGATGGCCATGTGGTTCTGGAGAAGAGCGACGTGCGCCTCGAGTTCGCCGAGAGGGTAGACCGTGACCGGCGTGTCGCCGAACATCTGCTGCCAGGTGCGGAAGTCGGGGTGCTTCCGTTGGATCGCGCGGGTGAGCGCGGCGAGCATGGCCTCTCCCGTGGCCTCGCCCTGGCGCGTGTCGAAGAGCAGCGCGAGGTCCGCGTCCGGGTCCTTCTTGCCCGGCACCGGCCGCAGATCGAGCACGGCGAGCCCGACCGGCGCGCGCGCGAGCGCGGCAAGGTCCGCGCGCGTGAGCGTCAGAGCTGCTTCAAGCTCGCGCCACTTCGCCTCGATCCGTTTGCGCACGCCGGTGGTGGCTTCCTGGAATTCCGGGTGTCCGCAGGCGCGGCCGATGGGGCTGCGCGCCAGTCGTTCGAGGCTCGTGGTCAGGCCCGGCGCTTCGAGCACGGCTATCGTGCTGGGCGGCAATGCTTCGGCGACAGGCGTACGTTCTTGGTCCGCTGCGGGCGCGGGCGGACAGGATGCGACGAGCACGAGGCCGAACAGCAGACAGAGATGGCGGACGTTCATGGCATGTCTCCTTTGCGATTCCCGGGCCGGACGGTTTCCGACCGCTTCTGCAGAGGAGTACACAGCCCGCGGTTCCCGGGTTTCAGAAGATCCCCGGAAAGGAGGTGGTGGCCGAGCGGCGGGTCGGATGCAACGGGCGGCAGGGGGCCTCAGCCGCTGGCGCAGTCGTTCGACGGGGCCTTGCGGGTTTGCATGGGGAGCGTGTCCGCTTCCGTTGCCACCGGCGTATCTGCTTCGGTCTGCCGGTTCCGTCTCCACAGGGGGCGGACGACCGCCCCGATGCCGGCCAGGCCGAGAAACGGGAAGATCACGAGCCAGCCGAGGAAGGGGGTGAGGCTGGCGCCGGCCCAGACCAGCCAGCCCACAGCGAGCTGTGCGGGGCGGCTCCAGGTCTGTTCCGACGAAGAGAAAACGCGGCCGCCCACGTACTCGGCGGCAGCAGAAAAGCCGAGCAGCCCGCAGAAGGATGCGAGAAACACGAAGACCAGGCCGGCCAGGGCTTCGGACAGGGCTCCGGCTAACGCGACCGCGCCAACGCCGAGCGCCACCACAAGGAGGCCGAGTCCGAAGGACCGGAACAGGCTGGCGCGCAGTCCGTCTGCACCGGCGCGGGTGATTGCGGGAAACACGAGCTGCACCAGCAGGAGCAGGCACAGGCCGATCCCGTAGGCGAAGAGGATCACCAGCGCGAAGATGCCGGCTTCGATGCCCTTGCGCAGGGCTGCGGCCGGCGTGGGCTCGCCGGCCCAGGCCGGCGTGGCGGCGAGCGCGGTCGCCACCAGCAATACGGTCAGCATGCGCACGAACGGTGTCGAGGTCCGGATCATGACAGACTCCCTGTGAAGGTTGTTGACATCCATTTCATCGCTTGCGGGTCAGTTCGGGTTCCACGCGCAGACGCAGCAGCGTCAGGGCGAGGGCCAGGAGCACGCCCGCGCCCGCCATGGCGAGCGGCTGCGTCGCCCATCCGGGCGAGGCGTCCACCAGCGCCCGCGCGCTCTCCAGGCCCTGCGTCAGGCTCTTCAAGAGCCAGGCGCGACCGAGGCGCACGGCCTCCCACAACGACCCGCCGGGCAGGAGCAGGACCAGAACGGCGGCCAGGGCTGCAGCGACCGCGGCGGCCAGGGCTGCGCGGTTCCGCTCGCCCTGCGACGCGGGCGCAGATCCGGGTGCGAGGTCGAGCCGCTGCAGGACCCGGTCGGCGAAGCCCGCAGGCACGGGCTGCACGGGCTCGGCGAGCAGGATCTCCTCCACAGTCTGGTAGAGCTCGGCTTCGCGGCAGCACCGGGCGCAGACATCCAGATGCGCGCCCACGTCCTCGGCTTGTTCGGGCGGGAGCGCGTGGTCCACGTAGGCCGGCAGCTGGTGCAGGGCTTGTTCGCAGTCCATGGCCTCTCCTCGTACGTTCCTGCGTCCGGACCGCCTGTCCGCTTCAGACGAGCTCTGCGCGGACCAGGCGGCCGAGCTTTCGCTTCAACACCTCCCGGGCCCGGAACAGCCGGATCTTGACCGTACCCAGCGGCACGGAGAGCACGTCGGCGATCTCTGCGTACTCCATGCCTTCGAAGTATCGCAGTCCGATTGCGCTCTTGTACTCGGCCGGCAGTTCGGACACAGCCTGACGGACCTGCTCGCGCGCTTCGCGCGCTGCTGCGGCCTCGGCCGGATCCGCGGCCGGCCGCGAGCGGGAGTTGCCTGCCAGGGCCGCCGCCTCCTCGTCCAGGGCGGTTGCATCGCGTTGGTGCCGTTTCTCGCGGCGGAGCCAGTTGAGGCACGTGTTCGTGACCAGGCGCATGAGCCAGGGCCGGAAGGGCCGCTCCGCATCGTACTGGCCCAACTTGTTGTACAGGCGGACGAAGCATTCCTGGGCCATGTCGTCGGCTGCGGCCCGATCGTACACGTACCGATAGGCCAGGTTGTAGACCAGTCGCTGGGTGGTCTCGACCACCTGCCGGAAGGCCTCGGCATCGCCGGCGGCTGCGCGGGTCAGCACCTCCTTGTCCACCGCTTCGGTCATGCGGTTCCCATGCTCGGGTCTTCTCTACAGGATACACCGGGGCCTGTGCCCCGGGTTTCGTATTTCCAGGCGAAAGTATGGTAGGGGCCTGGATTGACGCAACCCGTTTCAGGCGCGTGTCCGACCGCACGCGCAACGCGCACTGCGTGCTCTGGCGCCTGTTGTGCGTGGAACCCGCGCGCAGACCGGCAGTTCCGCGTTGCGTAGCTGTGAGGCATCCCTTCCCGCCACACCATTATTTTGTTGACGAAGCGTAACCCGTTCGGGTATCCTCTGTTGGCATGAAAGGCCCTGTCCCTCGGGGATTCGGCTTGTGCGAGGAGGGAGAAGCGAGCACAGCGAGATGTGGTGTGGTTGAGGAGGGCGACTGTTGGCTACTGGCTCTGTGAAATGGTTCAGCAACCCCAAGGGATACGGATTCATCGTGCCCGACGATGGTGGCAAGGACCTCTTTGTTCACCATTCGAACATCGAGATGGACGGTTTCCGCACGCTGGACGAAGGCCAGCGCGTGGAATTCGAGGTCACGGAGGGCCGGAAGGGTCCTGAGGCGACGAAGGTGCGCGCGGCCGACCAGGGTGGCGGCGGCGGTGCGCCCTCGGGGGGTGAAGCGCCCTCTTCCGAGGGCGACGCGCCAGCAGGCGGTGAGGAAGCGCCTCCCGCCCAGTAGCGCTGGGTCGCTCTGACTCATCGCGCTTTGACGGGTGCCGGGATCGTTCCGCCAGCCGTTCCGGGGGGCGTGGTTCGCGTCCTCAGAAGAGCATGGCTTCCTCTTCCGGGAGCGCGAGCGTACGGACCTGTTCGTTGGCGCCATGCGCGTAGAAGCCGGGCGTCGTCCAGTCTTTGAGTTCTTCGCCCACGACCTTGACGATGATGTCGTCGAGGTCGTTCTTCTTTTTGGGCTGCTTCACTTCGTGCGGGGTCTTGCCCGCCGGGCCGCCCGCGGGCGTGCCCGCGCCGTAGGTGATGAAGAGGAACCTGGCCAGCGTGGCCTGGGCCCACTGGCGGAAGATGTACTCGCCCTGCTTGTTGAGCCCCGAGGCGGCCGTGGGACAGATCTTGATGCCTTTGGCGATGGCCTCCTTCATCTTGTCGAGGTAGGTGTACGGCCGGCCATAGTCGAGGTGGGGCGGGGCGTCTGCGATCAGGAAGATCAGCCGGATGGCATCGCCCGTGTGCCAGGCCATCTCGCTCACGCTCGCGTTGAGGCCTTCGAGCGCGGCCTCGGGCATGTCGCCCCCGCCGGTCATCTGGGCGTTCTCGATCCACTTGCGGAACTGCTTGACGTCGGGCGTGAAGGGGTAGCGCCGCACGGTGTAGGCGTCGCCCTTGTCGCCGTAGAGCACGAGGCCCCAGCGCACGAGCGGCCGCGGATCCATGGCGTCGATGCGCGCGGCCACGCTGTCGAGCGTAGCCTGGACCGAGCGGATCTCGTCGCGCATGGAGCCGGTGGTGTCGATCTGGAAGACCAGGTCCACGTGGGGCTGCACGGCCTGGACCGCGGCCGGTAGGCGGAGGACCCAGTCGCCCTCGGGCTGCGCAGCCGGTTCGCGCACGATGGGCTCGGCCGGTTCCTCCGCTTCGCCCGAATCGTCGCCCGAATCCTCAAGCCAGTCGAGATTGCCGGCGGTGGGCGCCTGGGCGGCGTTCACGGCGGCCGCGCGCTTGGCAGCGCCGGCCACGGCCCGCCGGTCCTTGTCTTCGAGGCCCCCGCGGTAGAGCGGGATCACAGGGTGGGGCATGTCCACGGGCGGTTTGGGCGTGGGCAGACTCTTCGGATCGAAGCGGTTCGTGAGCTTCTCGTCCTTCACGATCTCCACCTCGAACTGGTACTGCGCTTCCAGCAGGCCCTTGCGCACGTTGACCCGGAGCGTCTGCTTGCCCTCCACGTCGGGCACGGCCGACGGGAAGAAGAGGGTCTGGCCGTTGGCATAGGTGCGGCCCGCGTACACGAGCTTGCCGGCGAGCAGCACCTCCACGTCGGCGTTGGGCACGTGCCGGCCGCTCGCATCGAGCACGGTGATGAATCGCCGCTGGCTCACGTCCATGGCCATGACTTGCGGACGGTTCCGTTTCTTGAGGAAGTCGAGGAAGAGCTCGAACTCCTTGTTGTCGTCGCTCTCGCCAGCGGTGAGCGCCTTGGCCTGCTGAAGGGCGGCATCGGTTTCGTCGGCTGGCGCCTTCTTGCGCGCTTCTCCGTGCGGCTTGGCAGCTGGAGCTCTGGTGATCTCGCGCTTCGCTTCTTTGTCCAAGGCCCCCGCTTCGGTTGCCTCTTCGGCCTCCGCAGCTGGTGCGGCAGCAGCCCGGTCTTTCACGGCACCGGCTGCGCCGAGCTTCTCGGCTCTGCGCACACGTCGCTCGCCTCCGCTCCTGCGCGCGGCCGTGAGACTGAAGGTCGCGCCCTCGGCGCGGCCCGGGGCGCGGCCGCCCTTGCCGCCTTCGGCCAGTTCGGTGTAGACCGCGGCCTCCTCATCGCGCTTCTTCACCGTGAACCGGCGGGTGTCCAGGCCCAGCCGATGCTTCTCTTCGAGCATGTTCTTGCCCGTCCTCACAAGCACCACGCTCCAGCGGTAGCGGCTGGGGTTGAGCTCGGTCACGCGCCAGGCGTGGAGCATGAGCTTGCCCGCCTTGCGCACACGCAGGCCGCGGAGGTATGGCACCACCTTGCGCCGGGGCGCAAACGCCCCGTCCGGCTGGAGGCAGGTGAAACGCTTGCCGGGGCCGGTCAGGATCAGGTAGACGTCATAGGTGTCTGCGCGTTTGAAGTGGACGGTGATTTCCTGCTGGCCGCCGGGAAGCACCGTCTCCGCAGAGAGCTCCAGGGTCGCGACGTCGGCCCAGGCGGGGTTGGCTGCGGCAACCATCAGGGCCAGGGCGAGCATCGGGTATCGGGCGCGCATGGGAATTCTCCTCCGGCTTGTTCCTCAATCGAGCGATCGACTCCTCGCGTCCATAGTAACGCACGAGCGGGCCGGAAGGGGCTGGAAAACCCGGAGAAATCTTGACTGCGGCGCATGGCGGCAATCGCTTGACTGAAAACGGGATAGAGGGTAGAGTGGAAAGGCCGAAATCGGAACGGGCTGGCGCCGCGGCGCTGGCCGGCCCGGCTCGTCCGTAGAGGAGCGCCTTTCTCATGCCTGATTCTGACGCGCGACCCGCTCTTTGGATTACAGGACTCGGCGTGGTCTCCCCCCTGGGCGTGGGCCGCGCAGCCCTGGCCGAGGCGGTGCGAACAAGCCGCGTGGGCATCGGCGACCTCACCCTGTTCGAGCCCCTGGGCTCCTGCGAGCACGCGGCCGAGGTGACCGACTACGACTGGAAGGACTACCTTTTCAGCAAGCAGTCCTATGCCGACCGGTGCACGCAGCTCGCCCTTGGCGCCGCCCGCCTGGCTCTGGAGGATGCAGGCCTGGATGTGCCCGTGGACGAAACAGCCGACCCCGTCGGCCTCTGCTTCGGCACCTGCTGGGGCTGCCTGGAGTCGGCCGCCAGGTTCTACGAGCCCATCGCTCACGGCAAGGGCCGCACGGCCAGCAGCCTGGTCTTCAGCCATTCTTATCCCAATTGTCCGACCAGCTTCGCCGCCATCGAACTCGGCCTGCGCGGGTACTCCACCAGCTTTGCCGGGTCCCCGCTCGCCGGACTGTGGGCGCTGCGCAGTGCAGCGGATGCCTTGGCGCAGGGCGGGGCCTCCTGCGTTCTGGCGGGGGCGGCCGACGGGCTTGGCGAAGTCGTGTGGGCGCACCTCGCCGCCTCCGGCGGTTTGCCGGCCACGCAAGGCCGGAGGCCGAACGAAGAAGAGGCCGCGGATTGGGCGCGCGTGCCCGGCGAGGCAGCTGTCTTCCTGTGCGTGGAGACCGAGGCCCGGGCGCGCGCCCGGGCGGCCGAGCCGCTCGCGCGGATCGAGGACGTGGTCGAGGAGGGCGCTAACGGTCCGGTCGACTGGTCGTGCGGCAACACGCATGCGGCCGGCCCGCTCCTGGCGCTGGCCCGGGCGCTCGTCAGCCATGCGGATGCCACGATCGCCGTAGCGGACGACGGCGGCAGTCTCACCGTGCGGTTGGCGCGTGTCTGAGATGCGGGTTGAGCTGTCGTCTTGCTGCCGGGGCGGCCTTTTCCGCCTTGACAGATGCCGGCCGCCATAGTACACGCAGGATCCAGACCGGGATGGGTGCCCTGTGGGCGCCGGGTCGCTGAGTTCTGAGGAAGGAGGAATCTCATGAGCAATGTGGCGGTCACCGACAAGCGCGGTGGCGTATTCGAGGTGGTGGTCACGTTCGTCTACGGCGAGTGCGACCGCCTTCCCTACAACGCCTTGCGCAAGGTCAACGCGCGAATCGAGCAGGTGCAGAGCGGCGGCATCAAGGCGACCGCGGAGTTCAATGTCCGCAGCGAGAAGGAAGCGGCGAACTTCGTGGAGGTGCTCGATCTCTTCGGCGAGGACGGCTCGTTCGTGCACGGTTCTCCTGCGGAGCCGGACGTGCTCACCATGGAGACGCCGCCGGACGAGGACGAGGATTCCTCCGGCCTACCATCGGCGACGGCGGGTGAAATGCGCGGCGCGGCGTCCGAGGACGCGACCGCGGCGCCGTCGCCGGAAGGAAGGAAAAAGGCCTCGGAGCCCGCTCCATCGAGCGAGGCGCGGGCGGAGGAGACGGGCGAAGAGGGCGAGGCCGACGATCTCGAGGTGGAATCCGAGGAGGATGTGGTCCTCGAGGAGGGGGCTGACGCGGAGCCCGAACTCGAGGTCGAGGACAGCACGGCCGCGGGCGACATGGCCGTGCTTGACAGCCTGGCTGCCGGCGAAGACCGTACCCAGATGCTGGCCCGTGTCGCCGAGGTCGCGGGGGACGCCTACACCGTGGACCAGGTGCAGAGCCGCCTCGCCCATCTCCTCTACGCCCGCCACAAGGATGAAAAGAGCGTGGCTTCGCTCATGCGCGAGCAGGGCTGGAAGAAGGTCACGCCCAAGGACGTGGCCAAGGTCGTGGGCAAGCAATGAAGCGGGCGAGACCGGTGGCCCGCCCCGGCCCGGAGGCGGGACGAGCCGCGCCGTAGTTCCGACCGTGGAGGCGGCATGTCCTCGAAACTGGGACCGCGCGACGAACAGCGATTCGCGGGCATGGAGCCGCAGGAGCGCGAGTACCTGGCCTTCCTGATCGACCTCTGCTTCCGCGTGCTCCGCAAGCGCCCCGAGCAGCCCGAGGCCCTGGACCGGGCGGCCAGTGCGCTCACGGCGCTCGGGTATTACGAGACGGGACTGGCGCTGGACCGTCGGCTCGCCACGCTCCGTCCCGACAGCCAGCTCGTGCTCTACAACCTCGCCTGCAGCCTGGCGCTCACCGGACAGGCCGACGAAGCCATGGATGCGCTCCGACGGGCGATCGAGCTCGGTTACGAAGACGTCGCACACATGCTGCAGGACGAGGACCTCGTGAGCCTGCACGGGGACGCACGCTTCACGCGCCTCCTGGAGCGGCTGGGCACGGAAGTGCAGTAGGCGCGGCTCGCCACGCGGGGTCCCCGGGATACGGATTCTCGTTCTTGGACGTCTCTTGCGGGAAGGCATCCCCATGAAAATCCTCATCACCGGAGCGAGCGGCTTGGTCGGCGGGTGTCTCTTGCGGGATCTGGCCTGCATCGGCGAGGTCGTCGGCACCTTTGACACGCGGCTCACCCCCGGACTGGAGCCGCTCGACATCACCGACCGCAAGGGCGTGCAGCAGCTGATCGCAGGCGGCGGGTTCACCCACGTGGTGCACGCGGCTGCGATCCGCAGTCCCGACGTGTGTCTGGAGGATCCCGAGAAGGCCTACCGCGTCAACGCCCTGGCTGTGGAGTACGTGACCGAGGCCGCCCGCGAGGCCGGGGCCCGGCTCTGCCAGATCTCCACGGACTACGTGTTTCCGGGGACCCACCCGCCCTACCGGGAAAAGGATTTGCCCGCGCCCGTCAACCTGTACGGCCGGACCAAGCTCGCGGGCGAATACGCGGCCCGGTGCGCGCCCGAGTCCCTGATCGTGCGCATCACCGCCCAGTGGTCCCTGAATCTCGCCGAACCACGCAACTTCGCGAGTCAGCTCGCCGGCCGGCTGCGCGAAGGCGAGCGTGTGGTCCTGGACGACGAGATCGTGCGGTACTATACCTTGTCCGAAGACGTGGCCCGCGCCGTCCGGTTCCTGCTCGAGCAGGAGGTCACGGGCATCGTGCACGTGACCGCCTCTCAGAAGACCACGAAGTACGATTTCGCCCGCCGGCTCGCGCGCGCGCTCGGCGTGGACGAACGCCTGGTCGAACAGGGCCCCGTGCCCACGGCCGGCGACGTGCGGCCGCACGACACGCATCTGGCCACCGACCGGTACGACTCGCTCGGCGGTCCGGCCCTGACCGACATCGACACCGCGCTCGGCCAGCTCACGTCGTCCGCCTGAGCAGGGGTGCCAGGTCCACCCCAGGGTGGACATGCGATATGCCCAAGCGCCCGGTCGCACGCCCATCCGGGGATGGGCAGGGCACCGGATCACTTCGTCCGCTTGAGCGCGCGTGCTTTCTCCACGAGCTTGGTGAACGCAGCCCGGTAGCCGTGCCGATCCGCGCCCTGGCCGGCACGCGCGAGCCGGAGCACGAGCGGGTAGGCGGGTTCGGGAATCCGCCTCCTGGTCCTTGCCGGGCTGCATTTGCTGCTTGACACCAGGCGCTGCAGGATGTTACACTACTTCCAGTCGCAGCAGGGAGACTCCGTGACCCGGATCAGCCTCCATCGGTGGGAGTACGAACGCGGATGGACGCGGGTGCTCATGATGAGCATCATCGTGCTCATGTTCGGGCTCTTCTCCTGCCTTCTGATCTGGCAGGTGGCGGCGGAAACGCATAGCGGCACGTTCTCGCCCATCGCGCAGAACCGGGCCGTGGACTGGGACCCGGAACAATGGTCTCGGGAGATCCCGGTGGCGATCGCGCTCGTGGTCGTGCCCGTGATCACAGCCCTCGCCATCGGCGTGCACAGCCTTTCCTTCGGCGGCATCCTCGGATTCGGGGTGCACCTGTTCAACCTGCTTCCCTTCTATGTCAGTGGACAGACCCTGGACGGGGCCGTGTTCCGCGGCAGCCCCGTGATCTGGGGTGCCTTCCTGGTGGCGGCCCTGCTCGCGTTTTACGCGGGCGATCTGGGTTCCTGGATCTGCCGGCGGCGGCTCCGCCAGGAGACCGCCGAGGACGAGGTTTTCGCGCTGCAAGAGGGCGAACCCCGGGAAGCGCTCGAACGCTGAGCGCGCGGGCAGGCGGATGCAATGCGGGGCCTTGCCGGAAGGCGGGGCTTTTTTTGTGGGACGCAACGCGAAGCACGAGGAGTCGGCATGCGGCGGCAGGATGTCTGGGTCTTGGTGAGCGTGGTGCTGCTCGTGGGATTCGGGCTGTACGCAGCGGTCGTGGGCAGCGACTACAGCACCCGCAAGACGCCGGTCCAACGCCTGCTCGAGTCTGTGGCCCTTCCCGCCTCCGAAGCGCAGTCGCGTCCCAAGGCGCCGCCGGCTGCCGAACCAGCCGCCCCTGCCTCCGGCCAAGCGGGCGGGTTCGATGTCGTGGATCCCGAGGCGCCGGAAGCCGACCCCGCTCCAGTGCCGGTCGAGCCCCCGGAGCCCGCCCAGCCCGCTATGCCCGAGCGCCCTCCGGAAGAGCCGGCGGACGTGTTCTGAAGCGTGTGGCGCAATGGTTTGGCCTTGACGGGCGCGCGCAGCCTCCACTACAATCCGTTCCACGACGGATTCCGCTTCTGAAGGAACGCATGAGACGTCGATTGTTTCCATTTCTCGCCTTTGGCATTGCGTGCGCGCTCGTCGTTACCGGCTGCGGCGGGCAGCGTCGTCCGTTTCGCTCGGCCGTGGTTGTGCCGCAGGCGGATGCACCGTTCGATGCGATCTGGGCGTACGCAGGCAGCCTGGAAGCGCAGATCAAGCCCTATGCCCGGCGCCGGTTCCGCAATTTCCCCGAGGGACTGCGCAAGGCCGTGAGCCAGCACCGGGTGGAGTTCCTCGCTTCGGGCCGGCTCGCCGGTACGGTGCCGGATCTGCAGAGCTTTCTCTTCTTCGAGTACCGCCGCCAGCGGGGGCTCGCGGGCAACGACAAGCCCGGCGCTCCGGATGCCACGACCGCGCGCTACGTGCGGGCCCTGGTGAACGCGATCGGCCAGCATCCCCGACAGGCGCCATGACCTCGGATCTCCCTCCCGCTCTCGACCAGATCCTGCCGCACGTGCAGGGACCGGGCCAGTACGTGGGCGGGGAGGTGGGCAGCATCGTCAAGCCCGCAGGTTCCGTCTCCCTCCGCATGGCGCTGGCTTTTCCCGATGCCTACACCGTGGGCATGAGCCACCACGGCTGCCGCATCCTGTACGACGTGGCCAATCGCATGGACGGGGTGGCCTGCGAGCGGGTGTTCGCGCCGTTTCCGGATATGGAAGCGGCCTTGCGCGAGGCCAATCTTCCGCTGGGTACGCTCGAGACCTGGACGCCCCTGGCCGACTGCGATGTGGTGGGATTCTCCTGCTCGTACGAGTTGAACGCTACGGCGCTGCTCACGATCCTGGACCTGGGCGGCGTGCGGCTCGGACGGACCGAGCGCGGGCCGGGCGATCCCCTGGTCCTGGCCGGCGGGCATGTCTTCAACCCCGAACCGCTCAGCGACTTTGTGGATGCTTTCTTCATCGGCGACGGCGAGAAGGCGTTGCCCGCGCTGCTCAGCCGCGTCCGGGCCGCGGGCGGACGCGGGTGCACGGACCGGCGCGCCCTGCTCGAGCGGCTCGCGGCCGAGGTGGAGGGCACCTACGCGCCCGCGCTCTACGAGACGCGGACCAACGCGCAGGGGTTCGTGGTCGTGGATGCGCCCCGGGGGGGCGCACCGTGGCCGGTCGAACGGTGTCTCGTGCACGACCTGGAGGCCGCGCCCGCACCTACCGCGCCCGTGGTGCCGGTCCACGAGACCGTGCACGAACGCGTGGTGCTCGAAGTCATGCGCGGTTGCCCCAACGGCTGCCGTTTCTGCCTGGCGGGCTGCACCTACCGGCCCGTGCGGGTGCGGTCGGTGGAGACCCTGCTCGCGCAGGCCGAGGCCACCTATGAGGCGACCGGATACGACGAGATCGGGCTGCTCAGCCTGAGCACGGGCGACTACCCGCATCTCGACGAACTCGTCGAGAAACTCGAAGCGCGTTTCGCGCCGATCGGGGTGAGCCTGTCGCTGCCGAGCCTGCGTGTGGACCAGGCGCTCGGCAGTCTGCCGCAGCGCTTCAAGAGCGTACGCAAGAGCGGACTCACGTTCGCGCCCGAGGCGGGTTCGGACCGGCTGCGGGCGGTGGTCAACAAGTTCGGCACGAACGATGAGCTGCTGGCTGCGGCCGCCGAAGCCTACCGACAGGGATGGCGCACGATCAAGCTCTACTTCATGGTGGGCTTGCCCACCGAGACCGACGAGGACGAGGACGCCATTGCCGAACTGGCCAATGCTGTGGCCGGCCTGCGCAAGAAGGGCGGCCGCAAGCCGGCGGTCACCCTGTCGGTCAGCCATTTCGTGCCCAAGCCGCATACGCCGTTCCAGTGGGAGGCCATGGAACCGCCCGCAGACCTGGCCCGCAAGCGAGAGCGGGTCGAAGGCAAGCTCTGGAAGAAGCGCGTGCGCCTGCGGCCCACGGACGTGGCGGTCAGTTTCCTGGAAGGGGTGCTCGCGCGCGGCGATCGGAGGGTGGGGGCGGCCATCCGCCGGGCCTGGGAGCGCGGGGCGCGTCTGGATGGCTGGTCCGACCACTTCCGGCCCGACCTCTGGGAGCAGGCCTTTGCCGACTGCGGCCTCGCCCCCGAGGCGTACGCCTGTGTGCCACGCCACGAGGCAGAGCCCCATCCCTGGAGCCACGTGGACATCGGGGTGCGCGAGGCGTTCCTGCAGCGCGAGCGCACCCGCGGTCTTGCCGCCGAGCGTACGCCGCCGTGTTCGCCCGAGTCGTGCGCAGGATGCGGGTTGGCGTCGGTGTGTGCGTTCCGGGCCGAGCGCGACGCTGGCGCATAACCTCGCGGG
>CAZBZG010000106.1:0-14359 GCA_964496245.1 uncultured Planctomycetaceae bacterium | reverse complement strand
CAGCCGCTCCTGGAGCTTCTCCCGGTCGTAATCGGAGGTGGTCTCCTCGATCTCGCGCCGGATCTGCTTGACCCGTGCCGAAACGTCGGACGCAGCGCCCGCCCCCTTGATGATCGTGGTGTTGTCGTTGTCCACGGTGACCTTGTCGGCGCGGCCGAGATCGGCCATGGTCACCTTGTCCAGCGGCACGCCCAGATCCTCGAAGATGGCCTTACCGCCGGTCATGATGGCGATGTCCTCGAGCATGGCCTTGCGGCGGTCGCCGAAGCCGGGGGCCTTGACCGCGCAGACGTTGAGAATTCCCCGCATCTTGTTGACCACGAGCGTGGCCAGCGCCTCGCCCTCCACGTCCTCGGCGATCACGAGCAGGGGGACGGCCGCCTTGCTGACCTCCTCCATGAGCGGGATCAAGTCCTTGGCGTTGGAGATCTTCTTCTCGTGGATCAGGATGACGCACTTCTCGAGCTCGGCGACCATGGACTCCTGATCGGTGACGAAGTGCGGGGAGAGAAAGCCGCGGTCGAACTGCATGCCCTCGACCACATCGACCGTTGTTTCGATGGACTTACCTTCCTCCACGGTGATGACCCCGTCCTTGCCGACCTTGTCCATGGCCGAAGCGATGAGCTTGCCCACGCTCTCGTCGTTGTTGGCCGAGATGGCCGCCACGTTGGCCACGTCCTCCTTGCCCTTGACCTTGATGCTCATCTTCTCGACTTCAGCGGCCACCGCCTTGGCGGCCTTCTGGATGCCGCTCTTGAGCCCCATGGGGTTGGCGCCAGCCACAACGTTCTTGAGCCCTTCCAGGTACAGGGCCTCGGCCAGGACCACGGCCGTGGTCGTGCCATCGCCCGCATCGTCCGAGGTCTTGTCCGCCGCCTCCTTGACGAGCTGCGCGCCCATGTTCTCGTACTTGTCGATGAGCTCGATCTCCTCGGCCACGGTCACGCCGTCCTTGGTCACGTTGGGCGACCCCCAGGACTTGTCCAGCACCGCGTTCCGACCGCGCGGACCGAGGGTGGACTTCACCGCCCGCGCCAACTTGGTCACGCCCTCGCGGACCCCGTTGCGCGCTTCGTCCGCAAATACCAGTTCCTTGGCTGCCATTCGTGCCCCTCCTGATTGCTCGGTCTTCCGGGGTTCCACCTCTTCTGTTGGGCGAACGCGTACAACCCAACCGAATCACGGGACCTGTACGTAAACAACACACCGTTCCCAGTTGCGCAACCAAGAGCAATCGTTGTGCCATCCGCATGCCTGTCACGGCTGGATAGCGACTGGGACCCTGGCACCTTCCGGTCGGAGCACGCCAAGGCCTTTTTGGATAGCAGGTTAAAAGAAACGCGACAACCGCGGGGTTCCGGGCGCGGTTGAGCCGGGCGCAGCGGGCGGCGCCTCCAGCCATGCCGAACGTTCTGTCATTCTGACGTGTCAGCGGTTGGCGCGGTCTTCCAGAATGACGCCCTGGAAGAGCGCGACCATGGCCTTACCATACGCCTGCCAGGTGAATGCGCGGGCCCGCATCCTGCCCTTGTCCGCCAGCTCCCGCGCCCGGGCCGGATTGGCAAGCACGGCCTCGAGTGCCGCGCGCAAGCCGGGCAGGTCCTCGGGCGGCGCGAGCTGGGCAACGCCATCCGTGAGCGCAGCCAGGGGCGGGATGCCAGAGGCCACCACCGGCGTGCCACAGGCCATGGCTTCGAGCACGGGCAGGCCGAAGCCTTCGGCGATAGAGGGAAAGAGCAGGCAGTCGGCCAGGCTGTAGATAGCGGGCAGGTCCTCGTCCGGCACGAAGCCGAGGCACACGGCCTTCTGCTCCAGCCCGAGATTGCGGATAAGCCGCGCGACCTGCTTCTCTTCGCCCCACCCCCGAGGCCCCAGCAGGACAAGGCGATGGGGCAGCCCCTTGCTCATGACGGCGGCGAAGTAGGCTTCCACGGCCCGCCGCACGTTCTTCTTGGGTTCCACGCGTCCCACGTAGAGGACGAAACGGGGGGGCAGTCCGTACCGCAGCGCCACGGTTTCGCGCTGGGCCGGGTCTTGCACGGGCGCGAACCGTTCGTCCACGCCCCAGGGGATGACGCGCGTGCGCTCCTCTACGTCGCCGAGGTCGACCGGAGGCTGCTCCTCGTCGCGCAGCGTGCGCGCATAGGCAACGAGCTCCTGGCGGACCCAGTCGCTCGGCACCACGATGCACCTGGCCCGCGCCAGGCTCTTGGGCAGCATGCGGACGAAATGGCTGCGGTTGGCGCGGGTGCACACCTCGGGCTGGCGGAGGGCGAAGAGATCGTGTACGGATAGCACGACCGGCTTGAGGCAGGTGCGGGGCATGACATAGGCCGGGCACCAGAGCAGGTCCACGTGGTCGGCGAACACGCGAGCGGGCAGGCGAAACTGCTCCCAGGTGATGCGCCCGGCCCGCCAGCCCACGGGCCAGAACGGGGGGACGTGCCGCACGGTTTCGCCCGGCTGCGGCAAATTTCGGGGCAGCTTCCGCTGGACGTACAGCGTGAACCGGTCGTCCGGCGCTGCGTGGCCGACCACCGCGTTGATCGCCCCGCGGGCCGCCACGTGCACGCCTGAGTATTCGCCGGAACGCAGCGCCAGAGCATTGATCCCGATATGCATGGCGGTCATTGTAACCGCCCCGGCCGAGCGGGCAAGGACGAAGCCGGGTCGGGCACGGCCGGTACCGCTGCGCACTTTGTCCGCCGCATCCCCAAGCGACCTCCCACGGCCGGCGCGGACCGGGTGCAGCCCCGATTTCGCTTTGCAGCGCTGTCCGCACCTCAGCAGCCTTGCGTTTCGCACGATGCAGAGCTAGCATGGTTCCGGGCGGTACGCGTGCGGCGGCCGCCCGCCCTGCTGATGGCTGGCGCATAAAGCTGAGCGCAGGAGAAAACAGCATGCAACGCACCTGTGTCGCTCTCGTCTCCGGGGGCCTCGATAGTTCGCTCGCCACCGCTCTGATGGTCCGGCAGGGCGTGGCGGTGGTGGCCTTCCACGCGGCCCACGCTTTCCACCCCAAGACCGATCAGGCCGCTGGGCAGGACGCCCTGCGCCAGCGAATCCTGGCCCTGGGGGCAAGGGCGCTCGTCGTCCATGACGTCACCGACGAACTCCTGCAACTCGTCCGCAATCCCCGCTACGGTCACGGCAAGCGCCTCAATCCCTGCATCGACTGCCGGATGCTCGCGCTGACCCACGCCAAGGCCGTGCTGGAGGAAGCGGGCGCGGATTTCGCGGTCACAGGCGAGGTGGTGGGCCAGCGGCCCATGAGCCAACGGCGAGACGCCCTGCGGTCGGTCGACAAGCACGCCCGGGCGATCGGCCTGGAGGGCCTGCTCGTGCGGCCACTCTCCGCCAGGCTGCTCGCGCCCACACGTCCCGAGACCGAGGGATGGATCGACCGCGACGCGCTCTGCGACTTTGCGGGCCGTGGCCGCACACCGCAGCTGGCCCTGGCCGAAGAGCTCGGCATCACCGGATTCGACACCCCAGCCGGCGGGTGCCTGCTTACGGACAAGAGCTTCGCCCGCCGGCTCCAGGACCTCCTCGACCACGACCCGGTCTGCGGCGCGGACGACATCCGGCTGCTGCGCGTGGGGCGTCACTATCGCCTGGCTGAGGGCACCAAACTCGTGGTCAGCCGGCGGGACGTGGAGAACGAGGAACTCCGAGGGCTCACCCGCGCCGGGGATACCTGCTTTCTCGCGCGGGACCGACCGGGCGCCCTGGTACTGGTCCGCGGCACCTGCGGCCCGGAAACCGCGGGCCTGGCCGCCGGGCTCGCGGTCCACCACTCCAAACACCGCCGTGAAGGCCGCGCCGCTGTGCTGCGCTGGCCAGGCGGCGGGCACCCGGCGCAGGAGCAGGAGGCCGCGGTGCATCCCAGCGTGGACCCGGAGGAACTCGCAGACGTACGCGTGGACGCGGATCGTTCGTGAGCGTCAAGCATCCCGCCCTCCCTTTGGCCTTTGCATCCACGCTGCATGCGGTTACAATCGCCGGACGAGGAGGACCGGTCCCATGCCCCCGACCCTGCGCAGCGTCATCTTCGACCTGGACGGTGTGCTCGCCGACACCGAACCTCTGCACGCGGAAGCGTGGGCCCTGGTGCTCCAGGCCGAGGGCGTGGCGCTCAGCCACGAATGGTTCGACGCCTGGATCGGCATTCCGGACCGGCTGTTGGCCGAGCACCTGGCCGCGTCCGGACGGATCGCCATCGAGCCGGACGTTCTCCTCACGCGCAAGCGCGAACGCTTCCGCGAACGGGTCACGGCAACCATCCGGCCCGCGCCCGATTTGCTCGAGGCCCTCGCACGGGTGGCCGCCCAGGGACTTTCCATGGCCGTGGCCACCTCGAGCCACCGCCTGGACGCGCACCACACCCTGCACCACGCCGGGCTCGCGGATCGCTTTGCCGCCGTGATCACGGCCGAAGACGTGACGGAACCCAAACCCGCGCCCGAGGCCTTTGTGCGGGCCGCCGCAGCGCTTGGGATGCTCCCCGCTGCCTGCGCGGTCATCGAAGATTCCCCGTCCGGAGTCCGCGCCGCACACACAGCCGGATGCCAAGTGGTGGCTGTCGGCACGACCCATGCAGCATCCGACCTCGCCCGTGCCGAGCGCGTATTCCGAGACACACCGGCAGCCATTGAATGGGTGCTGCACGCGGCGCCCCCAGGTGTTCCCGCCTCCTGACCGAAGAGGGAGTGTACGCCCATGGCCAAGCAACCGGCCCGCGCCAGTCAGCGGCGGCGCGTCGAGAAACAGCTCCTGGATTTCCTCGACCAGATGACCCTGGACGTGGAGCTGATCGAAGCGTATGCGGGCGACCGGGAGCTCAACCCGGCCGAGAAGGCGGTGCTCGACGAGATGAAGCGCCGCCGCGGCGGCGCCTTCTACTCGGACCTCCTCTTCGCCCTGACCCACCAGTACTTCCCGACCGAACAGGCCGAGAAGCTGTGGGAGCAGATCCTGAAGCACAAGTGGTGGATGTCGGAACGACTCGGCCGCAACGTCGGCCTCCAGGTGGCGGCGCTCGACTACCTTTCCAACGTCGAGCGTCTGCTCGACGACGCGCTTCTGGTCAGCCAGCCCAACATGGCGGTCGTGGCCGAGGTGGCCCTGCGCGACGGCCTGACGGGGCTCTACGACCACCGGACCTTCATGGAGCGGCTCAAGAGCGAGATGCGCCGCTACCGGCGCTACGGCAACCACATCTCGGTCATCATGCTCGACATCGACCACTTCAAGCCCTACAACGACGAACACGGCCACCAGGCGGGCGACAAGGTGCTTGTGGAACTCAGCAAGATCCTGCTCCACGAGGTGCGAGACGTGGACGTGGCCGCCCGGTACGGGGGCGAGGAGTTCGCGCTCCTTCTCCCCCGCACCGATCCGCACGAGGCGCTGCTCATCGCCGAACGCCTGCGGGAACATGTCGAGCGGCGCTTCCAGGACCACGGCGAGATTACGATCAGCCTGGGCGTGGCCAGCTGCCCGCAGGACGCCACGCGCGCACCCGACCTGGTCACGACCAGCGACCGAGCCCTCTACCATTCCAAGCGCTCCGGACGCAACCGCACGACCGCCTACAAGGACATCGCCGACGCAGCGGAACCGCTCTAGGAACGGAGCCGTCCACCCCCCGGACCGAGGAGACCGGGCATGCCACACGAACACACAGACGAACGGCGTTCGGTGGTCGACGAGCTGATCGCCTTTCTCACCGTGGAAGCCGATCGCCAGGCGCTCCGGCAGCGCCTCAAAGACACCCACCCTGCCGACATCGCCGAGGCACTCGACGACCTTCCGGACGAGACGCGGCATGCGATCATGGAAACGCTCGACCTCGAGCAGCGCGTCGAAGTGCTCGACGAGGTGGACGAACCCGATGTGGACGAGTTCGTGGAGGAAGCGCCCGTCCATGATCTGGCCGAGCTCGTGGACGCCATGCCGCCCGACGAAGCAGCGGACATGCTGGCCCACGCGGACGAGGAGAAGATCGAGGCCATCATGGCCCGCCTGGCGCCCGATCTCGCGGAAGACCTGCGGGAGCTGCGGGAATACGAGCCGGACACGGCCGGCGGCATCATGACCACCGAATTCTCCTGGGTCACGCCCGACCAGACGGCCGAGCAGATCCGCCTCAAGCTCAAAGAGGAGCACGAGGAGCTCGAGACCGTCCACGAGATCTTCGTCTGCCGGGACGACAAGAGGCTCAAGGGCATTATCCGCGTAGCCGACCTGATCGCGGCCGAGCCCGACCAGACGGCGAGCCAGCTCATGGACCGCGCCACCATCACGGTAAGGCCTCTTGCCGACCAGGAGATCTGCGCCCGCTACATGGCCAAGTACGATCTGGCCGTACTGCCCGTCGTCGACCTCGGCCGGCGGATGCTCGGGATCATCACGCCCGACGACATCCTGGAGGTCATGGAGGACGAGGCGTCGGAAGACATGTACCGCCTGGCCGGCGTGGGCGACCCGCTGCCCCTGCAGCACGGGGCCGTCGTGCGCGCCTACCGGCGCCTGCCGTGGCTGGTGGCCACGCTCCTCGGCATGGGACTGGTCACGCCGCTCATCATGCACCGCTGGTTCCAGAACACGCTCGAACAGGTCGTGGTGCTCGCCTTCTTCATCCCCGCCATCATGGGCCTCGGCGGCAATGCTGCCATCCAGTCGAGCACGATCACGGTCCGCGGCCTGGCCATGGGCGAAATCGAATGGAAGGATACCCTGTGCATCCTTCGCCGCGAACTGTCGGTGGGCATCATGGTGGCGCTCGTGTGCACGATTGTAATCGGCGGATTCGCTTACGGGGTGTTCGCCCTCGGATTCTCAGGGCCTGCGAGCCACTCGGTGGGACGCGTGGCCCTGGTCGTGGCCATCGCCATGTTCTGCGGGGTGCTCACGTCGGTCCTGCTGGGGACCCTCGTCCCCATGCTCTGCCACCGCGCAGGCGTGGACCCGGCCATGGCGGCCGGCCCCTTCATCACCACCCTGATCGACATCGGCACCCAGACGCTCTATCTGGGGCTGGCGACCTGGATGCTGCTCGGATGAGCGAAGCGGCCGTGTCGACTCATGACGCTTCCTCCGCTCCCCCGCGCGCGGCCCTCCGCGCAATCCACCGGTCGAGCCCGCCCGCGGCCAGCACGATCATGCACCCCATGGCCGGCAGGCGGTAGCGGATCGAGCCCATGAAGACCGCGTGCAGCGCGCTGACGTACAATGCCGGCAGCACGAGCCACAGGATCTCGCGCCAGCGCGCACGGAACGTCCAGAGCGCCCAGAGCGCCAGGACCAGGACCGGCCCGTAGCTGCCGAGACTCACCGCCTTGTAGGACCACGCGCGCGCGCCGCGCCAGTTGGGCCAGAGGTTCCACGTACGAAACAACTTGACCGGCATGAGGGCGAGGAAGCATCCGGGGTGTTTTCGGATCCACGCCAGGCCCGCCTCGCGCAGGATCCGATCGGCGCGCAACTCGGCCGCCGCCTGTTCGCGCGCGGATAGGTCGTC
Organism: uncultured Planctomycetaceae bacterium; assembly: GCA_964496245.1. Lineage (GTDB taxonomy): Bacteria > Planctomycetota > SZUA-567 > SZUA-567 > SZUA-567 > CAZBZG01. The sequence continues at coordinate 6,834 of CAZBZG010000106.1, read as the reverse complement.
GCGCGCGAGCCGTTCCATGCATTGGTGCCACGCCTCAGGGAACGGGATCTTGCCGAAGTTCGGCCCGCCGTCGGCATGCGGGGAATCGGATTCGTACAGCGTGTACCCCCCCATGGTGCTCAAGGGCACGAACGTGCCGAAGACCCGGGCGTTGCGCACCCACCAGGGCGCCAGGCCGAGGCAGAACGCGATCACGATCACGGGCACGGCCACGCGGCCGGGGCATGCACCCCGCTGCGCGGGTTGTACGGCCCCCCGCCCGACCGCCAACCGCACCACCAGGAACCCCACGAACACGACCCCGAGCAGGCCGAAGGCCGCGCGCACGAGTACGGCAAAGGCGAGCGCCAGGCCGGCGAGCGCGGCCCAGAAGGCCACGAACCGGAGGGAACCACGCCTGTCTGGCCCCGCAGCCTGGGACGAAAGCGTGTCCGGGGAGCCCGGACTGCTGACCCGTCCCAGGCGCACGAACGCCAAGGTGACGAGCAGCACCGCGCCCACGCTCAGCGTATCCGCCAACACCAGGTTCGAGAAGTAGACGAAAAAGGGATAGACCGCAGCCAGAACCGCGGCGAGACGCGCCGCGCGCGCGCCAAAGACCTGCCGAGCGAGAAGAAAGACCAGGAGTACGTTCACGACGTCGAGCAGGTTGGTCAGGCCCCGTGCCAGCGCGGGCGCGTCCCCGGCCATTGCGTAGAGGCCGGCCAGGAGCAGGCTGTAGGCGGGCGTGCGCCACGCCCGCCGGTGCTGGTTATCGACGTACGTGCCGGTCTCGAGCAGGTTCCATGCGTAGGCGTGGAACTGATACGAATCCGGGAAGAGGTAGCGTGCTTCAGGCCCCGCGCGTCTCTGCGTCTGGCGCTCCACCACGCAACCCGCGGCCAGCCGCAGGCCCAGGGCCACGAGGCAGACAACGGCGAGCCAGCGGGCGTGAGCCCACGGCCGTCCGCGGTTCTCGGCCTCCGGTGTGGATCGATTCGCATGCACGACAGGCATGCCGTCCATGATAGCCGAAAGACGGTAGGGAGCGAAGGGGAGACCCCGGAAAATCCCTGTCCCGGGAGAGGGAGGGGCGCCGGCGGTTTTTCTTGCTTGCCCCATCCGGCGGCCCCAGCTAGAATGCGCAGCATCGACCCGACCCATCCCCGGGTGGAGTCCCCGGATGGCCGAACAGCGCACAATCCGGTTCAGCGGCAATGTACAGGGGGTGGGCTTTCGCTGGACGACCCAGCGGGTGGCGGCCGGCTTTGACGTGACGGGCTGGGTCCGCAACTGTTCCGACGGCACTGTGGAGCTCCGGGTCGAGGGGGAGGAGGAAACGCTCGACCGGTTCCTCCAGGATCTGCGCCAGCGGATGGGGTCCTGCATCCGGAAAGAACAGGTTCAGACCGCCCCCGCGAGCGGCACATTCAGCGGTTTTCGCATCCGCCATTAGCGTCAGAGGAGTCGGATTGCGGTTCGGGATCTTTGGTGACATCCACGGCAACCTCGATGCCTTCCAGGCGGTGCTCGCCGAGATGGAGCGCCTCGAGGTCGACGAATTCCTCTGCATGGGGGACCTGGTCGGGTATGGCGCGGACCCGGAAGCCTGCATCCACGCCGTGCGCGACCTGGGCGCGCTCACCATCGCCGGCAACCACGACCATGCCGTGCTCGACTACCTGGATGTCGCCTATTTCAACCAGTACGCCCGCGACGCTGCGGTCTGGACCCGGGAGCAGCTCTCCGCGGAATCCAAGAGCTGGCTCGCCGAACGCCCCTTTGTCGAGCACCTGGAGACGTTCGCTCTCGTCCACGGCTCGCTCCAGGCACCCGAGCTCTTCAACTATGTCACGACCATCAAGGACGCGGAGTTCAACTTCCGGCTCATGGACAAGCCATTGCTTTTCCTGGGCCACTCGCACCAACCGCTCGCCTTCTACGACACCGACCCCATGACCTACACCATGGATCCGGAGATCCCGCTCGAACAGGATACCAAGGCCATCATCAACGTGGGATCCGTGGGCCAGCCCCGCGACGAGGATCCGCGTTCCGCCTTCGCCCTGTACGACGACGAGAAGGCGCAGGTGACGATCCACCGCGTGGAGTACGACATCGACCGGGCAGCCGGCAAGATTCTCGCGGCGGGTCTGCCGCAGGCCCTGGCCCTGCGGCTCAGCCTCGGCAAATAGCTGACCGTCGTCTGCAACCCCAGCCCTCACTTCCCCACGCAGAACCGCGAGAAGACGGCCCGCAGCACGTCTTCCCCGTAGTCTGCGCCGCGCGCCCGTCCCAACGCCAGGGAGGCGGCCCGCACTTCTTCGGCCACGAGCTCCCACGGCGTGTCATTGCCCACGAACGCGAGCGCCCGCTCGCACGCTGCAGCTGCGTGGAAGAGCTCCATGCCCTCCCGCGCGCTCACGCGGCCCCCCGGCGCAAGGGCGAGCTCGCCGAGCACCGCGCCGGCCAGCGCCTGCCGGAGGCGCGAAAGCCCCGCGCCCGTGCGGGCGCTCGTCGCGACCGCGGCCAGCGGATCGACGCCTGCGGTGTGCCGGAGCGCTGCCACAAGGTCCGCCAGCCGCGCGTCCCGGTCTTCGCCGGCCAGCCGGTCGGCCTTGTTGCACGCCGCAACCACGGGCCGGCCGGCGAGGCATGCAAAGGCCGCCAGACCCTCCCCCGGGACGGGCGCGGACAGGTCGAGCACCAGGCAGACCACCCCGGCCGTGCCGAGTTCCCGGAGACTCCTTTCTGCAGCTGCCCGGCCGACTCCGTCGGCCGCTGCGTCCGCGCCCGGCGCATCCTCGACCACGATCCGGACCCCCCCCACGTCCAACGGGAACGAGAGCCGATCGCGCGTGAACGAAGGTTCGGGACTCGCTAGCGCCACCTCGCGGCCGGCCAGGGCGTTGGCGAGCGAGCTCTTGCCCGTGTTCGTGGGGCCGGCCAGCCGCACCCGCACGCCTGCTTCGCAGGGCCGATCGGCCGAGGCCTGTGCGGCGAGCCGCCGGCACTCGGCGGCCACGCCTGTGAGCGCCTCCGGCAGGCCGGCCGTGCGCTCGCCTCCGGCCTCGGGCTCCTCCAGATCGAGGAAGGCCTCCACCTGCGCGGCGCAGTCGAGGAGCGTCTGCTGCCACGCGGCCAGGCTCCGCCCCAGGTCCGAAGAGAGGCGCGCTACGGCGTCGCAACGCTCGGCTTCGCCCTCTGCAGCGATCACCCGTTCGACGGATTCAGCCTGCCCGAGGTCGATCCGGCCGTGCAGAAACGCCCGCAGGGTGAACTCGCCCGCTTCGGCCACGCGCGCACCTGCTTGGCACGCAGCGCGCAGCGCACTGGCGAGCAGGGGAGGACTGCCCGGCAGGTGGAGCTCGACCACGTCCTCGGCCGTGTAGCTCCCGGGCGCACGCATGAGGTACGCGAGGGCGGGGCAGGACGGTGCGGAGGCGCGCGATCCAGCGGCGGTGGCAATCGCAAGGGGGAGAGAAATCTCGCCGTGCACCACGCTTCCGCCCGCGCGCGCAGCCAGACCCGGCCCGGCGGTCGCCTGGAAGAGGCGCGCGGCCACGGCCAGAGCGTTGGGGCCGGAGATGCGCAGGATCCCGCAGGCCGACGGGCCGGGCGGGGTAGCCACGGCAACGATGGTGTCCTGCGTGTCGAGCCGAGCGGCCATGGCAGGCTACTTCTTGCGCTTCTTCTTGCGCTTGCCCCCGCCAGCGCTCTTGACGCCCGTACCAGCAGCCACGCCCGGCTTCGCCTCCTTCGAAGGCGCCGCTGCCCCAGCCCCGGCGGGAGCGGGCTGGCCCTGGTCTGTGCCGTCGATGCCGCGCTTGATCAGCCAGTGCTCGACCAGAGTGTAGACCGAGCTGACGGTGAAGTAGAGCACCAGCCCCGAGGGCATGGAGTAGAAGATGAAGACGAAGAAGATGGGCATGAGCTTCATCATCTTCTGCTGCTGCTGGATCTGCGGATCCTCGCTCTTGGGCTGCATGCTCATCTGGATGATCTGGAGAATGAGGTACAGGATGGGCAGGAGATTGAGACTGCTGCCGAGGACAGGCAGGGGCGTGCCCCAGTTCCACACGCTGTCGGGCGCGGCCAGATCGTCGATCCAACCCGGGATGAACGACGCCTGCCGGAGGGCGAAGCCGCGGGAGAAGGCACCGAAGAGGGCGATGAAGATGGGCAACTGAATCAGCATGGGCAGGCAGCCGCCCATGGGGCTCACCCCGTGCTCCCGGTAGATGCGCATGACCTCCTGGTGCATCTTCTCGCGCTGGTCCTTGTACTTCTTCTGGATCTCCTTGACCAGAGGCGCGACCTTCTGCATCTTTTGGCTCGAGTGGAGCCCCTTGCGCGTGAGCGGGTGGAGCAGCGTCTTGATGAGAAGGGTGAGCAGGATCATGGCCACGCCGTAGTTGGGCACCACGCTCGCGATCATGTTGAGCAGCTTCACGAGGGTCCGGCTGATCGGATCGAACAACCCCCACGTGTAGCTCACAAGCTGCCCCAGCCGCTTGTCGAACGCGAGCCGCTCCTCGTCCGCCGGGCCGCCGTAGAATCGGAAACCCCGCTCGAGCGTCCCGTCCGCGGGCACGGATTTGCCGACCTGGTTCTTGAGCACGAGCACGGCTGCGCCCGTAGCTTTGTGCGCTTCGAGCAGGTGCGCGAGTTCCTTGTGCTCCTCGCGGTAGGCCTTGGCCACGGGCTCGCCGCGCAGGACGGCCTGGAAGGTGAAGGCCGGGTCGTCCACCAAGAGCACACTCGTGAAGAAGCGGTTCTTGAGGCCCACCCAGGCGATCGACCGGCTCCGTTCGTCCAGCCCGTCCGCGAACGGCTCGCCGGATTCCTCGGCTTCCCGCTGTCCGCTCAAGAGCTCGTTGACGTCGACACGCTTGACCTCGGTGTCCGTTCCGCCCGCCTCGGTGAGCGCAGCGCTCATGGCTTCGATGTTGCCCCAGCGGCCCGTATCGTCCGGCACGATCCCGCAGGGACCGACGAGCCGGCAGGTCACAGCCTGCGCTTCGGCCGAGCGGTTGCGCAAACCCAGGGTCATGCGAAAGCCGAACGCGGTCTCCTCGCTCAACACATACGTCTTGGTGATCTCCCAGGCACCGGCTGTCGTCCGGAAGACCAGCTCGTTCCGGTCGTTGGGCTCGATCGTCTCCGGATCGCCTTCGCGGCTTTGCTGTGCGATCCGGGCGTCCCGGGGCGCGCTCACGATCCGGTAATTCCGTCCGCGCAGCCCGATCTCGTTGAGCGACGCGATGAGGAGGCTGTCCTGGCCCTGGGCGAGCTGGTCGAGGACGACGACCTCGTGCTTCTCATCCGTTTCGGCGCTCTGGACGTACCCGAGCAGACGGAAGCGCGTGAGCGCTGCGCTGCGGGTGGAGAAGACGGCTTCGAAGCGCCCCTCGTCCTGGCCGCGGACCACGCTGATCTGGTAGCGCGCAGCCGGTTCTTCCGGCGTGGAAGGCGGCGACGATTCGCGCGTTGGCGCGGGCTCGCTTTCCGCCTCCGCCCCGGGTTCTGCTCCGATCTGCGTTTCAGGCGCAGGTTCGTCTTGGCCGGGGATCTGGTCTTCGGGGGCTGGCTGCGGCTGGACAGGCGTGGCAGGCGTGGCGGGCTCGCCGGATTCGGCTGCCTCCGGTTCGGCCTGCTGCTCCTGCTGCTGGCGCCACTCTTCGCGTTCGCCCTTGGCCTGCCGCTTTTGCTCCATGAAGTTCATGACCACCATGAATGTCAGGAAGATGGCCACGAACATCAGAATCTTCTGTTTCAGATCATCGCTCACGCAGCGGGTTCCTCATTCCGGAGTGGGGCGTCGCCGGCTGGCGGGACCGGGTCATGCCCGCCGCGGGCAAAGGGATGGCACCGGAGAATCCGCCACAGGCCCAGGCACACGCCTCGGATCGCGCCGTGGGTCTCCAACGCCTCGATCATGTAGTGGCTGCAGGTCGGTTCGTAGATGCACACGCTCCGGCCGCCCGCCAGGAAGAAGAGGCACCGGCCGAGGGTGGACTGGTAGAGACGCACGAAGAGAATCAGGATGCGGCTCACGCTGTTCCTTCCACCTCGGGTGCGGGGGGCCGGTCGGGAAGCTGTTGGACCGCCCGTTCGACCGCCTGCATCAGGTCGGGCACGAGTTCTTCGAACGCGGCTGTCAGGGCGCCGCGGCGCGGCAGGACCGCCAGGTCGAGTCCGGCTGGCAGTTCCTGCTTGTGGGTGCGAAACGCCGCCCGGAGGCGTCGCCGGAGGCGGTTGCGTTTGACGGGATTGCCCGCCACCTTGCCCACGAGCACGGCCATCCGCGTGCGGGCACCGCCATTGGGCAGAGCGCGCACGAGCACGAGCCGGGTCTTTCCCACAGCTCCGCGGGCAAAGAGTTCGTCCACCCGCTGGGCGTCCCGCAGCCGCTCCTCTCTCGCAAGTCCCTGACCAGTCACCAGCTTCCTCAAGTCGGCCGCGCACGGCACAAGCAGCCCATTCTGTCCGCGTGCCGGGAGGTGTCAAGCAAAATTGGCTGAGCGGCTGCGCACGGGGGGCGGTGCCAGAGCCCGTGCCCTACATTTTGAACCAGGCGAGGGGATGCCGCCAAACATTCTGTCCTTGACCAAACTGCCGCCTACTGGTAGTATGGTCAGCATGAAAGAACGATACCTGACCCCCGTTCTGCCAGACCTCTGTTTCTCCTGGAAGAAAATCGCCTTCGTATCCGGGCCGCGTCAGTGTGGGAAGACCACACTTGCACGCATGCTGTTGAAACAGCGAAAGCACGGCGTGTATGCCAACTGGGACGAACCCGATTTCCGTAAGGCATGGGGACGCAGCCCGCGTTCGATCATACCCAAGGCTGAA
>CAZBZG010000105.1:4986-14486 GCA_964496245.1 uncultured Planctomycetaceae bacterium | reverse complement strand
AATCCCTTCGTGCTCTACTGTCCTTCGTGGTTCTGCGTGCGCGTTGCGGCAAGGACGAGTGAACAGTCTCTGTATTTGTACTTCTCAAGCAAGTCACCCAGCGTGCTTTCCGGGAACAGGGGAGGGGAGTCGCGTGGCGCGCAGCGCGCACGCGCAGCCCAGGAGCAGCAGGCCGCCGAACGCGATCTGCGTCAGGGTGAGGGCCTCGCCCAGCACAAGATAGGCGAGCACGGCCACCAGGACGGGCACGCCCAGGTTGGCGACGCGGAAGAGGCTGATGCCCACGTCGCGGATCACCACAAAGGCGAGCCCCATGCCGACCACGAGCCCGTAGACGCCCGATCCGAAGAGGAGGGCGACGGTGCGCGGAGGGGCGGAGGTCAGACGCGAGAGGTCGCCCACGAACAGTGCGGCCAGGAGGAAGAGCACGCTCGTGAGGCACGCGCAGATTCCGGCGAGCGCCAGGGGGGAGTGCTCGCGCGTGAGCCTCTTGATGAGCAGGCCGTGGGCACAAGCGAGCACGATGGCGCCGCTCAGGAAGACGGTGCCCGCCAGGTACGCGGACGAGCCGCCCGGCGCGCTGGCGCCGGCCAGCGCGATGCCGATTCCCCCGGCCAGTACCAGGACCGAACCCATCAGGAAGAATGGGCTGCGCGCCAGCGCGCGTTCGTCCCGGAACGCCCACATGGCGGCCGCCACGGTGAGCGGCATGCCCAATATCCGGAAGAGCGAGGCTGTGGCTGCATCGGTCTTGGCGATGCCTTCGACGGCGAGCACGTTGCTCACCGCCATGAGCAGGGCGAGCAGCCCCATGGCGCCCACGATGCGCCGGGAGTGCACGAGCGCCTTGAGAGCCTGCGGCTGCCGCACGAGCCCGAGGCCCAGCAGGAAGACGCCACCCGCCAGGAACCGCGCGAAGCACAGGGTGAAGCTGTCGAAGTGGAAGGTGAGGTAGCGCAAGAGCAAAGCGACGCTTGGCGCGAGCAGTACGTACGTGAGCAGGGTGGCGCGCATGGCGAGCGATCTCCGCGGCAGTAGACCCTTTAATGCTTTCAGGTACTTTAGCCGCTTTCCCGCACAATTCCACTGAAATTGTTTGCGAAAACCTTCGGGGATATATAATGGATTCAGGTCCCGCTTGCCGGCCCCAGTCGTGCGGCCGCGGGCCGAATGGGGCGGCGGGATGCGTTGGAGGCAGTGATGCGACGGCACACGTTCTGCAACCTCCTGACGCGGGTCGTCACGCAGTTTTCGTTCGACGCGTCCGACATCGTGCTGCCCGGTCCGCCGGCAGGGCGGAGCGATCGGCAATCCCCCGCAGGCGCGCATGTCCACGATTCCTGGGAGTTGCAGGTTCCCCTGGCGGGGCGCCTGGCGTTTCGCGTGCCTGGCGGCGAAGCGGGCTGGGTGCCTCGCGGCGGCGTGCTCCTCATGCCCCCGAATCGGGTCCATGTCCGCTACGACCATCCGACCCTGCGCCATCCCAAGAGCCTGCGGTACCTCGGGCTCACCCTCGACTACGGCAATACCTATCTCGCGCACGTCGTGGTCCGCAACCGCAAAACCGATCATCACTACCTCACAGCCGACGAGCGGGAGGCGTGGAACGCGCGCCTCCTGTCTCTGCCTGGCGAGGTCCTCCACGGGGCAGCCCGCGCACGCGAGCAGACATCCGGTGGCACGGTGGACGCGTACGTGTCCGGCCTGCTGCGCCACCTCTTTGGTTCCCTTGCGCTGGTCCTCTCCGAGCAGCCCGAACCGTCCCTGGGCGCGCCCGAGCGTGCGGTGCGCAAAGCGCAGGAATTCATGAGCCGGCGGTACATGGATCCCGATTTGGACCTACGCCGCATCGCCGCGTGTGTGGGGCTCTCGTCGACCTATCTGGCCGGCATCTTCAAGCAGGTGACCGGCCAGACCATCCGCCAGCACCTGATCGGACTCCGGATGCGCCGGGCCGAGGCGCTCTTGCGCTCGGGCCGGTTCTCGGTCAAGGAGGTGGCCAGCCTCACGGGCTGGCGGAACCAGCTCTATTTCTCCACCGCCTTCCGCCGCCACTTCGGCCTGCCCCCTTCGCACCTCAAGGGCGCGGACACCGGATGAACGGGGGGCGGCCCGAGGCTCGCGTGCCCGCAACCGTTCCGAAGGCAACTGGCGCCCGTACAATGGATGCCCAACATGACGGTTCCCCCGCACGTCGGGCCGACATTCAGCATCAGCTGACTGCGAAGCAGGACTGCTGCATGCACTTGTTCTGCCCATAATCTACCACAAGCTTCGAACGTGTTTGTACTTCTGTATGACTTTATCTTTCGTCAGTATTGTGGCATTCTCTTCACGCGCGGACGCTAGCGGTCGTTCGATGGTTCTCGCGCAACTGGGAATGCGGCATTTGCCGGAACGTCTTGCGCGTATGCGGGCCGAGAGGCGGCTGGGGGCCCGCGTTTGGCAGCGGACTTCGACAACCATCTCCTCATAGTCCGCAACGGCAAGGGCGGCAAGGACCGCACCACCCTGCTCCCGCGCGCGCTCCATGCAGAGCTCCAGAGCCATCTCGCAGACGTGCGCGCCCTCCACCGACCGCGACCTCGCGGCAACCCTGAACCGCCTGGCCGACGCGCTGGAGACCCGGAGCGATACGCCTCCCGCAGAACTGATCGACGCGGGCGGCGTGGGCCGTCTCCTGGTCATTGGGGAACGGACCGTGCGCCGTCTGGACGTGGAGGGCCGGCTGCCGATGCCTGTCAAGATCGACGGGAGCATCCGCTGGCGTCTCTCGGAGCTGCGCCAATGGATCGACGCCGGATGCCCGGCACGGCAGAAAGGGGAATCGCTGAGACTGCAAGGCAGACACTATTTCTGAGCGCATACCCCGCTCCCCCCGGCGAGCGTGTTGCTACGTAGCAGATTATCAGACCCTCGATAGTCTCGGATTGAGTGACCCCCGTTTACGGCGCTCTCCGAGCCGCGATGCAGCCACAAATGGTCGCCAGAGCCGCTCCAGCGGGGTATGCGGGGTCCCATGCTCACGCATGGAGGCGGGATAGCGGAGTCACATAATGTGGACGTGCCATCGATGGCAATGGTCCAGTTAATGTGAGACGTGGCACGTGTTGAGCTGCCGGCCGCAGGCCCCACCGTTTTTTGAGCCCCAGCATCCGAAATCGTTCTCAGCCCGGCCGTTGTAGCGGCTCTGGTGCTGCCAGGTGCCCGGCCGATTGGCATCCCGAGGTCGCCAGCCGGCAGGGCACACAGTTCACGCCAGCCGTGCTCGCACATAGTTTTTCAGGCTCATCCGACTGAAGCGTACTTCTCGGAACTGCTGACCAGAAATGAGGATGCGCAAACCGGCATTCATGCCAGCGTAGTTCAGGGCCTGAGCCCCTGGAGCTTGTTCGTTTGAGGCAGAGGGAGTAACGTCCACGCTCAGCTTGGGCCGTCGGCGGCCGTCCGTCTGCATGCTGTTGTTAGACCGCCTTTCACCTTTGGTTTCATCTTCATCTGGGCGGTTGACCAACGCGCTACTGCGAACCGACTATGCGAGGCAGGGTGTCCTTTTGAGCGATTATGGTTCTTATCGATGGAACAACGCTGTCGTCCGTACGCCGCCACAGTCCCGTCACGCGAATCCGATCCCCGCCTTGCACCTGGGGTAGGTCTGTGTGCATCAACGGATCCAGTGGAAACAGCGAGATTATCTCGCCAGACGGTGCGGTTCCCTCTTCGGCCTGAAGGGACACCGAAAGCGCGGCCCCACCGTGGATGAAGGCCGGGGAGTCAACCGCTCTCCCCGCAACGACGCTAGAGCGCAGGTCGTCCTTCCAACCCGGCCCAACCGCGCCCCAGAAAGCCGGGCAGTAGAGTTGGTACTGACACCAGCGGCAGTTGGCAGGACTCGGGCCTGCCAAAGCGGCGGCGTCTGCGCTCCGGGAGAGTATCTCGTTGTATTCGTCCAGAAGGCGTATGGCCTCTGCCGCTTCCGCCTCGCATTCTTCGGGTCCGAGTTCGACCGTTACCGGCGAACCGGCCATTGGCAGCAGAACACCCCGCCGCGGCCACCAGCCGAGCGTCCCGTTGACTAGGAACGCGTATAGGCGAAGCTGACGAACATACGCCGTCTTGACGTGCTCCAGATCCTCATCCTCGAACACGTCGCCAGTTTTGAAGTCCACAACTTCTTCGGGACGAACTACGTCGGGACGACCGACCATCTTGCTGTTCGCTCCGGAAAACGTCTTCTCGCACCACGTTGCGCCGCCAGATCGGTCGTTGTCAGATGAGATGCTCTGCGCGGAGGCAGACGCCACGAGCTCCCTGGCTCGAACAAGAACCATCGCAGCGACCATGTGGTAGCCCGGCCAAGATTCGGGACGCCCGAACCGCTTGTCGAAGGGGTGAGAGCGCGACCTCTCGTACTGGGCTTCGACCGCCGAGTTCCATAGGTGGCGTACGGACGCTTCAATGTCTTCGCCATGCTTATTGCCAGCGGCCTCGAGAACCGCGTGATACGCGGTACCGAGCCACGCCTTAGGATTCCCCAGCACATGCCGGCTCGAACCCTCAGCGCGGGACAGGCCGGCGCGGAGCTTGCACTGCCGCAAGGACTCCGCCAGCGTAGGACTGACGACCTGGATTCTGCGGACTCGAATCGTCTCCAGCGCCATGACCTGACTCGTGGCCTCAGAACGGCCTTCTCAGCACCTCGAAGAGGGACTTGAATCGCACCTGGTTCCCGGCGGCTACCGCCTGTGCATGGGCCGCCGCCAGTTGCGGCCCGAACCGGTTTGGATCAGTATCCCAGAGTGGATGCGTGATGATCTCTACTACATTCCCGCGACTCCCCGCCTGAAGGCCGGCGATCGTCGTCTGCTGCCATCCGGGCATGGCCGCGAAATAGGGCCCAGCAACCGCAGCGTCGAGTCCCTGCCAGTAGGAAACGGAGAAGTCGATTGGAGCTGCTGGGTCCAAGGCGAGACGAGCAACATCCAACCCTAGCCGCCAATCCAAGATGGGGTGGTAAGGCAGATTGCTGAAGTCACGAAGGCAGTCAGGGCACGAGGTGCGGCACGCATTCGCGCCCGGTCCTGCGTGTTGCGCGCCAACGAGGAACCCATAGAACGTCGTCGATTGTGGAGGCTGTCCCAAGACGTACTGGAGCAGCCGCTCGGCCTCTTGTGGTTGTCCCAGAAGAGACGCGTATCCGGCGCCGTTTTCCAGGCTGTCAGAGAGGAACACCTGTCCGATAATGTCGCCAGCCGCGTCACGAAGCACGCGGACTCCCACCTTGATCTCGCGCTCGTGGACATCGAGGTAGTCTGCCGCTGCACGTCGCAGGAGGAAGCCGAACGAGAACAAAGCGGCGCGGACTTCGAGGCCGCCAGCACCGGCGGGCGACGCTTGGATACCGACCGGCCAGTTCGCGATTCCGAGAACCATGACGTCGGTCACCTTGACAGACGCCAAGGCTCGTTCATTGGTCCCGGCGGCCACGTCGATCGGGGGGTTGTTGATCCCGGCGGTGGAGAGAGATTCCTGAGTCGCCCAGGTCTCCCCCCGTACGAGCTTCTCGAAGGTGAAGAGACGGCCGTCGTTGTCATTCACGACGTAAACCGTCTCCTGGTCTGCCCACACCTCGAAGTTCGCCTGTTGGTTGACGGGGAGCGGCGTGACCCCCATCTTCGGCCGAGATGCCCGTGGGGTCCACTCAAAGGTACCATCGAAGTCGCGACTGCTCCCATACCAGGTCCGAAAGCCAGCGGGTTGGGCAAGGTCGATTACCCGATACCCGGGATCCTGCGCAGGCGTCGCTCCGCAGACAGCGCAGGAAGCCGGCGGTGGCTGAGATCCGTCTACCGCCTGGCAGCTTGCACACAAACCAACGGTGATAGCTGGCCCGAGGGGGCCCGGCTCCTCACTGATGTTCCTGCCCTGTGGGCGGTAGTCAACGACACCGATGGCCGTGTGAATGAGCCCATCCTTGACCGTCTCCGCTCCAGGACCGAACTGGCTGATGGCGATGTCAAGCTCTCTGTCAATGACGTCTTCCGGTGGCCACGGGTACGCACTCCGAGGCCGGTCGTGGTGCAGAAGCCTAATCCGGGTGGGGAAGCCGAACATCGGCAGCAATCCGGCATTCGCGAGTCTCTCACTCAGAGCGATCTGCGTGTACCGTGGATTGGTCGACACTGCGGATACTTCAGGAACCAGGTCATTCACAACGTAGTCGATCAACGCTTGGCGCTGTGCCTGAAGCGCGGCATCGGCGTAGACCAGCAGAACATCGCAGACACGAGCCACTTCTGTACCATTCTGCTGGATCCATCCGAGAACGAGCTGAGCGGTAGTCGCCGCTGGCGATGCGCCGGCCGGCGACTGGGGGGGCGGTTGGTTCCAGTTCGCCGCAGTTCCGAATTCGCCGTGGACGCTATCCCCCGCGCCTCCGAAGAGATCCAGCGACGCGAATGCCTGTCGGAGAACTTCCTTTGTCAGCACTCGCTGGATGATGATCTCCCGGCGCATGTCCACGTAGGGCTGGGGCGGAGGGTCTGACGTGATCCGCTGGGGACGCTGGAAGTAGTAGTCATCGTGGCTCCGCCCGCGACACAGGGTGAGCGCCACAGAAACGCCGGAGCCGCGTCGCCCCGCTCGGCCGATCCGCTGCTGGTAGTTGAAGCGCATTGGAGGCATGTTGGCCATCATGACTGCGAGCAGGGACCCGATATCGACGCCGGCTTCCATCGTGGTCGTCACACTCAGCAGGTCGACCGAATCAGCGAGAGGATTCTCTTGAGGAGCGGGCAGACAGATGTTCTGAAAAAGACGCTGCCTCCTCCTCGCATCGCCTTTGTTCGTCTGACCGGTGAGCTCCTCGCAATTCAGGCGGAACACGTCACCGGCCTGCGTTGCCAGGTAGCTGTAGTAGTCCGCCGACACTTGCGCCCCGGCGATCGGTTGCGGCGGCCGAAGAGGACCCCAGCAGTCGGCACAGACGCCGCCTGAGGGGTGAAGGTGGATTCGCCGGCACTGCGTGCATTCGTGGAATGACGTGCCCGCCGGTTGGAGGCAGAGGGAAGTCACCTCAAGGTAGTAGTGGGCCGTGTTCAGGCATCCCGAGACCGACAGATGGTTGATTACGTCGTCGATGTAGCTGGCTGGTGCAAGGCCGTTCTGCTGGCCAACCGCTGTCAAGTATCCGGCAACATACCCCGGAACGGAGTTCTGCGAAGTTGATCGATGTGTACACAGTCGCTTGCGGGATCCAAGCAGGCGAATCGCCCCGTCCGCTCCCTCCTGGACGAGATTCGAGGTTGCCTGGCTAGTGATCCGATCCGTGGTCGGAAGCGCGAGAAGCAGAGACTCGATGCTCCTGCGTCCCGAAGCAAAGAGGATGTCCATCAGCTCGACAACAGAACCGTCCTGAATCCGCCTCAGATGGTCTCGTTGGGGCTGCGACAGCTGGCCCGGTGGCTTCGCCACTGGTTGGCCCCCCGCTGGCCAATAGTATAGGTCACGCCAGCTGCCAGTGCGATTCTGCGAATCGGTCCAGAGGGCGTCTTTCCCGTAGCCAGCGGGATTCATCCCTTCCGCGAGCAAACGTGCCGAGGCATCCGCGGCTATCTGGGCGATGCGGAACGGGCCGTTGGCCGCACGCTGGAGCACCAGTTGGGCAGCTTGTTGATTTGTCAGTGCTGGATTGCCTCCTGACGGCAACCCTGCGGTCGCTGGGTTCGAGGCCATCGCGATGATCGTTGCGTCTTGCGGATGTTCGGATTGAAACGTCGCGGCGGCCTGTTGTTGATCTAGCGAGAGTGCTTGTCCCTGGCACTGAGCTGCGAGCGCTTGGGGCCCGGCCCCCTGCTGTGCGAGCGCGGCCATGAGCGCCTGGCGCAGAGCATCCCGATAGTGCGAGAATCGCATCCCCGCGGAGAGTTTTGCCGCATCCTGGCGGCTGTCGGAGAAGACGACCAGTTTACGCTCCGTGGAAAGCGGTGGTTGGGAGAGGTCGCGTAGCAGCCCATCCGAGAGAACCTGGGCGATCTTCTGGAAGCCGGTGCGCTGGGTTCGGACCGGGGAACGGACTACGGTTCGGCGGGCCCAATCCGCGTCGCAGCGAGGACAACGGGCTGGATAGGCTTCGCGGCCAACGCCAGCAGGCGGGGGGTTCTGCCCGTGAACCGAAGGTACGTAGTACAGATACCCGGAACGCGCCCCCTGAGGGGCTCCGCCCAGCCCCACGCGGCCGTCAACGGGGTCCAGATGTGCGGCCCGCCACGCCCGCCGAACATCGTCCTGTGTCCATTGGGCAGACGCTGGGGCCAGGTTGCCCGTTGCAGGCCAGAAGACCGCGTAGCGCTCGTAGTCCCGATCGAAGGAAGCGAGGTCTGGAGCCGCCTCCAGATTGGGATGGTCTGGGCTCAGGTACCATTCGTTCGGGTTTCCCGCATCGCGGCGGTATCCGCCGAAGAGCACCTCGCCACACGCCTCACAGTACAGCAACTCCAGAACACGAGCGCCACACTGGCAGGTGAGGCTCGGCACGTAGTGGAGGATGCCTGTCGGACACGCGGCAGATCGCTGCGGCGCCTGCCCGCAGCCAGCGTCGGTGCAGACCCACAGGCCTTGCAGGTTTCGGAACATCAGGTGCACGCGCATGGGGATCGGGGCGAAGCCCGCGTTGTTCTGTGCGTGAGAGAGCGCGGTCAGCAACCCATCGGTTGCCAGGTCGGCCTGGGGCGCCCCCGGAAAGAGCGCAAGGGCGAGTGCGGCAGGAGCCTGGGGTACGATCTGCTGGTTCGGGGTGCAAGCAAGGCGCAATGCGTCAGGGGCTTCAACATGTAGAAGGGAGGCACTGAGAGTTTCCTCTGCCGGCGTCCCGCCGGGCAAGGCCGGCGCGCCAACGGCGGCATGCAGTGAGGCCGTTGCCTGCGGTAGAGCTGCCAGCCCACCCGTGCTGACGTCTTGAGCGAACTGCGCGAATGCTCCAGCGTGAGTGGCGAGGTTTCCCAAGGCCCCTGCATTCGGTGGAACCACATACGCCGGTCCTCCGATCACGCGGAAGCCGTTACGATCTCGCCCGAAGAACTGCTCCAGGTACTGCAGCCCGGTAGGCCCGCTTTCCAGTGACGCGCTTGAGGAGATGATCCGAAGCTGGTCGGAATCGGGAGCGAGCCCGAGACGATCCAACAAGGCCCGGAGAAGGTAGGCGACCTCCGTGCCGGGCGTGCCGCGGTAGGTATGGAGCTCGTCCACGACGAGATGAAAGATGTGTTCGGAGGACTGCTCCAGCCACTGGCGAGTCTGGTCGAAGATCGGAGTCTCGATCGCTCGCATCAACATGATGTTAAGCATCGAGTAGTTGGTGATGAGGATGTCAGGTGGCGTGTCTTGCATGTCCCAGCGCGACCACATCTCCGCTCCGTCCATGCTCTGGAAGAAGCGTTCCGCTGGGCTCCCCGCCACGGCTTGTGCGTCCTGATGGATACTCCTTAGCTCGTCCCGAAGTC
>CAZBZG010000105.1:0-4976 GCA_964496245.1 uncultured Planctomycetaceae bacterium | reverse complement strand
CTGTGTACCGGCCGAAGTACACGAGGTTTCCTTGTCGATTCGTCTGGAGCCATGACCGCGCCCCGGGGCTATCCAGGGCCTCGCGCAGGCGCGCGAGCTGATCCTCGACGAGTGCATTAAGCGGGTAGAGTAGCAGGGCACGGATGGCCGCTGGCCGTGTCTCGTGCGCCCGCTGCCCCACCCTTTGGGCCCAGCGGCGGCGTGTCCCTTGCATTGTGAAATGGTTCCACCAGTCCCATTGCCCGGACCGCTGCCCTGGAGCGCTCCATGCGAGGGATTCCTTCACAATCGACGCGACCACGGGAACCAGGAAGCACTCCGTCGTGACGGAGCCCGTCCCGGTCGTGACGACCGCATTGTGCCCATTGACGACCACCTTTTCGAAGACGTCACGCTGGTGCTGGTGAAGCGTCAGCGCAGAAGGGAAGAGGCCCTGATCAACGAACGCGGATACATCCGCAACCTCGCCCGTCTGCCAGACTCCACCTAGAAGTGCCTGGGCGGCCTGACCAAACGTCTCTCCGGAGGACCGGTAGGCGGGGACCGGCTCGATCAGCGGATGCCGGTAGATCCGACCGTCCATGTCAAGCAGAGTACGGCGCTCCCCAGTGAGGTCCTCGTATCTGAGGTCAAAGGGACTGTCGAGGTACCGCAGGTACATATCACGGAGGTTCTCGAAGAGGCGAATCGGGTTCATTGAACGTCCATCTCCTGGCGAAGCAGGCCCGCGACCAGACGCGCAACTCTGCGCGGGACAGAATACTCAAGGCGACCGGTGCCCGTGTCGAGTTTCGGGAGAAGTCCCGTGCAGAGGATCAATGCCCGCTCGATGAGGAGAGGCGGCCTGCAGGTGACAGGAACCGACAACAGAGACTGGGAGGGGTTGTACTGCAGCAGGCGGCGCACGCGCCGATACCGGAGCACCGCGTACTTCCCCACCTGGACAGGGACGCTGTAGGTCCTCCCTCGCCAGCGCAGATAGTGAAAACGCTGGTACTTCATGCGGAAACGGAACAGCCCCGTCCGGCATCCGTCCACATCCTGGGCTCCGAGGTCTCTCTCGTCCGCCGGATCTCGCGTCGTCCAGCGTAGGGTGGCGGTCAAGAACCTCTCGATCGTCCATCCCGGCACCGCAGGCGCATCGCGTGGGACGCGGCTTCGTGGATCATCAACGGGCGGGATCGCTGCCAGCAAGGAGGCCGGTGCCTCCATCTGAATGTGTACTCCCGCTCCCTTGGAAGCTGTCTCTAGTTCGGCAAGCTCGCTAGCCACCAGGCTAATGCGATCCGGCATGCCAGGTGCCGCGTGAGAGTCCCATGTGACGGGGCCTCGAGCAATCCGGTCGCACAAACCAGGAGGCCGAGCGCCACATAGGATTCCCACCCATTCATCACCCTCCTTGTGGACCGCGAGTGCCGGCGGCACGACACGCCAGTCAGCTTCTGCGGTAGAGGAGTAGAACTCCACGTGCGCGAGTCGCTGGAGGCCAAGGCGTACAGCCTGGTACACGGGAAGGTCGCCGGCGTTCGCGTCATCGTCGTTCGCCCCGTCTTCATCAGTGTCGCCCGGCTCCACATGGAACTCTTCCACCGCCGCGCGAAACTGAGACCAAGAACCACGCCCGCGAGCCGACATCCACGTAAGCAGGTCGTTCAGGCTCACCGGCGCGATCTCCAAATGCGTCGTGCTATGCGCTTGTACGACAGCCAAAGCGCTCGCACCGACTCCGTCTCGGGATCCGTGGTCATCCCCTTTCGGTTTGCGTTCAGGATCAGTTGGCTCCAGCGGGTAATGTCAGCATCTGTGCCACTGCGCGGTCCGCTAGCCCGTTGCGTCCCCGGCTCCGGCACCTCACTCCCGGCCACAAACAGAATCCGGGTAGTCCTCTTGTCGCAGTGAAGCGGATCACGCGGCAACGCCCATATAGGACGAAAGCTCGGGGATGCAATGCGTGGTGCCCCGCGCAGCGGAGAAGCCTTAACGGCCATCACAATTTGCCCTGGTTCCGGGCCGAGCAGGATAGGGTTCGTCTCCGGAACGGAGATAGACTCGGAACCCCAGGGCTCCGTGGCCGCCGCTCGAACAATCGGCCCGCAAACAGCGAGCCTTCTGGTGCCACCGGCGGCGACGGGAAAGGCATACGCGTCCCACAGCTCCCATGACGCCTCGAAGGGCACGATCGAATATGACCGGCTTGTTCCAGCACACCACACGGAGTGCGCCCCGACAGAGTCCCAGCCGGGCGCACGATAGGCGCTGTCCTCATCACGCACGGCAACCTGGCCATCGATACGGACCGCAGAAGCGTGTTCCGGGTCTCCGTACACACGAATCGCCGGGGGATGCCCGCTGAGGTAGTTTGCATACCCGAGACGGATCCCTCGCTCGAGGCTGATCTCGATTCGCGGGAGGGGCCTGAGTGCGTTGAGGACATCGGCGTCCTCTGCGGCAGAGACGGGCGCGGTTGGAACTACACTTCGAAAGACAACCCAACCAGCCGGGGCTCCGAACGAATCGTCGAGTACAGTCGAAGGCTGCGCTCCAGTCTTTCGGATCGCCTCTTCGACGCGGCTCCTGAGCGGGTCAGTGCAAAGGACCACATGGTCGCGCCCAAGGTCGAGACATGGCTGTGATACGTACCCACTGATGTCAGATCGATCCGCCAACACATAGAGCGCGCGTCCACTCAGGGACCATGTGTACCGGCCGTTCGCTCCTTCCTCCGTCCATACCGTGCCGTTTCGAAGCACGCTTGAGAAGTCATCCGGGACGACATCCTGGTACCACTCGTCCTGCATCGCCCGCAGATTCACCTCGCCTGCACCTGCGATAGCCGTCAGATCTTCCGGCAGACCGGCGGACCTCTTTGCAATGAGAGCGACGCTGCAAAAGCCGCCACGATCAAAGCGGAGCCGGACTTCGATGGGCAAGGAACGCTCTCGCTGGGCAGGCTCTTGTCCTTGGGGATGTCCCGGCTGCGGTGCCGCATCACGGGGCTGCGGAGCAGCGCGTGCAAGCCCCTTGTACTTGCGGGGCTTCTTCTTGCTGGTCCGCTTCTTTCGCGGGGCCTGAGTGATGGTCGCCAGATCGCTGTCTGGTTCAGCGCTCTCATCATCGCCCGTTGGGCCGGGCGGCCGTTCCTCATCCAGAGCAGAGGTCACTTCTGCCTCAGCCACCACGCCTCCGGCGCCTTCTGACTGGTCGGGAGCCGGGGCTTCCGCAGGTGATTGTTCCTCGGAAGGACGATCTGTGTTGTCCTCTGCGGCGGCGGTGGCGGCCATCTCGGTCGATTGAGAAGAGTGATCGGCGTTGGTTCCACTGGCGTCCTCGCTTACACCTGCAACCTGTGCTTCTCCCTCCTCGCCGTCGTCCCTCGACGCGTCGAGTGTCTCGACCACTTCGCCGGGTTCCACGGATGCACCAGGATCCTCGGCTTCTCGACCCCCTCGAACGGCGAAGGAAGCCTCCTTTGCTGCGGGTCCTGCGGGCACCTGCAGATCGGGTTGCAGCCCGGAGTCCTCCCGCTCCGCGGCGCCAGGCGCTTCGACTTCATCCGCAGACTTTGGGGGCTGCTTCTCTTCCTCGCGCGGATCTTGTTCTTTGCCCGGCTCCTCCATTCGCACGGTGTCATCAGGTGAGCCAGCCGCAACATCGCTCGGTATCGCCGTCTCTCCAATGCCGGTGGGGGGCGTCGGCTCCACGGGCGCGTGTTCCTGCCCGTCGCTCGGTCCCGCAGGCACTTGATCGTGGCTGGCCCCGATCTGCTCGGCCGTTCCGGCACTGAGAGCCGCTTCGCTGCCCGCGTCAGTCTCGGCACCACCAAGAGCGGCCTCCGGTTTGGCTCCTGAGTGAAAGGCCTGTATCTCCGGCGCGCTGGAAGGTGCGGTATCGCGCTCAGCGTCTGCCGCTGCGTCCTTCGTTGCTTTCGCGACTTCCCCTGTGCAGGTTCTCTCGGACTCGGCCTGTGAGAATGTGGAATCAGAGTCACGACCGCCGGCGGAAGCGAGCTCCTCCTGATCCGCCGCATCAGATGAGATCGCGGCGGTAGGAAGGTCCCCGTCCCCCCGCTCCACAGAGGGGCTTCCAGCCCCTCGCACAGCTCCCTCATCCGGTCGGCCTATAGACTCCAACTTCTCCGCCGGCTCGCTGGCAACGAAGATGTCCTCATGATGTCCCGCAGCAGGGTCACTCCGCCCGGCCTCGTCACCTGATACGGGAAGGGTGCCCGGGACATCATCTCCTGAACCCGATTCGGGCAGCGAGGGCTCGACATGCTCGTCGTCCAACAGCGTCGCACCGCTGTTGCGGGTGGTGGTGGCCCCCGGCGCACTCGGAGCGGGTTCCGCATGCGAGGATCTTCTCCGCGTCCGGAGATAGTAGATGAGGGCAGCGGCTCCGACGGCCAGAGAGAGCAGGACCACGAGTAGAATCTGGAGGTCGTCGCTCATGCACGGACCCTCATCCGTGAGACATTGAACGTATCCGAGGCGCTGCTGAGATCTCCCCGTGCGCTTGATTTCATGTCTGCGGGCACACCACACATCGGGCAGATGCTTCGCGCTAGGCAGCTCGAGCACAGGGGGCGCCGGGGCAAGCACGTTCGCTGGCCATGCACCACGAGATTGACGTGGAACGATTTCCTCCGCGAAGCCTCGACGGCATCCTGCAGGCCATCGTGAAGACCTCGCCGCCGGTACACAGACCCGCGTGCAAGCACTCCCGCTCGCTTGAAGATGCGGAACGTGTTGCCGTCGACCGGGAACACATCCCTGCCAAGGCTGTACAGCAGGACGCACCGCGCGGCCTTCCACGACAGCCCGGGAAGACGAGTCAGGAAACGCTCGGCTTCGTCATCCTCCATGTTCCGCAAAACGTCGAGCGAGTAGGTTCCGGTCTCTTGCTTTGTCACCTTCAACAGATTCGGGCGCAATCCCAAAAAGTGCCTCTGGAGAAGTACCTCTGCCTACTCGAGTCAA
>CAZBZG010000104.1:0-14488 GCA_964496245.1 uncultured Planctomycetaceae bacterium | reverse complement strand
CGCGCACGCGGGGACCCAGAGGCCGGAGGCCGGATGGCCGAAGCGGTGCGCATGTTCGGCCAGCCCCCAGAGGATCTGCGTGTGCCGGTCGCGTGCCGACGCCAGGGGCAGGATGGGATGGCTGTAGGGCTGGGCGAGCGTGCCGGCATGGCCGCCACGCGTCGCAGCGTGCAGCCGGTCGGCCGTGCGGATGCGGTCGACGAGCGCGGGGCGCTGGGCGTCCATCCAGGCGAGCAGGGTGGGACCGACATTGAAGGAGAGGTGGGCGAAGCAGTTGAAGAGATCGGTCACGCGGCCCTGCGCGTCGCGGATCGGGCTGCGGGTGAGCGGGCCGTAGCATTCGGCTGCGATGCGCTGGTTCCAGTCGGGGAAGGGCGAGGCCGAGGGCTGGGGCTCGATCACGCCCAGCCACGGGTTGTCGCGGGGCGGCTGGTAAAAATGGCCGTGGATGATCACGTGATGGTTGGGATTGCCCACCGGCGGCCTCTCGCATCTCGCCCTGCCAAGTACGAACGCGCTGGCGGTACGTATACCCGCCAGCGGACGGGAATACCAGCGAAAACCACGTTATGCCCTGGCCAGGAGCAACCACAGCGACGTTTGCTTGACAGCACGGCGGCGCGGCCTAGACTGGGTCCTGCATTTGGGCCCAGGCGCGGAGCGGACGGTTTTGCGGAAAAGCGCGCAGGCCGTTCGGGACCGGCTGCAGGGACGTGCGGCGCGCGTGGGCAGACGGACGGGAACCGTTGGCGACAAGGAGCAGGGAGATGGCCAAGACGAGACCGATCAAGACGGCGATCCTCGGACTGGGGCGGATCGGGTGGAACCACCACAAGCGTGCTCTGGAGGGGCGCAAGGAGTTTGCGATTGCGGCGGTGGCCGACCCGCTGGCCGAGCGTCGGAAGGAGGCGGAAGCCGAACTGGGCTGCAAGGCCTATGCGTCCATCGGCCAGCTCTTGAAGCGGGCGGACGTGGAACTGGCGGTGGTGGCCACGCGGAGCGTGGACCATGCGCGGCACACGCAGGCGTGTCTCAAGGCCGGTCTGCACGTGCTCAGCGAGAAGCCGGCGGCCATGAACGTGAAACAGATGGATGCGATCCTGCGGCTCGCCAAGAAGAAGCGGCGCGTGCTCACCGTGCACCAGAACAATCGCTTCGCCGACCGCACGCTCTACCTGAAACAGCTGATCGAGAGCGGGGTGATCGGCGAGGTCTTCGAGATCAAGATCACGGGCCACAATTTCAGCCTGCGCAACGACTGGCAGACGTTGAAGAAGAACGGCGGCGGCCATCTCTTCAACCACGGCACCCACTGGATCGACGCCGGGCTCTTCCTCATGCCCTCCGATGTCCAGGAGGTCTGGGGCGATATGAAGCATCTCGTGGCGGGCGGAGACGCGGACGACTACTTCAAGGCTTTGATCCGCGGGAAGGACGGGTGCCTCGTGGACATTGAGATGTCCATGGCCGCCACCTACCCGCACGATCAGATCGTAATCATGGGCACGCGCGGCACCATCACGGCGGGCAAAGAGGTGGCGATCCGGAGCTTCAAGCCGAGCCGCAAGGTCTCGCGCGCAAAGGTGCTCGATGAGGCGGCGCCCGGCCGAACCTACGGCCACGTGATCGAGCCGATCAAGTGGAAAGAGAAGGTGGTGAGCGCGATTCCCCGCCAGAAGGCCGACTTCTACGGCAACCTGGCCGAGGCGATTCGCAGGCGGAAGAAGCTGCTGATCACCCCGGAGAGCGTGCGGGAGCAGCTGCGCGTCATCACCGAGATCCGCAAGATGTCGGCGGCCAAGCGGGGCGAGCTCTACCGGTGAGGGTATGCCTGAAGCGCCTTTTTGCGGGGAGGCGGGCCGACGGCTTTCGCACTTGACAGGTAAACGGCCCGCCGTATACTGCGATGCGACTTGTCAGGCGCGCGGCTGGCGCACGGGCGTCGGCCCAGGCTTGCAGAGGCGCCTCTCCATGCCGCAAGGCCTGTGACGAGGCGCGCGAGAAAACAGGAGGACAAGAGTATGGCCAAGATCAAGGTCGCCATCAACGGGTTCGGCCGCATCGGCCGGCAGGTATTCCGGATCATGAAGGGCAAGCGGCAGGACGCCTTCGACATCGTGGGCATCCACGATCTGGCGCCGGTCGACGCCCTGGCGCACCTCTTGAAGTATGACACGGTCTACGGGCCGTACCCCGGCTCGATCGAGGCCAAGGGCGGGGACATGGTGGTGGACGGGGATTCGATCCGCATGCTGGACGCCAAGGTCGGACCGTCTGAGATCGATTGGGGCTCTGACGTCGACGTGGTGGTCGAGTCGACCGGCATCTTCCGGACCCGGAAGTCGGGCGACAAGGACGGATACGACGGGCACATCGGGCAGAACGGCTGCCAGAAGGTGCTGCTCACCGTGCCGGCCAAAGACGAGATCGACGGCATGATCGTGCTGGGCGTCAACGACGATTCACTGACCAAGGACATGCACTGCATCTCCAACGCGAGCTGTACCACGAACTGCCTGGCGCCCGTGGTCAAAGTGCTGAACGATACCTTCGGCGTCAAGGAAGGTCTCATGACCACCGTACACGCTTACACGAACGACCAGAACGTGGCCGACCAGATCCACAGCGATCTGCGCCGGGCGCGGGCGGCCGCCATGAACACGATCCCCACGACCACGGGCGCAGCCAAAGCCGTTGGCAAGGTGATCCCCGAGCTCAACGGCAAGCTGAACGGCATGGCCCTGCGCGTACCCGTGGTGACCGGCTCGCTGATCGACTTCGTAGCGGTCACCGAGAAGAAGGTGACCGGCGACGCGGTCAATGAAGCCATGCAGAAGGCAGCGAACGGCCCCATGAAGGGCATCCTGGCCTACTGCGAGGACCCGATCGTGTCCAGCGACATCATCGGCAACGAGAATAGCTCCATCTTCGACGCCGAATCGACCATGATCATGGGCGACGACATGGTGAAGGTGATCTCCTGGTACGACAACGAGTGGGGCTATTCCTGCCGCGTGGTGGAGCTCATCGAAAAGGCCATGAACCTGTAGCGCGGACCCTGTCCGAAGAGAGTTGCCAAGGGGGTGCCCTGCTGCGGGCACCCCCTTTTGTTGGGCGCGCCGGCGGGAATCGGCTTGATTTGTTCGAATCGACCGGCTATAAGAGCTGGTGCGACGTCGGTGTGGCGGGAAGGAGCGGGACATGGCTGAACCAAGGTCAGGGCGCAGTGCGTGGGTGTGGCTGATCGGAGGCGCGTTGGTCGTGAGCGCGCTCGCACGGGCGGACGACGAGAATCCCTACCGCGCGTATCCGCGCTACTACAATGCGGTCAAGGCCGCCCTCAAGGGCGAGGTGCCCAAGGAAAAGGCGCTGGAGGCCTTCGACAAGGTGCTGACGAAGCGCTTCACCGAAGAGGGCGACCGCGTGCCGCGCAAGGAGGTCGAGGAGCTCTTCTGCCTGCGCAAGGCGCTGGAGGTTTTCTTTCAGGCCGACGCGGCGCACCGGGAGATGTTGCTCCTGCTTTTGGCGAATCCGCAGTGGTGCGGCCGGTTCGTGTACGCGCTCGAGCCGGACGACAAGCTGGACGGGGCTTTGGGCGTGCTGGAACAATTGCGCACAGTGGATGCGCGCGAGTTCGAACGGCGGTTCGAATGCTGCATCGCCTTCGCCCTGGTCTGGGACGACTTCCACGGGCACTGGTGGGTCGACAAGCATACACCCTTGCCCGAGAACGCCATGCTCGATTTGTACCGGTTCATGCTCGAGCACGAGCGGAAGATGGTCCACCGGCCGGGCAAGCTCCCCTACGAGCTCGGGGTGTACGTGGTCGGCTCGCGTCTGAGCGCGGAGGAGCGCGAGTGGGTACTGCAGAACTACAACAAGGGCAAGCTCCGGGACGCGTACAAGATTTACAAATCCGTGCCGTGGACGCTGAACGACGCGGTGACGCTCAGCCACGGGCACGGCAAGGGACTGGGGACGCCTTACACGCTGATGAACATCAAGAAGATCGGCGGCTGCTGCATGGACCAGGCCTACTTCACCGAGAACGTCTACCGCCTCTTCGGCGTGCCCGCGGTATACACGCGGGGCCGCGGCAAGCGCGGGGGGCACGCGTGGGCGGGCGTGCTCTACCAGAAGCCCAAGATCCATTGGGATTTTACGGCCGGCCGGTACGATTCGGACCACTACTTCAAGGGCGAGGTGCCGGACCCCACGAACATGCGGCGGGTCGAGGTCGGGGCCGACGGGGTGCGGCGACTGGCGGGCGTGACCGATTCCGAGGTGAAGATGAGCGCGGCTCTCTTGCAGGACGCCGGATCGCTCGCGAAGATCCAGGAGGGGCACTACTACCTGGCGGCTGCGCGCTGGGTAGCGGAACACCTGCCCGAAACCATCGACGAGGAGAAGGGCATGGAGCGGGCTGATCTGGTACGGCGCCTGCTCATCAAGTCGCTCAAGGCGAGTTGCTACAACGCGCGGACGTGGCACTACCTCGCCACCCTGGGGCAGGAGAAGAAGATGAGCGCGGACCGGGCGTTCTTCTGGTCCCGGAAGATCGTGGAGATGACGGCCGAAGCGTATCCGGATTTCACGGTCGACTGCATCCCCGGATTTCTGGCGAGCATGGACTCCAATGAGAAGAAGCTGACGGTTTACGAGAAGTTGTACGAGGTGCTGGAGAAGGAACGCGTCGACTTGGCGTGTGAGGTGAAGATCTGGGAGGCCGACGCCTGGATGGCCGAGGGCAAGGTGGCGCGCGCCATCTACGCGTATGTCTACCCGCTGGCGAACTTCGCGGAAGACGAACACGTGCTCCAGAAGGCCAGGAGCGGCCTGGCCGCCATCGGCGAGGACGTGGAGAACGAGAAGGATCTGCTCAAAGCGTATTGGCGGATCGTCAAGGTGGGGAAGAAAGAGGACGATGCGCGCACCTCGCAGCGGATTTTGAATCTCGCCTACGCGTCCCTTGCCAAAATCTACCGCCGCCGCGGGGATGACAAGAAGGCGGCCGAGCTGGAGAGACGGATCCAGGAGGTGGATTCGCGTGGACGGTAGCGGAGGGGGGGCATGGAGCTTTTGCTGATCCGTCACGCGGACGCCGAAGGCGAAGCGGCCTCCGATTTCGAGCGGCAGCTGACGGACAAGGGCCGGAAGCAGTGCAGGCGGGTCGGACGCTTTCTGGCCGAGGCCAAGGTGCGGCCGGACGCGATCCTGACGAGTCCCATGGTGCGCGCGCGCCAGTCAGCCGAACGCGTGGCTGACGAGCTCGGCTGTACGTCCGCGGTCGCGGAAGACGGGCGCCTCGCGTCGGGCATGGAGCCGGACGATGCGTTTGCCGTGCTGCAAGATCACGAAGGCGACGCGTGCGTGGCGCTGGTCGGCCACGAACCGGACTTGAGTGAACTCGCCGCTGCGCTGGCCGGCATGATCGATCCGGCCTGCATCGAAGTCAAGAAGGCCAGCTGTCTGCTCTTCGACGTAGAGAGGCCCGTCTCGGGCGGGGGTATGCTTCGGTGGTTGGTCCCGGTCAAACGGATGTAGCCATGGTCTTCGAGCGCTTCGCGAATCTCATCAGCCAAAAGTGCGTGGTCCTCGTGGATGACGACGCGAACATTCGTCGCGTGTATGGCGACATGCTGCGCAAGAGGAACTACGAAGTGGTCAGCGCGTCGTGCATGGAGGAACTGAAACGAAAGGTCGTGCTGGACGAGGACGAGGAGGCCGCTGCGGAAGAAGACGACGAAAAGGTCGAGGACGTGGACGTCTTTCTGCTGGACCTCTTTCTCGACCCGAAACCGAACGGCGTGGACATCGCCAAGCTGCTGCGAAGGAAGGGCTTCGAGTGCCCGATCTGCTTCATCACGGCCAAGCCCTGCTCGGTCCAGGAAGAGCGGCACCTGACGTCGATCCTGGACGATCTGCACTTCCTGCAGAAGCCCATCTCCCCGCGCATCCTGCTGCGGACCGTGGCCCACCTGACCGGAAATCTGTAGCGGTTGCCGCGTCGCCCGTGGCGCGGTCGCCTCACCGGCGGAAACGGAGCGCGAGCCCCCACTGTTCCCACCTGCGCTGAAAGGCAGGCATGTCGTCGGTGTCCAGGACCGGGCAACGCGAGTCGAACGCGCGAAGCCGACGAGGAGACGGAAGTGCTCCGTGGCCTTGGCCTGAGTTTTGTGCGTGCGCATGCAGACGATGGCACCGATGTTGGCGAGCAGCACGACCTGGCCGCTGGAGAGATCCATGACGTTCTTCTCGATCAGTCCGAAGAGGCTCCGGTGGCCGGCGGTGAAGAGGTTGATGAGGAAGACGTAAGCGCAGAAGGACGCGTAGCCGGGCGTGCGCAGGATCTGGACGAGGGCGGGCCAGAATCCCGGCTGTTCGGGGCGGGGCGCATCCAGTTCCGGCACGCGGCGGTAGAAGAAGATGCGCAGGCAGAAGGCGAACACAAGGAAGGCGAGGATGATCTGGAAGAACGAGACGGGCGAGTCCTTGGCGAGGAGCCAGGAGCAGATTCCGGCGAAGAGGATGCCGGCGGTCTGGAAGGCGAGGCGCTGCTTGCCGAAGAAACGTCCGCGCATGGTTTCGGGCACGATGGCGCCGACCAGGCCGTGCCAGCTGGCTGCGAAAAACATCTTCCCCACGGCGAGGACCACGATGCCGGTGGCCATGAGTTGCTCGGCCTGCACGCGGGCGTAGAAGCCGGCGAGCGGCAGGAAAGCGAAGCCGAGCGCGGTCAGGATCACCCCCAGCGTGCCCACGCGTTTTTTGCCGAAGCGGTCGGAGAGGTAGGCTACGGGGAGGCGGAGGAGCATGGAGATGCCGTTGGGCAAAGCGAGGTAGATGATGATGCGCACCGGGCTGATGCCCAGCACCGCCATGTAGAGGAGCAGCACGCCGTTCTGGAACGACTGCATGCCGAGCACGCCGAAGAGCTGGGTGAGGATGACCGTACGCATCGAACGCGCGCGGCTGGCCGGGTCGATGGGCGCTGGTGGGATGTCGTGCATGGGGGCCTCTGCACACGGGGACGGCGGGCAGCGCGGTTGCGGGCGCAAGGCGGCGTTCTCCGGCCGGCCGTGCGTCAATCCTTCTTCTTGCGGCTGGGGCGCTGGCCGCGCCGCCGTTTGCCTCGTTTGCGTTTGCGCGGCCGGTGCGAACCGTAGGCGGCCGCGTCTTCGTGGACGTACTGGATGGGCGCGTCGAGTTCGAGCAGGCGGTCGCGCAGACGCGCCGCGTCTTCGAAACGCATCTCCGTCGAGGCGCGTTCCATCTCTTCCTGAAGCAGGCGGATTTCGTCGGCGCGGTCGACCGCCGGCGTTCCGTCGAGCGCGGGGATGTGCACGGCTTCCTCCCGGTCCTCGGTGCGGAAGAACTCCTCGAGCCCGGTCTCGATGCTGCGGACCACGGTGGTGGGGGTGATGCCGTGTTCGCGATTGAAGGCGAGCTGCATCTCGCGGCGCCGGCCGGTTTCCTCGAACGTCTTGCGCATGGCTTCGGTCACGGTATCCGCGTAGAGGATGACGCGGCCCTCGGTGTTGCGCGCGCAGCGGCCGATGGTCTGGATGAGGCTCGTGGCGCTGCGCAGAAAGCCCTGCTTGTCCGCGTCGAGGATGATGACGAGGGAGACCTCCGGCAGGTCGAGACCTTCGCGCAGGAGGTTCACCCCGATCAGGGCGTCGCACTCGCCCAGGCGGAGGCCCTTGAGGATCTCGACGCGGTCGAGCGTCTGGATCTCCGAATGCAAGTACATGGTGCGCACGCCCCGTTCGCGGCAGTACTCGTCCAGGTCTTCGGCGAGCCGCTTGGTGAGGGTGGTGACGAGCACGCGTTCCTGGCGGCTCGCGCGGGCCTGGATCTCCTGCAAAATGTCCGCGACCTGGCCCTTGGTGGGCCGGACCTCGACGGGCGGATCCACGAGCCCGGTGGGCCGGACGATCAGCTCGACGACTTCGCCCTGGGATCGTTCGATTTCGAACGGGGCGGGCGTGGCCGAGACGTAGAGGGTCTGGGGCTGGATGTCGAGGAACTCCTCCCACATGAGCGGACGGTTGTCGAGCGCGGACGGCAGGCGGAAGCCGTGGCTTACGAGCACCTGCTTGCGCGCGCGGTCGCCGTTGTACATGCCGCGCACCTGCGGAAGCGTGGCGTGGGATTCGTCCACGATGAGGAGCCAGTCGTCCTTGGGAAAGTAGTCGAAGAGGCAGGCGGGCCGTTCGCCCGGCGCCCGGCCGTCGAAGTGGCGCGCGTAGTTCTCGATCCCCTGGCAGTAGCCGATTTCCTGGATCATCTCGATGTCGTAGCGGGTGCGGCTCTCCAGGCGCTGGGCTTCGAGGAGCTTGTCCTCGGCGCGGAGGACCTGGAGCTGTTGCGTGAGCTCGGCCTCGATCGAGGCCACGGCCGTCTCGGCCGCCTCGTCGCTGAGCACGAAATGGGTGGCGGGAAAGATGACGAGGTGATCGAACCGGCCGAGGATCTCGCCGGTGAGCGGATCGACCTCGAGGATCTCGTCGATCTCGTCGCCAAAGAGTTCGACGCGAATGGCACGGTGGTGGTAGGCCGGCCAGATCTCGAGGGCGTCGCCGCGCACCCGGAAGGTGCCCCGCTTGAAATCGAAGTCGTTGCGCGTGTACTGCATCTTGACGAGGCGGAGGAGCGCAGGTTCGCGGTCGAGGGCTTCGCCGCGGCGCAGGGTCAGGGTAATCTCCCCGTACTCCTCGGGCCGTCCCAGGCCGTAGATGCAGGAGACCGATGCGACCACGATCACGTCCCGGCGCGTCAGAAGGGCCGAGGTCGCGGAGAGCCGGAGGCGGTCGAGATTCTCGTTGATGGAGGCATCCTTCTCGATGTAGACGTCGGTGGCCGGGAGATAGGCTTCGGGCTGGTAGTAGTCGTAGTAGCTCACGAAGTACTCGACCGCATTGTCCGGAAAGAACTGGCGGAACTCGCTGAAGAGCTGGGCGGTCAGGGTCTTGTTGTGGCTCAGCACCAGAGCGGGCTTGCCGAGCCGGGCGATGACGTTGGCCATCACAAAGGTCTTGCCGCTGCCGGTCACACCGAGCAGGGTCTGGTGGGGGCGACCGGCGTGCAGCCGGTCGGTGAGGCGTTCGATGGCCTCGGGCTGCTGGCCGGCGGGCTCGAACTGGGACTGGAGCGCGAACGCGGACATGCTCGGACCTCGGGGCGGCGGCGCACGTGGGCCGGCGCCGTGCAGGAGCGCGAGAGTCTACTATATCCCGGGACGGCACGCATGGCAAATCCGGGGCAAGGGTCCGCCCCCTCAACTTTTGCCGAAAAGGGGTTTGACCAAGGCGCATTTATGCGCTAAAGTAAAGGGGCAAAACGCGTTCCGTTGGGAAAGGATTGCTGGGATGCAAACCCGCTCGTTCGGCCGATTTCGCGTCGCCGTGATCGACGACGACGTGCACCTGCGGGATCTGCTCGTGCGCAACCTGAATCGACGCGGTTTCCAGGCTGAGGCCGTGAGCGAAACCAAGCGCGTGGCCGAGGCTGTAGCGCTCTACGGAGCGCACATCGTGCTTTGCGACATCCGCATGCCCGGCACGAATGGCCTGACCGTGGCCCGGCGGCTCAAGGCGCAGGATCCGGCCACCCAGGTCATTCTCATGACCGCGTTCCCGGACCAGGATACGGTGGACGAGGCGTTCCGGTTGGGCGCGGACGACTACCTGATCAAGCCTTTCGGCACCCTCAAGTCCGTGCAGGAGGCGGTGGACAAGGCCGCCCGCCGACTGCGCGAGCACCAGAAGGCCACGGCCGCGGCCGTGAAACGCGACTTCCCCGAAGAGTATTGGATCATCTACCGGAGCGGCGGCGCGCTTCCCTCGGACGAGGAGCTGGAGCGCCTGCTCTCCGAGGTCGGCGACGCCCCCCCACCCCCGCCTCCGTCTCTCGTGTGAAGCGCATGGGTTCAGGGAGAGACCGATCGGGTGTCTCCTGCGCCCACCGGGCTGACGCGGGAATCGCCCTTGCGCCGGCTTCCGTCTGCGCGTAAGCTGATGGCGTGATCCGGGGCGCTGAGGGAGCAAGGCGCATGGCCTTCTTCGGGAAGTACTACTTTGCCAGCTACCGCCACAGCGCGGGCGAGCCCGGACAGGTGGTCGAGGATCTTCTGCGTGGTACGGAACGGGTCGGGATGGAGACCTGGCTCCCGCCGACCGACATCTATGAGACGGATGACGGGGTGGTCGTTCGAGCCGAACTGGCGGGACTCGATCCCGGACAGATCCACGTGCGCCTGTGCGGAGACGTGTTGACCGTGCGCGGCCGTCGGGACGAAACGTGCTCCCGCTCGAAACGATCCTACCGCCAGATGGAGATGCACCACGGCCCGTTCGAGCGGTCGCTGCGTCTGTCCGGACCTTTTGCCGCGAACCGGGCGACCGCCACGTACCGCCAGGGGATTCTGGAGATCTTCCTGCCGCGCGATCCCGAGGCCCGCCCCATGGACGTGGTGGTGCACGTGGAGAATGCGTAGCGGGCTTGCGCAGCGTGGCGCGCACGGAAACGCCCGCCGGAGGCGGACGGTACCCAAGGACTCTCGATGCCTGACGATGCTGATGATGCGAAGAAGCCGGAGGCTGGCGCTGAGGATGCGGCTGCCGGCCAGCCCGCCATCGTACAGGCCGCGCAAGCCGACGAGGGGGAGGCCCAGCTCCCGCCGGTTCTGCCGGTTCTGCCCAGCCGGGACGTGGTCCTGTTTCCCGACATGATCCTGCCCCTGATGGTGGCCTCCGACCGGGACACCGCCCTCGTGGACCACGTCCTCCTGGAGAACCGTTTCCTCGCGCTTGTGCCCATGCTCAACGAGCCGGAGGACGAACCGGCGGTCGAGGACCTCCATACGCACGGATGCGGGGGCGTGATCCTGAAGATGCTGCGGTTCCCGGACAATACCGTACGGGTTCTCGTGCAAGGCATCCAGCGGACGCGCATCGGCGAGTACGTGCAGCGCGATCCGTTCTACATCGCGGAGGCAGAGCATCTGGAGGACCGCGTGGAGGAGAGCGTCAAGCTCGATGCGCTCTACCGGAGTCTGCACGAGCAGTTCACGCGCCTGATCAATCTGCTTCCGCAGGTGCCCGACGAGGTCAAGGTCGCGCTGGCCAACATCAACCAACCGGGTCGGTTCGCCGATCTCGTGGCTGCGAACATCAATCTGTCGGTGGAGGAACGGTGCCGCATTCTGGAGGCGGTGGATGTCCACGAACGGCTCGAGCGGCTGTGCGTGTATCTGGCTCGGGAGCTGCAGATCGTAGAGCTGGGAAGCAAGATCCAGGAGGACGTGAAGGAGAAGATCAACAAGGGGCAGCGAGAGTTCTTTCTGCGGGAACAGCTCAAGGCCATCCGCAAGGAGCTGGGCGAAGAAGAAGACGGCGCGGTCGAAGTGCAGGAGTTGCGGGAAGCGCTGGAGCAGGCCGCGCTGCCCGAAGAGGCCGCGCGGGAGGCCGAACGCGAGCTCAAGCGGCTGGAACGTATGCAGCCCGGGAGCGCCGAGTACACTGTGGCGCGGACGTACGTCGACTGGATGGTCAGCCTGCCGTGGTCCGTGGAGACCGAGGATCAGCTCGACGTCAAGCGCGCGCGCAAGACCCTGGACGCGGACCACTACGATCTAGAACGGGTCAAGGACCGGATCATCGAGTTCCTGGCCGTGCGCAAGGTCCACCCCGAGGGGCGCAGCCCGATTCTCTGTTTCGTGGGACCGCCGGGCGTGGGCAAGACGTCGCTGGGCCGGAGCATCGCGGAGGCCATGGGCCGGAAGTTCGTACGCATCTCGTTGGGCGGCGTGCGGGACGAAGCCGAGATCCGCGGGCACCGGCGGACCTACATCGGCGCACTGCCGGGGCGCATCATCCAGGGGCTCCGCAAGGCCGGCAGCCGCAATCCGGTCTTCATGATGGACGAGGTGGACAAGCTGGGCTCGGATTTCCGGGGCGATCCCTCCTCGGCCCTTCTCGAAGTGCTCGACCCCGAGCAGAACTACGCGTTCTCCGACCACTACCTCGATGCTGCCTTCGATCTCTCCAACGTGATTTTCATCACCACGGCGAACCAGCTGGATACGGTGCCGCCGGCGCTGCGCGATCGCATGGAGACGCTGCACCTGCCGGGCTACTCGGAGGAAGAGAAGCTGCAGATCGCCCGCCGGCATCTGGTTCCCAAGGTGCTGTCCGAGCACGGTCTTAAGAAGAGCAGGATCCGTTTCCACAAGGTCGCCATCCGGCGGGTCATGAGCGATTACACGCGGGAGGCGGGTCTGCGGAATCTGGAACGCGAACTGGCCTCGATCGTGCGGAAGGTCGCGGTCAAGATCGCGTCGGGCAAACGCGGGCCCTTCAAGATCACGGCGGACAGCGTGCGCGAGTACCTGGGGCCGCCGAAGTTTTTCGCGGAGACGGCGCGGCGGGCCGAGGAGCCGGGGGTGGCGGTATCCCTGGCGTGGACGCCGACAGGGGGCAGCATCCTGTTCATCGAATCCACGCGCATGGCGGGCAAGAAGAACCTGCAGCTCACCGGCCGCCTCGGGGACGTGATAAAGGAATCGGCCCAGGCCGCGCTCTCGTGGATCCGCGCCCACGCCGCCGATCTGGGCATTCCGAAGAACTTCTTCGAGGGGAGCGATATCCACATCCACTTTCCCGAGGGCGCGACGCCCAAGGATGGACCGTCTGCGGGCATCGCCCTCGTGACGAGCCTGGTCAGCCTGCTCACCCAGCGCCGGATCAAGCCCCGCCTCGCCACGACCGGCGAGATCACCCTGCGCGGCAAAGTGTTGCCCGTGGGCGGGATCAAGGAGAAGATGCTGGCCGCCCGGCGCGCGGGCATCAAGGAAGTCATCGTGCCGCAGGACAACCAGAACGACCTCGGCGAGCTGCCCGACGAGGTGCAGCGGGATCTGAGCTTTCATTCCGTCGAGACGATCCAAGAAGTCGTGCGGATCGCGTTTCCCGAAACCGGATCGCGCGGCAAGCGCAAGCACAAGAGCAAAAGGCGTCGCTGATCCTGTTCCTCCCCCCACCCCCTTCGGACTGCAGGCGGACCATCGTATGAACGCCACGCTGCATGCGATCTGCGAGAAGCACTTCCCGGACCAGGGCGCTCCCTCTCCGATCACACGTCCGTCCACCGGCAAGTTCAACCAGACGCGGTTCTTTCGGCTGGACGGGCGGGACTACGTGGTGCGCATGGCGCCGCCCGCGGACGCGGGATTTCTCTTCTACGAGAAGCACATGATGGCCCAGGAGCCGGCGGTGCACGCGCTGGTGCAGGCGGAAACGAACGTCCCGGTCGCTCCGGTGGTCGTGTACGACGACACCTGCAGCGCGGCGCCGCGCCCCTTTGTCATCCTGGAACGTCTGCCGGGCGTGCCGCTGTGCGAGGCGTGCGGGGTGGATGTGCATGCGGTCTTTCGCGAGGTGGGCGGTCATCTGGCCGAACTGCATCGCAACATCCGATCAAAGACCTACGGGTATTGCGGCGCGCACCATCCCATGGAGCCGGCCGCGACTTGGGAAGACGCCTTTGCGGATATGTGGCATCGGCTGATCGAGGACATCGCGGGATGCGGAGGGTATACCGGTGCGGAAGCGGATCGGATGCGGCGCCTGTTCGAACGGGATCGGGCCGCGTTCGCGCGCTCGGTTCCGGCGGCATTGCTCCACATGGACATCTGGCACCAGAACATCCTGGTCGATCGGAAGGGCCGGGTGACCGGGATCGTGGACTGGGACCGGGCGCTCTGGGGCGACGTGGAGATCGAGTTCGCGGTACTCGATTACTGCGGGGTGTCCGTGCCGGCGTTCTGGGATGGGTACGGAGCCGAGCGGGACACGAGCCCGGAGGCGCGGCTGCGAGGGCTCTACTACACGCTGTACGAGCTCCAGAAGTACATCGTGATCCGGACGCTTCGGGGGAAGGACGCCTCCGCAGGGCGGCGCTACGCGGAGGACTCCCTGCGGCTGGCGGCCAGCATCGCGTAGGGGCGGGCGCGAACCGACTCTCTTATCGGGGAGCCTTGACGGAGTCGGCTCACCCCCTGTCCGGCGTGTCGGGGTCGGGTGTGCCGGGTGCGTCGGCCGGGGTGGCTGCGTTGTCTACACCGGGCTTGTCCTGATCCGGACGGAGGGATGCCAGTTTGCCGGTCTCCGCATGCATGTGCATGTACCCGCAGGCTGCGCAGACCCGGGCCCGGATGGGTACGAGCGCCTCTTGCAGGGTCCAGAACCTGGTGCGTTCGGGGCGGAAGTAGAGGCGGCCGGTGCCCTGGATGACGCCGTCCACCAGCACGCGGTGGCCGCAGCTGGTGCAGGTACCGCGCGCGGCTTCCGCCTCCTTGCTGCCCGTGGTTTTTTCCACGACAGCATCGAGCCCCTCCCCACTGAAGCGCGTGGAGCCCCCCACCTTGTAGAAAGAGAGGAGCCCGTCCTTCATCCAGCGAAAGATGGTGGGCTGGCTCACGCCCAGA
>CAZBZG010000103.1:0-14527 GCA_964496245.1 uncultured Planctomycetaceae bacterium | reverse complement strand
CTGGAAATCGGCTCGGCCCGAGAGCTCGAAGTACTCGGTTTCGCGCGCGATCTGCTCGGCTTGCTCGCGGTAGGCTTGGCTGAGGAGACAGAGGCGTGTGCCGGCGAGGGCGGCGTTGCCCACGAATTCCATCCGATCCAGGGCCACCTCGGGCGGGAGCAGGCCCACGCGCCGCGCGCTCTCGGGACGGAGGAAATTGCCGAACGCGCCGGCCAGGAGCACGCGTTCGAGCTGACCAGCCGTCAGGTCCAGATGCTGAAGCATGACCGCGATGCCGGCTGCCAGCGCGCCTTTGGCCAGCTGGAATTCGCGAATGTCGCGCTGGGTGAGCGTCACGTCGGGTAGGCCCTGACCGGCGGGCGCCAGCACGAAGGCCATGCCTTCCTCGGTCTCCTGGAGCCGGTCGCGCACGGGCGCGGGCAGTTCCGGGAGGTCCTCGGCCGCTTCCTCAGGGCTGAGCATGCGACCCGTCTCGTCCACGATGCCCGTCTCGAGCAGCGCGGCCACCGCATCGAGCAGTCCCGTGCCGCAGAGCCCGCGGGCGGGCGAGTTGTCCACGGTCGAGACGAGCAGGTCGCTGCCGCCCACGTCCACCGCGCAGATGGCGCCCGTGGCCGCGCGCATGCCGCAGGAGATGCGCGCGCCTTCGAAGGCCGGTCCGGCTGCGGTCGCGCACGCGTAGGTCTTCCCGCCGGCGCGCAGGGCCATCTCGCCGTTGGTGCCCACGTCCACCAGGAGCGCGGTCGTGTCGCTCGTGTGCACCTCGTGCGCGAGCAAACCGGCCACGATATCGCCGCCCACGTACGCACTGATGTTGGGCAGCGCATAGATGCGCGCACCGTGGCCCGCTCGGAAGTCTACGTCAGCCGCGCGCACGGTCAGGCCGCGGCGGATCGTGGAGATGAAGGGGCTCTCGGCGATGCTGGACGGATCCAGACCCAGGAAGAGATGGTGCATGGTTGTGTTGCCGCCCACGGTGATGAGATAGACCTGGTCGGCGCGCACGCCCGCGGCCGCACAGGTTTCAGCGAGCAGGTCCTCGCCCGACTGGATCACGAGCTGCTGGAGCTCCTTGCGCGCGTCCAGTCCCTTGCGGGCGTGATCGATGCGCGTCACCACGTCGTCCCCGCGCACGGCCTGGGGGTTCGTGCGGCTCCCGATCGCCAGCGGCACGCCGCTCAGCAGGTCGAAGAGGGCCGCCCCGATGGTCGTGGTGCCCACGTCCAGAGCGAGGCCGAGGGTGCGGGGCGTCTCCCCGTAGGGCTCGACGCCGAGCAGTTCGCCGTCTTCCAACACCACCGTGATCTTGAAATCACACATGCGCAGGCGCTGGGGAAGTTCCTGCAAAAGCGGCAGCGCCACCACGGGATACTCGTCCATGTGGAGCGCCCGCGTGATCCGGCCGATGTCCGAGCGTTGGTCTTCGAGGGATGGCGGCGGCAGCTCGAGGGCGATCGCGTGCACGCGGCCGTCGGGCACCGGCTCCCGGCCCGCGAAGTCGGTCAGGATGACGCTGCGCACAGGCACGTCCGAAGGCGTCTCGATCTCCAGGTTCTCGGTCACCTCCACCAGGCAGGCCAGGCGCCAGCCGGCCCGCACCTCGGCCGGACTCAGGGCCTGTTCGTGGCCGGTATGGCCGGGCACGTCGCCCTTGAGCACGCGAACGCGGCACTTGCCGCAGATGCCCTTCCCACCGCAGCTCGCCGGGATGCCGACGCCCGCGCGGTGGCAGGCTTCGAGCAGGTTGGCAGCCGGGCCGACGGTGATCGTCCGGTCGGCCGGGCGGAGCGTGACGGTGGGCATGGGGCAGCCTTTCCTGCGGGGCGTGAAGGGGACGGAAGCAGCGGCAGATCACCCCGCTGCCGAATTGGTGAAGAGCTCATACAGCACGTACAGCCCCAGCCCGACGAGAATGCCGAGTGCGAATAGGCCGATCCCTTCGATGGCCAAGCGCGCCAGGGAGATGTCGAGCCGCCAGCGGGGGCCTTCGCGGTGGTGGAAGTTCCGGATCTGCTTGAGTGTGGCCTTGAGTTCGCGGGAGTGCCGCTTGTCCTCGGTCACGGGTCTTCCCTCTCGTAGGCGGGTTCTCCGGTCTGGCCGCATTATGCCCCGGCCGTACAAGGAGTCAAGCATCGGCTGAGATCTCCCGCCCGCTGGATGCTGGGTGCCATGTTCTGGTGCGCGTCCGCGAGGTTCCTCATTGACACGCCGCCCGACCACAGGGATACTCCCTGAACGTTCGGCGCATCCGACCCGGGGGGACGCGAATGTCCAGCCATTCCGACCGACTTCCGCTCACGACGCTC
The DNA here is from genome assembly GCA_964496245.1 of uncultured Planctomycetaceae bacterium. Classification (GTDB taxonomy): domain Bacteria; phylum Planctomycetota; class SZUA-567; order SZUA-567; family SZUA-567; genus CAZBZG01. Next base: position 12,221 of record CAZBZG010000103.1, on the reverse strand, counting down.
TTCGGATCCAACGTGTTCAGCGACGCGGTGATGCGCGAACGCCTGCCGCGCAACGTCTACCGGGCCCTGCGGTGCACCATCGAACAGGGCCAGGCGCTGGATCCCAACCTGGCCGACGTGGTGGCCAACGCCATGAAGGACTGGGCCATCGAGAAGGGCGCCACCCACTTCTGCCACTGGTTTCAGCCCATGACCGGCATGACCGCCGAGAAGCATGACTCGTTCATCAGCCCCACGCCCGACGGACGCACCATGATGGAGTTCAGCGGCAAGGAACTGGTCAAGGGCGAGCCGGACGCGAGTTCCTTCCCGTCGGGGGGCTTGCGGGCCACGTTCGAGGCCCGCGGATACACGGCCTGGGACTGCACCTCGTCCGTCTTCGTGAAGGAATGCGGGGAGAACAGGACCCTGCATATCCCCTGCGCCTTCTGCAGCTACGCGGGGGAGGCGCTCGACAAGAAGACCCCGCTGCTCAGGTCCATGGAGGCGCTGGAGCGCCAGGCGTTGCGCGTGCTGCGCGCGTTCGGGAACACCGCGAGCCGGCACGTCGTGGCCACGCTGGGCGCGGAGCAGGAATACTTCCTCGTGGATCGCAAGCACCTCGAGAAGCGGACCGATCTGCTGCTCACCGGACGCACCCTCTTCGGTGCGGCCTCGCCCAAGGGCCAGGAGATGGAGGACCACTACTTCGGCGCTCTTCACGAACGCGTGGCCTCGTTCATGCACGAACTCAACCACGAGCTCTGGAAGCTGGGGGTCTCGGCCAAGACGCAGCACAACGAGGTCGCGCCGGGGCAGTACGAGCTCGCTCCGGTCTTTCACACGGTGAACGTAGCCACCGATCACAACCAGCTCACCATGGAGACGCTCGAGAAGGTGGCGTTGCGACATGGCTTTGTCTGCCTGCTCCATGAAAAGCCTTTCGCCGGCATGAACGGCTCGGGCAAGCACAACAATTGGTCGCTCGTGACCGACGACGGGCTGAACCTGCTGGAGCCCGGCCGCACCCCGCACGAGAACGGCCAGTTCCTCCTCTTCCTCTGCGCGGTGATCCGCGCGGTGGACACCTATGCCGGCCTGCTGCGCGCGAGCGTTGCCGTGGCGGGCAACGACCACCGCCTCGGCGGCCACGAAGCGCCTCCGGCCATCATCAGCATCTTTTTGGGCCAGCAGCTGACCGACATTCTCGAGCAGCTCGCCAAGGGCGGCACCCGCACGGCCAAGCGCACCCGCCAGCTCAAGCTCGGGGTCACGCATTTGCCGCCGCTGCCCAAGGACATCACCGACCGCAATCGGACGAGCCCGTTCGCCTTCACCGGCAACAAGTTCGAGTTCCGCATGGTCGGCGCGAGCCAGTCCACGGCCGGCCCCATGTTCATGCTCAACACCATTGTGGCCGACGTGCTCCGGGAGATCGCCGAAGAGCTCGAAGGCGCGCGGGACGTCAACGCCAAGGCGCAATCCATTCTGCGGAGGATCGCCAAGGAGCACAAACGCGTGATCTTCAATGGCAACAACTACGACGCGACCTGGATCGCGGAGGCCGAGAAACGCGGCCTGCCCCACTTCACCTCGGCCGTGGACGCGCTCAACGCGATGCTCGAAAAGCCGAACGTGCAGGTCTTCCGCCGGCAGAAGGTACTCAGCCGCTCGGAGCTCAAGGCCCGGTACGAGATCCTGCTCGCCAACTACAGCAAGACGATCCACATCGAGGCCCTCACGCTCGTGCGCATGGCACGCAGCCGGATTCTGCCGGCCGCACTCGATTACGCGGGACGCCTCGGCCGCGCGGCCGTGGCCGTGGAACAGGCCGGCGCCCCGGCCGAGGCCCATACCGACCTTTTGGAGGTGATCACCCGGCACGCGGCCGACTTGCAGGAGCGTATCGATCGGCTGGCGACCGTGACGGAGGAAGCCGCGAAGGTCCCCGGCCCGCGCGCGCAGGCCGAGAATTACCGCGACCAGGTCATGCCGGCCATGGCGACCGTGCGCGAGACCGCCGATCGCCTGGAGGTCCGGCTGGACGCCGAATGCTGGCCCCTGCCGACCTATGCCGAGATGCTGTTCTTGCGGTGAGGGCGACGACTTTAAAGGCTGCCAGGCGATGCATGCGACCTTTTGCTCGGGCAGCGGCCGTCCCCACGGGGTGGAATGCTGACAGCACGGACAGAGGGCGGAGAAGGAACGGCCGTGCGCATCCCCTCTTGGCTGAACCGTCTGTGGGAACGCGCCAAACCGCACCTGCCTCCCGGCTGGCGCCTCGCATGCGGACGCCTGCTGGGCCGCGTTCCGCGGCCGGCCATCCGGCGAAGCGCTTTTCTCTCGTGGTGCCGCTCTCGCACAACGCTTTCGGCCTTTCCCGATGGTGATCGGATCATCTATCCGGACCTCGGTCCTGCACCAAGCGGGAGTGCCCACGACCCGATACGCCCCATCGATCCGGGAGCGGACGGGACCGGTGCCGCAGAAGCGCCTTCCGCATCGTCGTCGACCGGGGGGGGCAAGCCCGCGGCCAGCATCGTTCTCGTCACCCACAATGCCCTCGCCCACACACTCCTCTGCATCCAGAGTCTCGTCCGCAACACCCACGCTCCCGCGTGGGAGGCCCTGGTGGTGGACAACGGATCCACGGACGGCACGGCTGCGTGGCTGCGCGACACGGCTGCGCAACACCACTGGCTTCGCGTGATCCCGAACGCCGAGAACCGGGGGTTTGCCGCTGCCTGCAACCAGGGGTTGCACGAGGCGCGCGGGGATGCGTTCGTCCTCCTCAACAACGATACGCTCGTGCCGCCGGACTGGCTGCCCCGCTTGCTGCGTCCGCTGGAAGATCCGTCGGCGGGGCTCGTCTGTCCGAGTACGAACGGCGCGGCCAACGAAGCCCGCATTGGCGTGCCCTATCGCACCTGGGCGGAGATGGAAGCCTTTGCCGCCTGGTGTCACCTGACCTACGGCGACCAGGTGGAGCCGCTCGCCATGGTCCCGATGTTCTGCGCAGCCTTGACCCGCACGACGTTTGGGCGGGTGGGGGATCTGGACGAACGTTTTCGCCTCGGCATGTTCGAGGATGACGACTACAGCCGCCGCGCGCAGTCCTGCGGTCTGGAATTGCTCTGCGCGCGCGGGGCCTTCGTCCACCATTTTCAAATTGCATCCTTCGATGCCCTGCGGCAGAATGGCGCCTACCATCGCATCTATGCCGAGAATCAGTGCCGTTTCGAAGAGAAGTGGGGAGCGCCCACGACAAAACCATGAGCAGCCCGTCCTCCTCCGCCATCTACGATTCTGCTGCCCGGGAGCCTCCCTTCTGGGAGGAGCTTCATGCCCTGCTCACCTCGCGCCATCTGCTCAAGACCCTCATCCACCGCGACTTCATCGCCCGCTACAAGCGTTCGAGCCTGGGCATCGCCTGGTCGATGCTCAACCCCCTCGGGACCATGATCGTGCTGAGCGTGGTGTTCAGCCAAGTCTTCCGTCGCGTGCCCAGCTACCCCGCCTACATCCTCTCGGGCACCGTCGCCTGGACCTTCTTCGCCCAGACCACGGGGGCGGCCAATCGGAACATCCTCTGGGGTTCGTCCCTGATGAAACGGATCTACCTGCCGCGCGCCACGCTGGTGGTGGCCATCGCCGGGGCCAACCTGATCAATTTGGCCATCACCTTCATCCCTCTGCTCCTGCTGGTGCTCGTCTTCGGCATCCGGCCCGGCGTGACGCTGAGTCTCCTCCCGTTGGCCGTGCTCTGCTTGCTGGCGTTCAGCCTGGGGGTGGGCTTGCTCCTCGCGACCGTCACCACGTTCTTCCCGGATGCGGCCGAGTTCTACCAGGTCCTGACCGGCCTCTGGTTCTATGCGACGCCCATCATCTGGCCGAAGGATCGCCTGCCCCCGGTCGTGGGCACCTTGCTCGTGAACCTCAATCCCATGGCCGACGTCATCGCTCTCTTCCGATCCGTCTTCTATACGTGCGACTGGCCGGATCCCGCATCGCTGATCCGCGCCCCGCTCGTCTGCCTTCTCGTGCTTGTGCTGGGCTGGAGCGTGTTCACGCGCCATGCCGACGCCTTCATCTATCGGATCTGACTCCATGACAACCGTTCCGCCTGCCGAGCCGTTCGACGAGGAGACCGCGGTCTGCGTGGAACACGTGGGCGTCGAGTTCCACCTGCCCGAAGATCCGACCCGGAGCGTCAAGCAGCATCTCCTGCATCGCGTGGCCCGGCGCATCCGCTACCGCGTCCTGCATGCGCTGGAAGACGTCAGCTTCTCCGTGTCGCGAGGCGAAGTCTTCGGCATCATCGGGCCCAACGGCGCCGGCAAGAGTACCCTCCTCAAGGTGCTCTCCCGGGTGTTGCGCCCCAGTTCGGGTCGGGTGCGTGTGCGGGGCCGCGTGGCACCGCTGCTCGGGTTGGGCGCCGGCTTTCATGACGAACTCACGGGGCTGGAGAACATTCGTCTCAACGGCGCGCTGTTGGGCCTGAGCCCGGAGCAGATGGCCGAGCGCATCGACCCCATCATCGCCTTCTCCGAACTCGACGACTTCATGGAGTGCCCGCTGCGCCTCTACTCCAGCGGCATGCGAGCGCGCCTCGGGTTTGCCACGGCTGCAGCGCTGGAGCCGGACGTCCTGATCCTCGACGAGGTCCTGGCTGTGGGGGACATCGCCTTCCGCGAGAAGTGTCTGCGCCGGATCGATGCGTTTCGCGACAGCGGCGTCACCATCCTCATGGTGTCCCATTCGCTTCCGGTCGTGCACAAGATGTGTCGGCGGGTTCTCTGGATGCACGAGGGGCATACGGTCCAGCTCGGCCCCGCCGCGGAGGTGGCCGCCGCCTACGAGGAGAAGCAGCTCGCCAAGGCCGGGCAGCAGGCCCGACCCCCGCAGCCCCGGGAAGAGACCGCCGGGGGCCGGCCATGAACCAGACACCGCATCGAACCGTTGTGGTCCTCGGTATGCACCGGTCCGGCACGAGCCTGGTGACCCGTTCGCTCGGCGCCCTGGGCGTCTGCCTGGGAGCGGACCTGCTGGAGCCCATGGAGAACGTCAATCCCGTGGGGTTCTTCGAACACAAACGGGTTGTCGACTTGGACAGGCGATTGCTGGACATGCTGGGCCGGGCCTGGAACACGCTGGACATGCCCACTGCGGAGGAACTCACGGGGCCCGTTGTGGCCGCTCTCCACAACGAGGCGGTGCAGCTCGTGCGACAGGAAGGAGCGGACCGCGCGCTCTGGGCGTTCAAGGATCCGCGAGCCTGCAGGCTGCTGCCGTTCTGGCAGCGGGCCATCCGCCAAGCCGGACGCGACCCGGTCTATCTGCTCGTCCTCCGGAACCCGCTGGACGTCGCTCATTCGCTGGCGGTTCGCAACGAGTATACCCTCTCCTATTCGCTGCTTCTCTGGCTGACGCACGTCCAGGGCATTGTCAATCATCTGGATCGTCCCGCCCTGGTCGTTTCCTACGAAGCCATGCTCGATGCGCCCCAACGGCAGCTGGAGCGCATGGCCGCGTTTTTCGGCCTTTCGTTGCCGGCGCAGAGCGAGAGCATCGAGATGTTTCTCGAGACGTTCCATCGGCCGGATCTCTGTCATCACCGCTCCGATGTGGCCGCCTTGGAGGCCGCCTGCACCGGGATCCCGCTCGTGCCGGCCCTCTACCGGCATCTAGCCGCCCTGACGGACCGCGGCGCCGTGGCCGTGCGCGAATGGCAGGCCATACGCGAGATGATCGCTCCGGCCGAATGGGGGCAGATCTTCCTGCGCGCCCACGGCCGGCCTCAGGGATGCAAGACGCGTGTGCTTCACGCCATTGCCGCAGGCCGGCTGGCCCCCGCTCTCGTTTTGGCCCAGGAAAACGACGGGGAGGCGCGGATCGAACGGCAGCCGGGCACGGCTTTTGGCACATGTGGCTTCGATCTCGACGGTTCGGGTAGAACGCGGTCGATTTGTTTCCGTCCGGGCGACGTCGCTTGCGCCCTGCGATTTCTCGACGCGCAGGCCGAAACCACGAGTGGCGATCGGATCCATCTTGCCCCTGCCGAAACGAATGCCGAACATGTCGAAGGGGATGTCTACTTCCTCACCGAGGTTCCGCCCTTCCTGCGCTTCGCCAGCGATCAGCCTTTGCGCCGCCTGGTCGTCGATGTCGAAGTCCTGGCCGTGGAGGACGACGCCATCGCGCTGCTCGCGCCAGCGCTGCGCGGTCAGTTCCGTCGTCTTCGGCAAGAAGATGCGTCCCTACGACAACAACTGGGCCGCCTTCAGCAGGAACACGGACGGCTGCTTCATTGCTGCGCCGACCGCGCCATTCGCCTGGTCAGCGCCTCCCAGATGCGGTTCGACTGGGTCATGACCCTGACCGCTCCCTTGCGGGCTGGACTCCGCCGGCTTGTGCGCCAAAGGGCGATGAGGAAATAGGCGAGCCGTGAGGCTCGGGCGGCGGCGGGAGCAGGAGGTGGCTCGTTCGGGGGTTCGTATTGTCCAGCGCATCATCCGAGAGATACGGCCTGAGCTCTTCCTGAGCAGGCAGGCGCAGATCTTCGGGGCCGGTCCCGATACGCTGACGGTGCCAGCCGCGGCGCTTGCCCTCGGGATTGTGAACGCGTCGGCCGTACTTCTCTACCGCATGGGACAGGCTGAGGCAGAGGTAGTGACGCATCTTGAAGTCCACTGGATAGAGCCGCTGGCCCGGAAAGCGGACCCGGTGCCCGCCGCTCCAGGCGAGATCCACCCGGATGGCTGCGGGCTGCGCCTTCCAGGCGTTGACGCGATGAGGATACCACGGCGCAAAGGGATAGTACCACCGCATGGTCTTCAGGAAATCCGGGTGCTCGTGATCCGGCGCCTCTTCGGTGGGCAAAAACGTGTACTCGAAGAAATTCACTGCATTGTATCCTTCGCGATCCGCCTCTGCCAGGGCTTCGGCCAACGTTGTGCCGGCGTACGGCGGCAGGCGGATCTCATCGCAATCGGCATGAATGTACCAGTCCGCATCGAGGCGTCGGGCGGCTTCGATCTTGTGTTCGAGCAAAGCAGCCAGATGAAAGGTCCCGTCTCGCGGCACGGTACGGACGCCCGCCACCCCGCGCCCCCGGTAGTCGTGTGCGATCTCCACTGTGCGATCCGTGGATTCGTTGTCGATCACGTACACCTCAACACCGTGGGCGTGGTAGTGCTCCACACAGGCCGCAAGAAAGCGCGCCTCGTTATAGACGTTGATCAGCGCCACGATCCGCATGGATCTAGTTCTCCTGCATAGAGGGCGGCGCAGCGTCCTGACCGTCCTCTGTGACGCGTCGGGCTCGCGCGCGATGCCGCCACCGCCTGTACGCGGCGAGCCATCGGCAGCCCCAGGCAGAGCGCTCCAGACGGATCCGCGCATGATGCCGCATCCGCCAGGCCAGACGCGACCAGCGACTTGATGCGGTAGAGAGAGGCGCTGCAGGGGGCTGAGCGTGCTGATAGGCAGACAGGAGCAGTTCCTCCTGCTGCCGGGACGCTGGGGGCACCGTGCCCTGCACCCAGGGATCGTAGAGATCGCGATAGGCGGCTTTGTACGCGGCGAGGGTCATGCGCCGCGCCGTCAGGATCTCCTCGCGCCATCCAGCCAGCGGGGCACGATCTTGCTGCAGATTGCGGAGTTGGTCCGCCAACGCATCCAGGTCTGCGAACACGCGTCCGCCTCCCTGCTCGCGGATGCGTTCGGCTGGCGCCCCTCCTTCCAGGGCGAGCACCGGCACGGTCGCCGCCCAGGATTCGTCCACCGCGTAACAGAAGGCTTCAGCAGCAACCGAGAGGGAGAGCGTGAGATCAAGGTCGGCCTCGCGGAGGAGATCCACAATATCACTCTGAGCATAGGCCCCGTGAAGAAGGCCCCAATCCTTTTGGAAGCACCTCCGGAGCTGCTGCGCAAACGCGCCCTGGCCCACGTCTCCGAAGACATGCCATGCGCAGGGCACATCCCGTAGTCGATCCAGGAGCGCCAGGTATCGATCCGCCCCCTTTTCCGGGGCGCCCACACGGCCGACGAGCCCGATGCGCAAGGGACCGGTACGCGCATCGTTCCGAGCCGCCGAAGGCCGCGGGGGCGCCTCGGTCAGGAGCGAGGCGTGGGGAATGACGGTGGTGCGGCCATCCGACCACGCAAGCCCCTGGGTCACCGTCTCCAGCGCGCAGCGAGACGGCGCAATGACCTGCCGCGCGCCAGCGAGCAACGCACGAAACGCCGCGCGATGGGCCTTCCAGCTCGTGGCCTGAACGGGCATAACGGTCTCCCGCCATCCGCGCCCGTAGGCGGCCAGGCAGGCGGGACAGGCCGTCTCGTCAAAGGATTGCGCCGAACACCGCCGCGCCGGCTGGCGGGAGAGGTCTAGGAGGTTCAGGCTGGGGCAGACGCAGTAGTAGTCATGAATGGTGTAGACATAGGGGAGCCCGCGCGCCTGGAGCACGTCCCCCAGTGCCACGGGCCACCCCAAAAGATGGTGCAAATGGACCGCGCTCACGCCGAAGAGATGCAGGAGTTCCCCGAAACGGGCGGCCATGGCATCGTCCCGGATCTTGCATCGCTCGGGCCGGCTGGCCACGGGGAACTGATACCGGAGGGCGCGATCCCATTCCCCATCCAGGATCTCTGCCGCCGAGATGGCAGGCCCGTCGGGCCAGGCCACCAGGACCCGCGGCAGTCGGCTGTGGCGCACCAGGTCCTGCACATGCAACTGCACCCCGCCCCGTTGGCGCGCATAGGGGTCGAGATGCAGGACATGCAACAAAGCCGGCGTCGTTCGGCGCGCGGATCGCCGCACGACGAACGCCACGCGCTTCTGAACGGGGCGCAGCGGATTCCGCTCGATGAAATCGGCGATGCGCCCCGCATACCCCGGGTGGTCGGCTGCCAACCGTTCGATCGCTTGCGTCCGCAGGACGTCGGCCTCCGCACCGAAAGAAGCTTCGCCGCGATGCGCCACATAGAGGTGGTCGCAAAGGCGGACCCTGAAACCCGCGGCCTGGGCCCGTTCACAGAAGTCGTTCTCCTCCCCATACCCCCGGCCATACCGCTCGGCATGGAAGAGGCCGATGCGCGCGATCACGTTCGCGCGGATGTACATGCAGAATCCGTGCGCGGTGGGAAGCTCAGGGTAGGACCGCTCACTCGTCTCGGCCACTCGCGCTGCGATCGTGTCGAACGCGTCGGGGGACGGCAGCGGGTTGTTCTCGACAAAGCGGGGAACGCTGCAAATCGTCGCGTTGTTGGAGAGGGGAGAGACGACACCCGTACGGTCATCGGCATAGGCACACGCCTGGAGGGACTCCACGAAACGGGCGGGCACGACGGTGTCGCTGTTGAGCAGAAGCACGTCACTGCCCTGAGCGTGGCGCATGCCCCGGTTGGCGGCCACGACGTATCCCTGGTTGACCTCCTGACGCAGAAGTTCGACCCGCCCATCCGCCTGCGCCTGCTCGCGCAGCCAGGAACACAAGTCCGCGTCCGTGCTGGCGTCGTCCACCAGGATGATTCGCACCGCCGCCGGCGCATGACGACGCACGCCGTCCACGCACCGGGCGACGTCCTCCCGGGCGTTGTGGATGGGGATCACTACCGAAAGAGGGTATATGTGAGCAGCAGACACGGCGTTCCCGTCAGCCCCATCGAACTCGGCATTCCCACTCTACCCGAAGCTCATGGAATTGGCAATCCTGACCGCTGCAGCACCACTCCGCATGCGCGGAGCGCCCGCTTCGGTACATCCGGAGTCCGAAGCGGTGCCCCGACATGCCTGATCGCGGCGCTGCACCGCCTCGAATCACTTCATGACTGCAATCTCCGAAAGCCGATAGGCCATTCCGGGAGCATGATCGATGAAATCAAGCCTGAGCGCACCGATCTCTCCCCGCCACGCGGGCGACAGGGAGGGAGAGATTCTGTAGATGTGAGACTTCCCGTCACAATGCAGAGGGAACGTCTTGCTCATCTTCTCGGAAAACCCCTCTTCCAAATGCGCGGCCCAAAAGAGCTGCCCCGTGCCACTCGTATCGCCACGCGTCGTTTCGACCGTCAGCTCTACAAAGATCATCTGATTGGCCTCGGCGAGAAAGGGAGAAACCCGGTAAACGAGATAAGGGTCTTTGCGAATCGACCGCAACCGCCCCTTCTCCAAAACCGCCACGTCATGCCAGGAAGCCGTCTTCTCGATATCGATACTCCGCAGTTCCGAGAAGTAACGGAGGGAGCTCCTTGGGACAGTGCCCTTCCGCTGCCAGAGTCCCGCCACACATATGCAGGAGACGATTAGCGCCACCAACGAAAACGCGACAAACAGCCTTGGCTTGGCACGTGTCTCTCGGCTAGAGGTCGAACGGATAACGAAGCCAGCGGCAAATACCAGGCAGAACGGAAACATCGGCAACGCATAGCGCGGCAGGGGAAACGTCAGCGTATGCAACAAGACAAGATAGAGCACCAAGCCCGCGACAAAGAGTCGCAGCCCCGCCTGCCCTCCCGCATAGGAAAGCAAACCCCAGATGCCAGCCACAACCACCGATACGACCAGGCACATTTCGACAAGGACAAGCGCGACTCGCTGCCCGCCTTTGTGTCGAACAAAAGGAACAATCTCGTCATGCGGACGAAAATAGTAGGCCGGATACCCGAACAGATATCGGAATAGCTTGCGGACGGTAAGCCACGCGTAATCCAGTGGGTACGTCTTGACATTCTCCATCCAGGCAACGGTCAGCCGCCGGTCTCCTTCCGTATCGAGATGCCTGTGTGGCCCGGTGATCGCCCCGACAGCGCCAAAACTCATCTCCGAATAGACGGGTTCGTCGCCGTCCGTTCGCAGATCGCTTCCCAAAAAGAGGACCGCGCCTGCGCCGTTGGCGATCCCGATCTTCTCAAGCCAACAATAGTTCTTGAAGAGATATGGCAGCAGCAGCAGACAGGAGCCGCAGAAGAAGCACAGAACCCCCCGAAAAGGCAATGCGTTCCTGCAGGCTGGAAAGTGCTTTCGATGCACCAGCTTCACAGCCAGCAGGAGGCAGAGCAGAAAGACCGGGAAGAGCTGGACGCTGGGTCTGGTTAGAGCTGCACATGCCATCAGCATTCCTGAGACAACGTACGCAACGTTCCGGTCTGCCGATCCCACAGCAAAGGCCCAAAGAGAGGCCAGCAAGAAGAAGACGAACAGCGGCTCGGTCAGCGCCGACGGAACGAACACGAAAAAGGGTGGATGCAGGGCATACAAGCCCAACGCCAGAAATCCTGCGGCTGGATTGAAGAGCCGGCGGGTCGTCTCCCACAGACATAGGCCTCCGATCGAAAAGAGCGCGATGTTGGCATATTTGACAAGCGCGATGTTGGCATCCCACATTGCAATCCACAGGGGATTCAGGGGACCATTCCACAGGGACCGAGGCGTGAAGAAGAAGCCAAATCCCTGCTCCAGGATCAGCCGGGCGGCGGGAAGGTAGTAGGACCGTTCATCCGAAAAGACAACTCGCCCGAGGTGACCGCCGCTTGTGACATGCAGCCAAACGATCTTCAGCAGGGCGGCCAGCACGCATACCAACACAGCAAGAGGAAAGCCTTTATGCATGCGCGGAATCATGATCCCTGCAAACGATCTCCGTCATTTCGCGTCAGCCAGCCTGTTGTCCGTCTGTTGCCTTAGGACCCCATGCTACGCGGCGTACACCCCATGTCAAGACACCCCGCCCGGCGCGGCTGCATGGGCGAACCCCAGAGAATGTTTGGATTGCCGAGCCGGACCAAGACAAGCCGCCGCCTGGCCTGGGGCCGGCTGCCATTGGCGCGCATCTACGACTGCGCCCCCGCAGACTGGATCGTGAGTTCGGTGAGCCGATACCGACCCGGCACACAGCCCGGATCGATCCGCAAACGCGATCCACAGGCGGACGGAGGAATCCAGAAACAACGCACGGTCGGTCCCGGCCCGATCGGCCGGATCAGACTGCGCTTTTCGCTGTACGCCCCGGTCTCGGCGTGGCTGAGGAAGATCTGGAGTTCGGTCGGCGCAGGCGGCTCGATGGCGATGGTCAGCACAACCGCTCGGCCCCGCGTGTCCGGGAACGGGAAGTCGAACGCCGGATCCGGGCCGATGTGCAGGTAGAGCGTGGGAGTGGACATACTAACCGCGCCATATAATACATTGCTCGGCAGTCACAAGTTCTCAGCCCACCTGGCTACTTGGCCGCGTAGTCTTTCTT
>CAZBZG010000102.1:8442-14801 GCA_964496245.1 uncultured Planctomycetaceae bacterium | reverse complement strand
CGATGGTGCCCACGTTGATGTGCGGCTTTGTCCGTTCGAACTTCTCCTTGGCCATGATTTTTGTCCTTTCTCCGAAGGCGGTTCTCGTCCAACGTTCGATCGCCCATCCCCTCACGGGGTGGCGTGTCAACGAACCGGATGCTCCTCTGGATCGTACCCGAGGACCTGGGCGTACTTCTGCCGAGGCAGGGCGGCAAACGCCCACGGCTCGAGGCTGTAGGTGGCCCGACCGCCTGAGAGGCTCCGAATGACCGTGGCGTATCCGAACATCTCCGCGAGCGGAACGCGTGCCCGGACGGACCGAAGATTGCCGCGCTCGGCCACCTGCACGATCTCGCTGTTGCGCGCGTTCAGGTCGTGAATGATGCTGCCGAGCGACTCCTCCGGCGTCAGGACCTCGAGGCTCATGATGGGCTCTTCGAGTTGACCCCCGGCGGAATGGATGGCTTCGCGCAGGGCCTCCTCCGCTGCGGCGGTGAAGGCCATTTCGCTGGAGTCGGTCTCGTGGGTCCGACCGTCGACCACCGAGATCCTGACGTGGATGAGGGGGTAGCCGCCGAGTGGACCCGAGAGGCAGCCGTTCAGAATCCCCTCGCGGACGGCTTCGTGGTAGGCCTTCGGGATCTGGAGCTCGCTGGCGGCGATATCGATCAGCGGCTCTGTCTGGTCGGATTGCGGCGCGATTTCCACAGCCACGCGGGCGTAGTGTCCCCGGCCGCCCAGGGTCTGTTCGTAGGTCGCCTTGCCCCGGCCCGCTGCACGCACGCTCTCGCGGTAGGTGACGCGGGGCGTGCCCACATTGGCTTCCACGCGGTAGTCCCGGGTGATGCGCTTGCGGATGACCTCCAGGTGGAGTTCTCCCATGCCGGAGATCACAAGCTGCCCCGTCTCCGGATTCGTCGAATACTGGAACGTGGGGTCCTCGCGGGTTAGCTTGGCCAGTACATCCGAGAGGCGGTCGCGGTCCTCGTTGGTCCGCGGTTCGATGGCCATGCTGATGACGGTCGCGGGGAAGCGGGGCGGTTCGAGCTCCACGAGACGGTCCTCCGCGCAGAGGGTATCCCCGGTGACAGCAAATTTGAATCCCGTCACGGCCACGATCTGGCCCGGCCCCACGAGCTTCTCCCGCTTCCGGTCGTCGGCGTGCATGCGCCAAATGCGGCTGGCGCGTTCTTTGCGACCAGTCTTTGCGACAAGGATCCGCTGCCCCTCTTTGAGTTCGCCCGAGTAGATGCGGACGAAAGAGAGCGCTCCGTGCGCGTCCTCGACCACCTTGAACGCCAGCGCAGCGAGGGGATCGCGCCGGCTGGGAGGACAGTCGATGGACGTGTCGGGGTCGGCGGGGTCGTGGCCGCGCATGGGCGGCACGTCCTTGGGGCTGGGAAGGTAGCGCACGGTCGCATCCAAGAGGGGTTGGACCCCCTTGTTGCGCAGGGAGGAGCCGCAGAGGACGGGGACCGCCTTGTGTGTCAGGACGAGCGTGCGGATCCCGTCGCGGATCTCCTCGGGCGTGAGCGGCTCCTCGCTCAGATACTTCTCGGCCAGCGCATCGCTCGCGTCGGCCACGGCCTCGAGGAGCTGGAGGCGCGCCATCTGGGCCTCCTCCTCGTGCTCCGCGGGAATGGCGCCCTCGATCACCGTGGCGCCCAGGGTGGCTTCCTCAAAGGAAAGCATCTGCATGGTGACCAGATCCACTACCCCGCGGAACGCTTCTTCGCGACCGACGGGGATCTGCAGCGGCAGAGGATTGGTGTCGAGCCGTTCGCGCATCTCGTCGAGGACGTGATCGATGCCGCTCCCAGAGCGGTCGAGTTTGTTGATGTAGGCGATGCGGGGTACCTGGTAGCGATCGGCCTGATGCCAGACGGTTTCGCTCTGGGCCTCCACGCCCCCGACCCCACAGAAGATGACGACCGCCCCGTCCAGCACGCGGAGGGAGCGTTCGACCTCGGCCGTGAAGTCGACGTGGCCGGGGGTGTCGATGAGGTTGATCTGGTGGTCCTGCCAGTACAGGGTCGTGGCCGCGGACGTGATGGTGATGCCGCGTTCCTGCTCGTCGGCGAGATAGTCCATGACGGCGGTCCCGTCATGGACCTCGCCCATGCGATGCTCTTTCCCGCAGTAGTAGAGAATCCGCTCGGTGGTGGTCGTTTTTCCGGCATCGATGTGCGCCACGATGCCGAGGTTCCGAATCCGTCCCAGCGGAGTGCTCTTCTTCGAGTCACTCATGAGAAGCCACTTGGTGCTTTCTGCCTGGCGCCTTGGTGCGGCGCCTCTCCTGGTTCTCGCCATGCGCGAGTCGAGAGATCCTACCGCCGTTCCCTCTGCGGCGCAAGCGATTTCTACAGCGATTGTTCCTGAAAAGGGGTCCAAGGCGCGGGGATCACCGCGCGAAATGGGCGAATGCCTTGTTGGCTTCGGCCATGCGGTGGGTGTTTTCGCGTGTGTTCATGGCCGCGCCTTCGCGGTGATAGGCGTCCAGCAGCTCGTTCGCCAGCCGGGCGTGCCTGGGGCGCCCTTTCTTGCCGCGGGTGGCCTGTAAAATCCAGCGGATGGCGAGAGACGTCTGCCGCTTGGGCGTGACCTGGATGGGCACCTGGTAGTTCGCGCCACCCACGCGACGGCTCTTGACCTCGACCATGGGCTTGACGTTGTTGATGGCCTCTTCGAACACCCGGTCGGGCGACTTGTCCTTGATCTTGCCTGCAATGGTGTCCATGGCCTTGTAGAAGATCTTCTCAGCCACGGATTTCTTGCCCTGCCACATCATGCAGTTGATGAACTTGCTGATCATGACATTGCCGTAGCGGGCATCCGGTTTGACGCTGGGACCGGTGACGGGAGTGGACTTTACGCTCATCGGTGGGCTTCCCTCATCTACTTCTTGGCGATCTTGGTTCCGTACTTGCTGCGGCTCTGGCGCCGGCTCTCGACGCCGGCGGCATCGTTGACGCCGCGAATCAGGTGGTACCGTACGCCCGGGAGATCGCGGACGCGTCCACCCCGTACGAGGACGATGGAGTGCTCCTGCAGGTTGTGCCCCTCGCCGGGAATGTACGCGGTTACTTCCTTGCCGTTGGTGAGGCGGACACGGGCGACTTTGCGGAGCGCCGAGTTCGGCTTCTTGGGAGTCTGCGTCTTCACCTGCAGGCAGACGCCCTTCCGCTGGGGGCAAGACTGCAGGACCGGCGCACCACTCTTGCTCTTGGTTTTTTTGCGTCCCCGGCGTACCAGTTGGTTGATCGTAGGCATTCGTTCGCGTCCTTCTCGTCTCGAAACGTGCGAGCCCTCTATATAACACGCAAACCTACAAATGCAAGGCCTTTTCCAGATCGCGGCTCAGTTCGTCCTCCGGGCTCTCGGGCGGCTCTTCCTGGGGGAGGGCGTCTTCGGCGATGCGGACCTGGGCACGGCGGAGTTCGGGGTAACCCGTCCCCGCCGGAATCATCCGTCCGATCAGCACGTTTTCCTTGAGTCCGCGCAGGCTGTCCTGGCGCCCGGCCAGGGCCGCATCGGTCAGCACCTTGGTGGTTTCCTGGAACGAAGCCGCAGCCACCACGGATTCGGAACTGAGGCTGGCCCGCGCCACGCCCTGCAAAAGCGGCTTGGAACTCGCGGGTTTTCCGCCCTGGGCCATGACCTCCTGGTTCACCTTGTGGAAGGTGGCCTTCGGCACGGCATCCGTAGGCAGGAACGACGTGTCGCCCGGGTCCTCCACGCGCACCTTGTTCATCATCTGCTTGACGATGATTTCGATGTGCTTGTCGTTGATGCGTACGTTCTGGGCGCGGTAGACCCGCTGGATCTCCGTCAGGAGGTAGTCCTGGAGGGCATCCTCGCCGCTGATGTCGAGGATGTCGTGCGGGACGAGCGGCCCGTCCAGCAGCGCCTCCCCGGCGCGGACGCGGTCGCCCGTGTGGACGCGTACGTGCTTGCCCTGCGGGACGAGGTGTTCGTGTTCCTTGCCGGTCTCGGTTTTGACTTTGATGACGCGCTTGCCGCGCCGCCGCTCGCCGAGCTCCACGATGCCGTCCACCTCACTCATGACCGCCGGGTCCTTGGGCTTCCGGGCCTCGAAGAGTTCGGTCACTCGGGGGAGGCCGCCGGTGATGTCCTGTGTGGTGCCGATCTCCCGGGGGGTGCGGGCCAGTTCCTGGCCGTCTTCCACCTCGTCGCCTTCCTCGACGCGCAAGTGAGCCTTGTCGGGAACCGAGTAGTAGGCCAGAATCTGCCCGTCCTTGTCGGTCACGATGATCTGGGGATGCAGGTCGCCCTTGTGCTCGGTGATGACCTTGCGCGGGTAGCCGGAGGCGTCGGTCTCGACCCGCATGGTGGTGCCTTCGACGATGTCCTCGAAGCGGATGTACCCGCTCTTCTCTGTGAGGAGCGGCGTGTTGTAGGCATCCCACTGCGCGAGCGGCTGGCGGGCCTTGACCTTGTCGCCCTCGGTCACGCGCAGCAGGGCGCCGGCCGGTACGTCCATGGGTTCGCCGATCTCCCGGCCTTTCTCGTCGCACACGACCATGGAGCCGTTGCGGTTCAGAACGGCCGTCACGTTGACGGTCCGGCCGCGCTCGTTCTTGCGCTTCGTTTCGACCGTACGGAGATTGATGAACTTGACGAAGCCCGCCACGTCGGAGCGCACCTCGCTCTCCCGCACCGCGTGCTTGGCGATGCCGCCGATGTGGAACGTGCGCATGGTGAGCTGCGTGCCCGGTTCCCCGATGGACTGGGCGGCGATCACCCCCGCGGCTGTCCCGCTCTCAACGAGCTTGCCGGTGGAGAGGTCCATGCCGTAGCACTTGGCGCAGATGCCGAAGGACATCTCGCAGGTGAGCGGGCTGCGCACGCGGATCTTGCCCAGGTCCAGGTTCTCGATGCGGTCGGCGGCCTCGCGGTCGATCAGGTCGCCCTTGGCCACGACCAGTTCGTTCGTCAGGATGTCGACGATGTTGTCGCAGGCCACCCGGCCGTAGATGTTGTCGGCCAGGGAGATCTCCTCGTGTTCGCCGGCCGTGATGGCGCCCTTGGCCAGGCCATTCTCCGTGCCGCAGTCGAGGGCCGTGATGGTGACGTCCTGGGCGACCTCGACCAGCTTGCGGGTGAGATATCCCGAGTCGGCCGTCTTCAAGGCCGTGTCGGCCAGGCCTTTGCGTGCGCCGTGCGTGGAGGAGAAGTATTCCAGTCCGCGCAGACCCTCCCGGAAATTCGCCCTGATGGGCGTCTCGATGATCCGGCCGCTCGGCTTGGTCATGAGCCCGCGGAAGCCCGCCAACTGCCGAATCTGCGTGGTCGACCCCCGAGCGCCCGAATCGTACATGGCCCAGATGGGATTGAGGTAGGGCGCTTTGTTGCGTTCGGTGTCGTTGCGGAGTTCCTTGAGGAGGTGGTTCGTGATCTCCTCCGTGACATGGGTCCACGCGTCCACCACCTGGTTGTAGCGTTCGCCGTCGGTGATGTCGCCCATCTGATGGGCTTCCTCGATCGTCTTGGCCTTCTGCTCAGCTTCGGAGATGATCTTCTCTTTGCTCTTGGGGGTCTTGAGGTCTTTGGCGCCGAAGGAAAGGCCGCTCATTGTGGCATAGTGGAATCCGGTCTCCTTCATGGCATCCAGGAACTCGACCGAGGCCGCGCGCCCGAGCCGGAGGTGACAATCGCTGACCACGGCATTGAGGCCCTTCTTGTTCATGACCTTGTTGTAGAAAGGCATGCCGGTGGGGAGGATATCGAAGAAGAGGATGCGGCCCGCGGTGGTCGGCAGGAGACGAGATTTCGCTTCGATCTCGTCCTCACTGCTCTCGGCCACAATCTCGAAATCCTCGGAGATCCGGACCTTGATCCGCGCCCCGATGTCCAGATGCCCTTCCTCGTAGGCCAGAAGCACTTCCTGCATGTCCCGGAAGATCTTGCCCTCGCCCCTGGCGCCGTCGCGCGGTAGCGTCAGGTAATAGCACCCCAGGACCATGTCGAGGTCCGCCGTGATGATGGGCCCGCCGTGCGCCGGCGAGAAGATGTTGGCCGTGGCGATAATCAGAAGGGCGGTCTCGGCCTGGGCCTGGATCGTCAGGGGCAGGTGCACGGCCATCTGGTCACCGTCGAAGTCCGCGTTGAACCCGGAACAGACGAGCGGATGGATGCGGATGGCGTCGCCTTCCACCAGCACGGGATAGAAGGCCTGGATGCCCATCCGGTGCAAGGTGGGCGCCCGGTTGAGCATGACGGGATGCCCCTCGATCACCTCCTCGAGCACGTCCCAGATCTCCTCGTCCTTCCGCTCGAGCATGGTCTTGGCACTCTTGATGGTGTCGGCCAGCCCCTTCTCCTTGAGCTTGCGGATGATGAAGGGCTGAAAGAGTTCG
>CAZBZG010000102.1:0-8432 GCA_964496245.1 uncultured Planctomycetaceae bacterium | reverse complement strand
AGGGCGATCTTCTTCGGGAGGCCCACCTGATCGAGGTGCAGATCGGGTCCGATGATGATCACCGACCGCGCCGAATAGTCCACGCGCTTGCCGAGCAGATTTGCGCGGAAGCGGCCCTGCTTGCCCTTGACCATGTCGGTCAGGCTCTTGAGAGGACGGTTGCCCGCGCCCTGCACGGGCCGCTTGCACCGGCCGTTGTCGAAGAGGGCGTCCACGGCCTGCTGGAGCATGCGCTTCTCGTTGCGGACGATCACGCTGGGCGCATTGAGGTCGAGCAGTTTGGACAGCCGGTTGTTGCGGTAGATGACCCGGCGGTAGAGGTCGTTCAGGTCGGAGGTTGCGAAGTTGCCCGAGTCGAGCGGGACGAGGGGCCGGAGATCGGGCGGAATGACCGGAATCACGTCCATGGTCATCCAAATCGGATCGTTGCCGCTCGCGAGCATGGCCTGTACGATGCGCAGCCGCTTGACCAGGTTTTCAGATTTCAGCTTGGTCGTACACGCGTCGAGCTCGGCCTTGATCTCCGTCTGCAGTTCGGCCAGATCGATCTGCTTCAAGAGCTCTCGGACGGATTCGGCGCCCATCATGGCCTTGAAGTCGTCGCCGTACTTCTCACGGCACTCCCGGTACGCCTCTTCGGTCAGCAGCTCGGTGACCTTGAGAGGGGTGTCGCCGGGGTCGGTGACCACATAGCGCTGGAAGTAGATGACTTGCTGCAGGGCCGTGGACTTGATGCCGAGGAGGGTCGCCAGGCGGCTCGGCATGGCGCGGAAGAACCAGATGTGGACGACGGGCACGGCCAGATTGATGTGTCCCATGCGGGTCCGGCGCACCTTCGAGTGGGTAATCTTGACCCCGCAGCGGTCGCAGATAATGTCTTTGTACTTGATGCCCTTGAACTTGCCGCAGGAGCATTCCCAGTCGCGCTCGGGTCCGAAGATCCGTTCGCAGAAGAGGCCGTCCTTCTCGGGCCGGTAGGTGCGGTAGTTGATGGTCTCCGGTGTCTTGACTTCGCCGTAGGACCAGCTCCGGATATCGTTGGGACCGGCCAGGCCGACGGTGATCCGCGAGTAGTCGTTGATGCGTTCGTAGAGCTGATCGGGCATGACTGTGGTACCCTCCTGGATTCCGGGTTCGGGGACGTGGCGGATCCTACTCCAACGCGTTCGCGCGTTCGAGGCGGATGTTCAGCCCCACGCCCCTGATCTCGTTGCAGAGTACGTCGAAGCTCACGGGCATGCCGGGCTCCACCGTGTTCTCGCCCTTGATCATCGCTTCGTAGATCTTGGTGCGGCCGTCCACGTCGTCGGATTTGACCGTCAGCAGTTCTTGAAGCAGGTTGGCTGCGCCGTAGGCCTGTAGGGCCCAGACCTCCATCTCTCCGAAGCGCTGGCCGCCGTTGCGGGCCTTGCCACCGAGCGGCTGTTGGGTGATCAGGCTGTAAGGGCCCGTGGCGCGGGCGTGGATCTTGTCCGCCACCAGATGGTGGAGCTTCATCATGTACATCATGCCGACCGTGATGGGCTCGTGGAACGGTTCGCCCGTACGGCCGTCGTACAGGATGGCCTTGCCGTCCTCGGGCAGTCCGGCCTCTTTGAGCGCGGCGAAAATCTCTTTCTCCTTGGCGCCGTCGAATACTGGGGTGATCGCGCGGAAGCCGAGCTTGGAGGCCGCCCAGCCCAGGTGCGTCTCAAGGATCTGCCCCACGTTCATGCGCGAGGGCACGCCCATGGGGTTCAGGATCATCTCGATGGGGGTGCCGTCCTCGAGGAAGGGCATGTCCTCCTCGGGCAGGATGCGGGCGACCACGCCCTTGTTCCCGTGCCGGCCGGCCATCTTGTCGCCGAGGCTCAGCCGGCGCTTCACCGCCACGTAGACTTTGACGAGTTCGAGCACGCCCGGCTTGAGTTCATCGCCGCGCTTGAGGCGACCGACTTCCACTTCGCACCGCGTCTCGAGGAAGCGGATGCGCCGGTCGTGTTCCAGACAGATGGCCTGCACGCGCTCGCGCTTGGACGCGGGGATCTCGAGGGCGCCCAGCTGCATCTGTTCCTGCAGCTCGATAAGGCGTTCGTAGTCGCTCGCCCGCGGCAACCGCAGGACCTTGCCGGTCCTCTGGTTGACGGGGTTGTTGCCCAGCGCCTCGACCAGTCGCCTGAACTTGAGTTTGATCTCCTCGACGACCTTCTCTTCCATCTCGACCTCAAGCTTTCGGCACTGGCGACGGATCGCGCGCCGGTCTTCGTCGGTGACCGGCCCGCGGCGGCTGAAGCGCTTGACGTCGATGATGTACCCATCGGTCCCGGGCGGCACTGTGAGGCTGTCGTTCTTGACGTCCTCGCCTGCACGGCCGAAGATGGCCCGGAGCAGTTTCTCTTCGGAGGAGAACTCGCTCTTGGCCTTGGGCGCGATCTTGCCGACCAGGATGTCGCCGGGCTTGACCTTGGTCCCGATGTGGATGAGTCCGTCCTCGTCCAGATGGGCCAGTGCAGCTTCCGAGACGCCGGGAATGTCGCGCGTGATCTCTTCGCTGCCGACCTTGGTCTCACGGATCTCCGTCGAGAACTCCTCGATGTGGACCGAGGTATAGGTGTCGTCGCGGATCAGCGGTTCGCTCGCCAGGATGGCGTCTTCGAAGTTCGTGCCTTCCCAGCTCATGAACGCCACCAGCGAATTGCGACCGAGGGCCAGCTCGCCGTCCCGGGTCGCGGCGCCCTGCGTCAGCGGTTCGCCCTGCTTGACCTCATCACCGCGGCGGACGAGCGGGATCTGGTTGAGGGTGGTCCCGTCGTTCAGGCCCTTGTATTTGTGCAGCTTGTAGACGCGTTCGCCGGTGGTGAGCTGCTCAGAGGTCACGCGGATCTCGAGCGCGTCGGCGTAGGTCACCTCCCCGTCTTCCTGGGCGCGTACGACCATGCCGGAGTTGCGCACCATGGCCTTCTCCATGCCCGTCCCGACCAGCGGCACCTCGGGCTGGACCAAGGGCACGGCCTGGCGCTGCATGTTGGATCCCATGAGCGCCCGGTTGGCGTCGTCGTGTTCGAGGAACGGGATCAGGCTTGCCGAGATGCCGACGAGTTGCTTGGGGGCCACGTCGCAGAGGGTCACCTGATCCGCATTGCAGATCATGAACTCCTCGTGGTGACGGCAGATCACGCGATCCGGCAGGATCTTGCCCTTGTCGTCGACCTCGACGTCCGCCTGCGCGATGTAGTGGGTGTCTTCCTCGTCGGCGCGGAGATACGCGACTTCGTCCGTGATGCGGTGGTTCTTGACCATGTAGTACGGCGTGATGAGGAACCCCAGCTTGTTGACGGCCGCGTAGTTGGCGAGCGACACGATCAGGCCGATGTTCGTGCCTTCGGGCGTCTCCACGGGGCAGATGCGGCCGTAGTGGGACGTGTGGACGTCGCGCACTTCGAAGCCGGCGCGCTTGCGATTGAGCCCGCCGGGCCCGAGAGCGGACAGGCGCCGCTCGTGCACCAGCTGCGAGAGCGGGTTGGATTGGTCCACCACCTGGGAGAGCTCGCCGCGCGCGAAGAAGTATTCCAGGGAGCTGGAGACGGTGGTCGCGTTGATGAGCTGGTGGGGCCGGACCTCGTCCACGTCCTTGATGACCATTTGCTCCCGCACGCCGCGCCGCAGCTTGATCATGGCGTTGCGGAGTTCGGTCATCACGAGGTCCTTGATGGTCCGGCAGCGCCGGTTCTCCAAGTGGTCGATGTCGTCGATCTCGCCTTCGTCGGCGCGGAGCTTGAGGATGTAGTGGCAGATGTTCAGGAAGTCCACCCCGCCCAGCGTCATGCGGTCGTCGTCTTCCACGCCGAACTTGCGGTTGAGCCGGAAACGGCCGATCTCGCCGAAGTTGTAGCGGCGTTCGTCGAAGAAACGCTCGGCGAAGAGCTCCTTGGCCTTGTCGATGCTGACGGGCGTGCCGGGCCGCAGGCGCGAGTAGATGCGCTTGAGCGCCTCCTCGTGGGTGTGGCTCTCGTCCTCGGCGAGCGTGTTGAGGATGAGTTTGTCCGCCACCTCGTCGATGATCTCCAGCTCCTTGACGCCCAGCGTCTTGAGCTGCTCGAAGACGAAGTCGGTCAGCTGCGTGCCGGCGTCCACGACGACCTCGTCCTTCTTGTTGTCGATGACCTGGGAGACGCAGATGGCGCCCTGGTACTTCTGGATGTTTTTGGGGGTCAACTCGATGACCTGTGTCTCGTAGAAGGATCGGAGGATGTCGGCGTCCGTATCCAGTTCCGGCGTGAGCGCGCGCAGGAAGGTGGTCGCCGCGATCTTGCCGGAACGGTCGATTCGTACGGTCAGGATGTCCTTGGAGGTCACCTCCACCTGGATCCAGCTCCCGCGCTCCGGGATGATCCGGCAGGCGTGGAGGCGTTTGCCCGAGGAGTGCGTATCCACGGAGAAGTCCACGCCCGGCGACCGCTGGATCTGCGTCACGATCACGCGTTCGGCGCCGTTGATGACGAACTCGCCTCCCCCGATCATGAGAGGCACTTCGCTGAGGTAGACCCACTCCTCCACGGGCTCGGTCCGGTTGAGGCGGACCCGGATCTTGAGCGGTGTGGCGTACGTGAGCCGCAGTTGCCGGCATTCCTCCGGCGTGTGGCGGGGCTCCCCGATTTCATATTCCAGAAACTCAATGCTGGCCGAGCCATCGTAGCTCTCGATCGGGAAGACTTCGCTGAAAATGGCCTGGAGCCCGTCGTGTTTGCGTTCCTTGTCGGGCACATCCTTCTGCAGAAACTCGGCATAGAACCGCCGCTGCGTCTCCATCAGATCGGGCAGGCCGAACTCATGGAAGGCCTTTCCGTAGAAACGCACGTCTTTGGTGCCTTGGTTGTTCATGAGCCTCTTGTCCTCAAAAGGGGGTGCCGGATGTCGCCTCTTGCGATCCGCGGTCCGCGATCCGCGATCCGCGGCCCGCTCTCGAGACGCTCAGGGAGTCACTTCAGCTCGACCGTCGCGCCCGCTTCTTCGAGCTGCGCCTTGAGCTTCTCCCCTTCCTCGGGCTCCACGCTTTCCTTGACGGGCGCGGGGGCGCTGTCGACCACGGCCTTGGCTTCCTTGAGGCCCAGGCCCGTGATCTCCCGGACGGCCTTGATCACCGGGATCTTGGCGCTGCCGGCGCTCGTCAGCACGACGTCGACGGTGCTCGGCCCTTCGTCGACTGCTTCTTCGCCGCCGCCCGGGGCCGCCATCATCACGGCTCCGCCGCTCGCCGGTTCGATGCCGTGCACTTCCTTGAGGTAGTCCGAGAGCTCCTTGGCCTGCAAGAGACTGAGGCCGACGATCTTGTCCCCCAGTTCCTTGGTCTCCGCGCTCCATTCCTTGGTCGCCGCTTCCGCCGGGGCTTCTGTTTCCGCGCTCATGATTGCTCCTGCTTCATTGCCCAATGCTGTCCCGCCCCGCACAGGGGGCCGACAATCCAAAATCGTTTCCCATATCTCCCATCGTCGCTAGGCAGCGGGTTCTTCCGCTGCCTCGGCGATCTTCTCGATCTGACTGGCGAGCCGTCCAGCCGGTCCCAAGAGCGCGCCCCCGATGGCCGCGCCGGGCGCCAGCGCCTGGCCCGCGATCATGCCTTTGAGCTCCTCCCGGCTCGGTGCCTTGGACAGGTCTTTGACGCTGCCTTCGTCGAGCAGGGTGTCCTCGACCACAGCGCCGTGGATGCGCAGTTCCTTGTGGTCCTTCTGGAAATCGACCAGCAAACGTGCCAGACCGACCGGATCTTCGGCGCCGTCGGCCAGGGCGGTCTGGCCCTGGCAGATCGGTGTGATGTCGACCCGCTCGAGGTCGCTCATGGCGCGTCGGATCATGCGGTTCTTCACGAAGAACAGACGGATGCTCCGGTCGGCCAACCTCGCGCGAAGCTGGTTGGTCGCCTCCACGTCGAGCCCTTCGTATCCGATGGAGAAGAAGGTGTCGACGTCACGGTACTGTCTGGCATATTCCTTCGCAAGCAGTGTGTTGACTCGGTTCGGCATCTCGGTTCCCTTGGAATGCGCCCCTGCGAACGTCGTGTCAGGGGAGGGCCACCCGGAACGACGGGCCCATGGTGCTGGACAGGCGGATCTTCTTGACGTATTCGCCCTTGACCGCGCTTGGACGGATAGAGAGGAGGTGCTGGATTGCGGCGCGGACGTTCTCGCAGAGCTGTGGCTCCTCAAAGCCGGCCTTGCCCACCGGCATGTGGATGTTGCCCTCTTTGTCGTTGCGGAACTCGATCTTGCCGGCCACGAACTCCTTGACCGCCTGGCTCACGTTGTCGGTCACGGTCCCGCTCTTCGGGCTTGGCATGAGCCCCTTGGGCCCGAGCGTCTTGCCGAGCTTGCCCACGAAGCGCATCATCTTGGGGTGCGCGAGGGCCACGTCGAAGTCCATCCAGCCCTGCTGGATCTTCTCGGCCAGCTCCTCGCCGCCGGCCTCGACGGCGCCGTTGGCCTTGGCCGCCTCCACCTCGTCACCCTCGCAGAAGGCGATGACGCGGACCTGCTTGCCGGTCCCGTGGGGGAGGGCGAAGCTGCCGCGCACAAGCTGGTCCGACTGCTTGGTGTCGATGTTCAGCTTGACCGCGAGATCCACGGTCTCGTCGAACTTGGTGTTGGCTCGTTCCTTGACCGCCTTGACCGCCTCGTCGACCGAAAGGGTCGCGTGCGGATCGAGCCCTTCGCTGCTCTGGCGGTATCGCTTGCTGCGCACGGCTGGCATGGCGTCAGCTCCTCCGTTGATGATTCAGTCTTCGACCTCGATGCCCATGCTGCGGGCCGTGCCCGCGATAATCTTCTTGGCCGCGTCCATGTCGCGGGCGTTGAGGTCCTTCATCTTGGTTTCCGCGATCTCCTGGAGATCGGATTGCTTGACCTTGCCCACCTTCTCCTTGTTCGGCACGCCTGAGCCGCTGGCGATGCCGGCCGCCCGCTTCAGGAGCACGGCGGCGGGGGGGCTCTTGACGATGAAATCGAACGAGCGGTCGGCGTAGACGCTGATCTCCACGGGCACGATGATCCCGTTCATCTCCTGCGTCGCCGCGTTGAACCGCTGCACGAAGTCCCCGACCGGCACCTGGGCCTGGCCGAGGGCGGGGCCCACGGGCGGGGCCGGGGTGGCCTGTCCGCCGGGGACTTGCAGTTTGATCTTGTTGACAACTTCCTGCTTCTTCTTGGCCATTAGGATCGCTCCACCTGGTAATACTCGAGCTCGACCGGGGTCGAACGGCCGAAGATGAAGACGTTCACTCGGAGCACGCCCTTCTCGGGATAGACCTCCTCCACTTGGCCTTCGTAGTTCTCGAAGGGGCCGTCCTTGATCCGCACGCTCTGTCCGGATTCGAACTCGATCTTGGGTTTGGGTTTTTCCTTGCGGTCATCGATGATCTTGAGAATTCGGTTGATCTCCTCGGGCGGTAGGGGTTGGGGATCGCGGGGGTTCGCGGAGACGAACCCCGTGACGCCCGGCGTCTCGGTGATCAGGTACCAGCTGTCGTCGGTGAGATCCATCTCCACGAAGAGGTAGCCCGGGTACGTCTTCTGTTCGACGATCCGCTTCTTGCCGCCGCGAATCTCCGACATGCTCTCGGTCGGGATCAGGATGGTGCGGATCGTGTCCCCCAGCCCTTTGTTGCGAATGCGTTCCTGGAGGAGGTCTCGGATCTTCTCCTCCCGTTCGGGCTGGACTTTGAGGGTGAACCAGTTTGCCGTCAATGGGATTCCTCAGCCATGCGACTGCCCGTTCACATCAGGAGCCGAAGCAGGTTCCTCGTGATCGTGAAGTCGAGTCCGAGATCGACCAGCCAGATGAAGATCGCGAGCACGATCGTGCACACGATGACCACGTATGTAGAGCCCCATGCTTCGGTCTTTGGATCGAAGAGGGGCATGACGGGCGGCCAGACGACCTTGCGCAGTTCCGTGTCCATGTCGATCAGGTAGTCCGAGGTGACCGGACGGAAGAGAACCAGGTAGAGAACGCCTGCTGCGACGACGAAGAAGAGCGCTACGGCGCCGATGAGCCGCGCGCTGGGCACGAAGATCAGGGCGTGCCAGTAGTACCAGCAGTGCCCGGCGTAGATGCCGACCAGTACGCCCAGCGCAACGGCGCCGAATCGCGATAGCGTTCCCTGTCCCTGCTTGTACAACGTACGCTCCTGGTCCGGTGGCTTCCCTGCTCCCTCGAACGCGCTTCCGAGCAGTGAGAAGCGCGGTTCGGTTTCTGGCAGGAGAGGAGGGACTCGAACCCCCAACCGCTGGTTTTGGAAACCAGTGCTCTGCCGGTTGAGCTACTCTCCTGCGTGTCGCGCTTGCGCGCGGTCTTTGGCGACTAGCGGTTGGCTGTTGACCAAGAGCCAAGATCAAACGGCCAACAGCCGCTCTCCTACTCGATCACTTCGGCCACCACGCCGGAACCGACCGTGTGGCCGC
>CAZBZG010000101.1:0-14856 GCA_964496245.1 uncultured Planctomycetaceae bacterium | reverse complement strand
AGTGCCTGTGCTACAAACCGCTCTCACCGAGTGTTACCCGGAATTGAACCACGCCCGAAAACGCCCCTGGGTGCCATGCCCACCCCTGGGTGGGCATGCGCGCGCCTGTTTTGCCGGATCGCCAGGGCGCGCGGGTTCATCCCCCTGCCCGGGAGGAGGCATGCCCACCCGTGGGGTGGGCATGGCACCGTGACCTCACTGCGTCCCCTCGACCCGGAAGCGCACGCTCGTCGTGGGGCCGGCTTCGCCTCCGCCCTTTGCCTTGGCGTGGGGCCTGGCCTCCAGCCGATACGAGCCGGGCGCGGGTCGAGGCTCCCAGGCATCGTACTCCGTGGGACCGGGACCGTGATGCTTCTTGCTGTCGCCGCAGAGCATGTAAGGCTCGTAGTTCTCCATCTGCTCCGAAGAGCCGGGCACGGAAACGACCTCGCCTGCGCGCATCATACGGAAGGAGACGCTGCCCACCTCGTTGGGCCTGGTATTCGCGCGGATGTTGATGCGCTGCGTCGGCAGTGCGGCGAAATCGATGGTCGCGCCTTCCGGGATCGGGTCGAATCCCGGGATGGGCCTGCCCGTGTCCGCGTCGACCAAGGTGAAGTCGACCACGGCGAGCGCCGGCGTCTGCGGCTCGGACGGACGCAGCGTGTCGGGCGCCTCCTCCGCGGGGTCTGCCTCGGCGGCAGCCTCATCTTCTTTCTGTGCTGCACGGCCCGGCAGCGCCTGGGCGAGGAGCGGCCCGGTCCCGGGTCCTGCGGTGGCGAACTCGCCTCCATGCACGATCACCGACCGGCCGTCGCTGGCGCGCGTGAAGCGTACGCGACCCTGTTCGACCGCCAGGCGCGTCCTGCGGGGCTGCGCCGAGAAGGTGAAGCGCGTGCCCAGGACTTCCGCTGACGCAAAGGGCGCGATGAGCTCCATGGCGCCGCGTTCTTGGGGGGCTGCCTCGCAGCGGACCTCGCCCCGATCCAGCCGGATGCGTTTGGCACCCTCTTCCTGCCACACCTTGCCCCGCGTGCCGGCGAGCAGCCGGACAAAGGTGCTGTCGTCCGCATACAGCAGGATGGCTTCAGCGTCCGTGGGAACGTCGATCTCGTCGCCCGTCACGATGTCCATGCCCGGGTGCGCTGGCAAGCGCTCGCCCCGGCGGAACACGTCGACCCCGTCCGAGGCCACGCGGAGCCGTGCCATGACATTCTGCTGAAACTGGGACGCGGTCCGCACGTTCAGGTAGTGCGCGCCGGCCACGAGCACCACGCACGCGGCCGCCGCCACCCAGGGCCAGTGGATGCGCACCGAATCTTTGGCTTTGCGCGCACGCCTGGGCAATCCGTGCGGGGGGGAAGCGCCGTTGACGCGGCCACCAGCGTTCTTGCGGAGCTTGCGGCGCGACGAGGGGCGGGCGGCCGGCATCGGGGCCGCGGTCGGCTGCGCTTCCAGGGCCTGCAGCACTGCAGCGGTCTCGTCCTCCTGCCGGTCGGCCCGTTCTTCGCTGAAACTCTCGGCCACGGCAGCCGACGTGTGGAAGTGCTCCACAAGCTGCCGCCGGCTCACGGGATCGCGCAAAAGGGCCTTCAATTCCTCTGCGTCTTCCGGCGAAAGCGTGCCGTCCCGCCAGGCGATGAGCAATGCATCCAACCGCGTATGTGCGTTCATACCACACTCCTTCCGGATCAGACCGGACTGATCCGCAGCTTCCGCTCCGAGCAGCGCGCTACCGCGCGGCGCACGCGGGAGAGCAGCATCATGGTGGCCGCCCCCGTGCGCTGGATGCGGCTGGCGATCTCGGCCATGCGAAGGCCCCGCTCGTATTTGAGCGACAGCACCTGCCGCTGGTTGCCCGGGAGTTCCTGGATGCATTCGCGCATGGCTTTCTGCCGAGCCGCCCAGTAGCTCTTGTCCGGGTCCTGTTCCGCGAAAGCCGTCTCCACCAGGTCGAGGAGCTCGCTGTCGGCCACCACCCGTTCGCTGCGCTGCTCGCGCCAGTGATGCAGGAGGAGATTGCGCGCCACGCCCCGGCACCATTTGGCCGTGTCCTCGATCTCGGCCTGCCTTTCGGCCGCATCCGCGAGCCGCAGCCAGACCTCCTGGAAGATGTCCTCGGCCGCGTCCGGATCGCGCACCAGCCCCCGGATGAAGGCCATGAGGTGGTGGCGGTCGTGCAGGAACTCGCTAGACAGCTCACGCAGCATGCGCGCCATGGGCGGTTCTCCTGGTGTTCTGTTCCATGACACGGGTCGACCTAACGTACAATCCGCGTGGGGTTTCGTGAAAACCGGCCCGCATGGCTTGCTGCGGCGCAACGCATTACGCTATATCGGGTTACAGGACATCCCGCCTCACAGATGCTGCCCGAGAAACGCCTGGCTCATGGCGTCCAGGGCCTCCAGGTCCGGGATGTCGTAGCGGTTCGGATCGGAGAGCGGAAACACGCGCAGCACCGTGACCCGCAGCACCGACCGCTCGCCCGCCAGCCACGACGATCAGCGGATCCGGTCGGGCTTCGCCCGCCGCACAGGTCCGGAAGAGCGCTTCCACAGCTTCGGGCATGGGTTGGACGAGCATCGCGACCCCCCACGGCGGGCGGCCCGATCGCGGGCCAATCGTTCCATACGTACCCGCGGCGTCAGATCTTGCAAGCGAATTCAGGCCTGGTTCAGACGAGGGTTACAGTTTGGCGTAGGGCGGATTAAGGAGCGCAGCGACGAATCCGCCTTCCGAACAACGACTGGAAAGCACACAGACTTCCCCGGCCACCTCTTGACAGAAGACAACACACGAGGTATGCTGGAGCTATATAGGTGATGTATTGGACTGATTGGGCTGCCGGATCGGCATATTCGCAAGCCAGCCCGAGCGAGCAGCAGAAAACGGGGATTGGTTCGGATTCGGCGCCTGCCGGGAAACACTCCGGAAGGCTCTGCAATCTGGGGACTGGCTCGCATCATGAAACGACAGGACGCTTCTGGAATGAGTACCCCCCCGAACATCCTCTTCTTCTTCCCCGACCAGTGGCGGCACGACTGGACCGGGCTCAACCCGGCCCTCGACATCCGCACGCCCAACCTGGAGCGCCTGGCGCGCGCGGGCACGGCCTTCCCGGACGCGGCCTGCGCCTCCCCGCTCTGCGCACCGTCGCGCGCCGCCCTGGCCCTGGGCGTGCAGTACAGCCGGTGCCCGGTGCGGAACAACAACGACGACCTGCCGCTGGACCGGACCACGGTCTATCGCCTGCTGCGCGACGCGGGCGTACACACGACAGGCTGCGGCAAGTTCGACCTGCACAAGGACACCTACCGGTGGGGGCTGGACGGCACGACCAACCTGGACGCCTGGGGCTTTGCCGACGGCATCGACAACGAGGGCAAGATCGACGCGTTCTTGAGCGATCGCAAGGGCCAGCGCGGGCCCTACATGCACTACCTCGAAGAGCGCGGCCTCCGCGAAGCGCACCTCGCAGACCACGAGGCGCGCGCGGACGACCCGACCCGGCCCACACCGCTTCCCGAGGACGCCTATTGCGACAACTGGATCGGGCAGAAGGGCCTCGACCTGATCGACCGCGCGCCCGCCGGCCGGCCGTGGTTCCTGCAGGTCAACTTCACGGGCCCGCACGCGCCCTGGGACGTGACCGAACGCATGTGGGAAAGCGTGCGCGACCGTACGCTGCCGCCGCCCGTGCATTCGGCGCGCGAAGGCGACCCGCAGGCCGTCGAGATCCGGCGCAACTACGTGGCCATGCTCGAAAACATCGACCGCTGGGTCGGCATCTATCTGGACGCCCTGGCCGCGCGCGGCGAACTCGCCAACACCCTGATCGTGTTCGCGAGCGACCACGGCGAGATGCTCTGCGACCACGACCTCTGGGGCAAGTGCACCTGGCGCCACGCGTCTGTGAACGTGCCCCTGATCGTGGCCGGTCCCGGCGTGCAGGCCGGCGCGGTCTGCCGCGAACCCACGAGCCTGATCGATCTGGCGGCCACGTTCCTGGACGCGTCGAGCGTGGCAATTCCCGCGGACTGGGACAGCCGCAGCCTCGGACCCGTGCTGCGCGGCGAAGCCGACCGCGTGCGCGAGACCGTGCAGACCGGGCTCGCAGCGCCCAAGAAGTGGGACTGGCACATGGCTGCCGACCGCGAATGGAAGCTCGTCCGCACGGCCGAGGAGACGCTGCTCTTCGACCGCCAGGCCGACCCGGAGGAACGCGCCAACGTGGCTGCCGGTCGCGCGGACGTGGTCGAGCGACTCGCGGCCCCGCTCGGCTGACGTCAGCGCGCTCAAGGCGGGCGTCGGAGGGATGCGCTCCTGCGCGTCCGTCGCGTACGAGAGCGTGCGCGGTCCTGCTCGACGCATCAGCCGACGCCATCATTCTGCGAAGCTGCGAACCGTGTGACGTGCAGCTCTGGCGCGACGGGCGTGCGCACACGGCGGCTGCAGCCAAGGGCGTGACGCGCGTGGGGGCGAACCAGCTCGCGTAGGACCGCTGGCGGCAGAAGGCGCTTCCCTTTGTCAGGTAAGGGGTTGCGCCTTCTTCCACAAAACCGGTTGACAGGTCACGCTCGGTGATGTATACGTAATGTATAGGATGAATATAGGCAAACTACTAAATGGAGGGCATTTCGTGCTGGTGCACGTGGACGGGAGCACCGAGCTCCACGCGGACGATCCAGCCGAACAGAACGCGCCCGTGCTCTGGGCTTCGGGCATCCGCTCGAAGATCGAAAACGGCACCTACAAGACGGAGACCGTGCACACCTGGGCGCTCTACTTCAGCCCGAAGTAGCGCCGACTTGCCCGCCGCCCTGCGACCGCTCCACGGAAAGGACCTCATGGCCAAGCGCATCACGGTCGGACATCATCGCTTCACCTGCCTCTCGCCCACGCTCGTGCGCATGGAGTTCGCGCCCGACGGCCGGTTCGAAGACCGCCGCAGCCTGGTCGCGTATCCCGAGCAGAAGCCGATCCCCTTCCGCAAGCGGTCGCGGGACGGCGCGTGGACCGTGTTCGATACGGGCCGGATGACGATCCGCGCGCGCGACCACAAGCAGGCCTTCTCCGAAACCAACCTCGAGGTGCGCTGGTCGGACGGGAAGCTGCTGCAGTTCTGGCGGCCGGGCGACAACGACCCGCGCAACCTCGGCGGCACGGTGCGCTCGCTCGACCGGTACGGACCGGACGCCCGGATGGAGGGCGTGCACGACGCAGACATGGCCCCGCCCGACGCCAAGGGCCTGACCTGGCTCGCCTGGCTCCAGTGCGAGACCGACCCCGCCTACTACGCCAAGAGCCCGCACCCGCCCCAAGACGCCAACCGGGGCAACTGGCACCGCGCAGCCCAGAAGCGCGACCACGGCGGCCGCCTGCTCGAACGCACGCTCAACGCCACGATCGACAGCCACAAGTTCTCGACCGGCGTGCTCTCCCGGAGCGGCTATTACTTTCTGAACGACTCATCCACGCCCGTGCTCGACAACGACGATTTTCCCGTGGCCCGCGACCGGCCCGGGGCGCAGGACTGGTACTTCTTCGCCTACGCCCAGGACTACAAGCAGGCTTTGGCCGACTTCGTGCGGCTGACCGGCCCGGCGCCGCTCCCGCCGCGGCAGGCCTTCGGGCTGATCTTCAGCCGCTGGCCGGCCTACGACGAGGCCGAGGCCAAACGCATCATCCAGACCTTTGCCGGCAAGGGCTACCCGCTGAGCGTGCTCGTACTCGACATGGAGTGGCACAAGGAGGGCTGGGGACACTGGGAGTGGAACCCGGACTTCTACGAAGATCCGGCCGCGTTCTTCCAGTGGTGCCACGACCGCGGCATCGCGGTGACGCTGAACGACCATCCGCTCTACGTGCGCGACGACGACCGCCACTTCGC
The DNA here is from genome assembly GCA_964496245.1 of uncultured Planctomycetaceae bacterium. Taxonomy (GTDB): domain Bacteria; phylum Planctomycetota; class SZUA-567; order SZUA-567; family SZUA-567; genus CAZBZG01. The sequence goes on along the minus strand of CAZBZG010000101.1, from coordinate 8,987 downwards.
ACCCTACGTCAAGGCCACCAAGGCGCAGAAGCGCATCTACAAGACGACCTACAACAAAAAGACGATCCGGGCCGCGGACGTGGACATCTGCGACAAACGGCAGGCGACCGCATTCCTCAAAAGTTGCCACAAGCCCATCCTCGAACAGGGCCTGGACTTCTGGTGGAACGACGGGTGCAAGGGAACGCTCCCGGGCGCCATCAACCAGCTCGTCTGCAACAAGCTCTGCTTCGACGAGGTCAAGCGGCCCGACCACCGCGGCATGCTGCTGGCCCGCTACGGCGGAATGGGCTCGCACCGCTACGGCGCGTTCTTCACGGGCGACACGAGCGTCTGCTGGGAGGTGCTCCAGCTCCAGTGCGAGTTCAACATCCGCGCCGGCCACCTGGGCCTGGCCTACGTCAGCCACGACATGGGCGGGTTCTGCTGCGGAAAACAGATGATCCGCGAGAACCCCGACGGCGCAGCCATCATCGACCCCGTGCTCTACACGCGCTGGCTCCAGTTCGGCGTCTTCAATCCGGTGCTGCGCTTCCACAGCGCACCCGGTGCGGGCAGCCGCCAGCCGTGGGACTACGAAGGCCTCGACAAGGGCGCGTGCAAGCGCTGGCTGCGCGTGCGCAACAGCCTGCTCCCCTACGTCTACGCAGCCGCGCGCGAACACTACGAGACCGGCGTGCCGCCCGTGCGCGGCCTCTTCCTGGACGAGCCGGCGAACCAGGACGCCTACCCGTTCGACCAGTTCCTCTTCGGCCCCGACCTGCTCGTCGCGCCCGTGCTCACGGCCGAGAACCAACGGCGCATCACCCTGCCGGCCGGCGACTGGTGGACCTTCGAGGGCCGGCGCCGGCTGGACGGCGGCCGGACGTTCACGCGCCGCGTGGGCTTGAGCCAGATCCCGGTCTACGTGCGCGCGGGCAGCATCCTTCTGCGCCAGGACCCGGACGCAAACCTGCACGCCGCTCACGTCGATCCGCTCGTCCTCGACGTCTATCCGGGTGCGGACGGCGAGGCCGTGCTCTACGAGGACGACGGCACGTCCTGCCGCTTTGAGAAGAAAGGATTCTGCAAGACGCGCTTCACGCTGGAAGACAGGGGGAAGGAACTCGTCCTCCGCAGCCGCAAGCCCGCGGGCAGGCCCTTTGCCAAGGACCGGCACATGCAGGTCCTGCTCCCGCTCGCGCGCCGGCCGAGGCGCATCCGACTCGACCGCCGCCGGCTGGATCCCAAGACCTGCGTCACCAAGCAGGGGCAGCGCATGCGCATCGACCTCGGCCGGATCGATGCGACCAAGGCGTTTGCGCTGCGCGTGAGACCCTGAGGCGCGGCAGAGGCGCTATCGACTCGCGCGAGCGTCTGAGGGACGCGGCCGCTTGCGCTCGGAGGGTCCGGCTCCTGCCGGACCGCGGACAACATGACGCGTTGCAGACGCGCGGGAGCGCGTCCCTCCGACACGCGCCCCGCCGGGGTGAGGTCGGCAGGGGGGTCGGAGGGTCCGGCTCCTGCCGGACCGGGAGAGACCTGATCCATTGCGGACGCGCGGGAGCGCTCCGAACAGCGATCCGCAGCCTTGGAGACACATGGACGGGCCCACGCTCCCGCCGCTCACCCGGTACGGCTGGTCCCAGCCGTTCGCCCTGCGCAAGGCCTTTGCCGATCGCTGGGGGTATGCGGTGGAGCTCGGGGGGTACATCACCGAGAAGTCTCTGAAGAAGATCGAAGACCCCACGAGCGACGAAGCCAAGACCATCGCTCTGGTGCAATCCGACCCCGACAAGTACAAGCTCTGCGTCACCTGCGCGCGCCACTTCCCGGACAAGCGCGACGTGCCCGAAGGCACCTGGACGCGCGACGCCGAGGGCAAGCTCCTCAGCGCCAAGGCCAAGTCCTACGACGGCACCGAATGGCACCCGGGCATGAAAACCGTGATCAGTCCGCTCGCACCCGACGCGCTCTGGGAGGAATGCGCCCGCGGCCGGGCCGAACCCCTGGCCGCCGTGCGCGTGCTCGCACGCACGCACAAGACCGAACCCGTGTGCCTCCTCACGGCCTGGGCGGCAGACGGCAAGGAGCGGGAGGTGACCGTGGACGTGCCCGACATCGGCACGGTCAAGCTCCGTGCCCGGCCGGCCGGCAGCGTCTACCGCATCACCAAGGCGGCCGACGGTCCGCAAGTCCACCTCCTTGACGAAGATCCCATGCTGCCGTCCATCTCGTTTCAGGATTGACCGGACGCGCAACAGCGGCTACGGTAGCCACGCGTCCCGTACACGCAGCCCAACTGCCAAAGGACCCCCATGCCTCCGCCCAACATCCTCTTCATCATCAGCGACGAGCACAGCCCGAACACGATCGGGGCCTACGGCGCGGACTTCGCCATCACCCCGAACCTCGACCGCCTGGCGCAGAGGGGCACGCTCTTCGAACACGCCTACTGCAACCAAGCCATCTGCGTGCCGAGCCGCAATGCGCTCATGAGCGGGCTGCAGTCCTACAAGATCGGCGCCTACGACAACGGCTGTCCGCTCGCGAGCGACCTGCCCACCTGGGCCCATATGCTCGCCCGGGCCGGTTACAGAACGGCGCTCGACGGCAAGATGCACTTCCTGGGCCCCGACCAGCGCCACGGGTTCATGGACCACTGGAACGAAACCCCCGCCCAGATCGGGGGCTTTCGGTGGGGCGAGGAGAACCCCAACGGCACGGGCTACAAGAACTTTTCCGCGATCCACGCGTGCGACACGCCCGAAGACCACACGTACTGGGCCAAGGAGGAACGCATCCACGCCAAGGCCCTCTCGTTTCTGCGCGAACAGGACGGTACGCAGCCCTTCTGCCTGACCGTGGGTTACAACTTCCCTCACTACCCTATGGTCTGCAGCAAGGAGGCGCTGGCGCTCTACGATGACGTGGACATCCCGACGCCGGTCGCGACCGAAGCGCTCAACCCCTTCCACCAGCACTGGGCCGATCCGGTCTGGGGATTCGTCCACATGACCCAGGAAGAAGTGACCGCCAGCCGCAAGGCCTACCTGGCCATGGTCACCATGCTCGACGCCTGGATCGGCGAGGTGGTCGACTGCGTGGAAGCCGAAGGCCTGCTCGACAACACGCTCATCATCTACACCACCGACCACGGCGACATGTGGGGCGAACACGGGTTGTGGGCCAAGAGCGTATTCTACGACGATGCTGCGCGCGTGCCCCTCGTGTTCGCGGGCGAGGCGCTCGGCGTGCGCGCGGGCGCACGCATCGCCACGCCCGTGAGCCTGCTCGATCTCTATCCCACGTTTCGCGACGCAGCCGGCGTCGCGGACTGGGACGTGCCGCTCGACGGCCGCAGCCTCTGGCCCGCGCTCCAGGGCGACGAAGCGCTCGCGCCCGCCCCCGTGTTCTGCGAGTACTACGGCTGCGACACCCAGGGCCCGCACCGCATGGTCCGCCACAACCAGTACAAGCTCTGCTACTACCATGGCCAGGGCCTCGAACTCTTCGACATGGACCAAGATCCGAAGGAAACCACCAACCTCGCCGGCGACGCGGCCTACCAGAAGGTACTCGGCGAACTCCTGCAGATCCTGATGCGCGACTGGGACCCCGAACAGGTGAGCCGCGAGATCCGCGCCAGCCAGAACCGCCGCACGTATCTCGGCGAGAGCCTCAGGAAGAGTATGGCCAAGGACTACAAGAGCGCGACGTGAACACGATGACGAAAGGACAATCCATGCTTCGCCCGAACATCCTCTTCCTCCCGGTGGACGACCTGCGCCCGCAGCTCGGCTGCTACGGCGAGACGCAGATGAAGACCCCGCACATCGACGAGCTCGCCAGCCAGGGCACGCTCTACAACCAGGCCTACTGCCAGGTGCCCGTCTGCGGCGCCTCGCGCGCGAGCCTGCTCTCGGGCATGCGCCCGCAGCGCGACCGGTTCGTGGATTTTCTGGCGCGCGTGGACGAGGACCTGCCCGGCGCCGTGACCCTGCCCCAGCACTTCAAGGCGAACGGGTACGAGACGATCTCCGTGGGCAAGATCTTCCACCACATGGACGATTCGGAAGAGCAGAGCTGGACGTCCGCGCCCTGGAAGCCCACCTCGAAGAAGGGAGGGCGCTGGCGGAACTACCTCACGCCCGAGAACATCGCCGTCGCCCAGGAGGAAGGCCAGCGCGGGCCGCCCTTCGAATGCGCGGACGTGCCGGACAGCGCCTACTTCGACGGCCAGATCGCGGACCGGGCCATTGCCGAGCTCTCCCGCCTGCGCGGGTCGGACGAGCCGTTCTTCCTGGCCGCGGGTTTCTTGAAACCGCACCTCCCCTTCAACGCGCCCAAGCGCTACTGGGATCTCTACCGCGAGGGCGACGTCCACCTCGCGGACAACCCGTTCGCGCCCAAGGACGCGCCCGCGCGCGCCGTACACAACTGGGGAGAACTGCGCAGCTACTTCCACGTGCCCCAGGAAGGACCGCTGCCCGAAGACATGGCCCGCACGCTCGTACACGGCTACTACGCCTGCACGAGCTACATGGACGCCCAGGTCGGCCGCGTGCTCGAAGCGCTCGACTGCTTTGGACTCGCCGAGAATACGGTGGTCGTGCTCTGGGGCGACCACGGCTGGCAGCTCGGGGAGCACAGCATGTGGTGCAAGCACTGCAACTTCAAGACCTCGCTCAACGCGCCCATGATCTTTCGCGTGCCCGACCAGCGGGGCGGCGTCTGCACCGACGCGATCGTGGAGTTCGTGGACATCTTCCCCACGCTCTGCGACCTAACGGGCCTCTCCACGCCGGACACGCTAGCCGGTACGAGCCTGGCCCCCACGTTCGACGACGCGGACGCGCGCGTCAAGGACGCAGCCTTCAGCCGGTGGTTCGCGGGCGAGTCGGTGCGCACGGAGAACGTGCTCTACACCGAGTGGTACGGCAAGAACGGCGAGCCCTACCCCGCGGACATGCAGGCCACCGAGCGCATGCTCTACGACCACGACCAGGACGCGGCCGAGAACGTGAACGTGGCCGGACGGCCCGAGCACGCCGAACTCACCCAGCGGCTGTCCGCCATGCTCGCGACCGTGCGGGCGTGAGAAGCGCAGGCACTGGACAACGGAAAGGGGCTGGCGCGACAGCGATCGTGTAGTAGAATGCACCAAAGGCGCTCGCAACGCGAGAGGGGATGCCATGAAGCCACAGGGGTGCGCAAGAACCGGTGATGCGCAGCACGGAGGATTCACGCTCGTCGAGCTGCTCGTGGTCATCGCCATCATCTCCATCCTGCGACCGCGCATGTGGGACATCCTGCACACCAACCCCAAGGGCGGCCAGTTCCAGTGGATGGACGAGGAGCACTTCCCGTAGCCAGCGTGCGCGGCGCAACGCCCTCCCAGCCCCGGATCGCATGCCCGGCACCGCCCGCTTGCAGCCCCGAGGAGCTTCCGCCTGCCAGCCGTTCCCTCATCGGACCCAAAGCGCGAAATGCACCTCTCCTTACCGGCCACACCGCCAAGACGAATGCGTGTTCAACAGAAAGGCACCCCATGAGCCAATCCGCCTCGGCCAAGACCAACGACTGCACCCGCCTGAGCCCGGAGCCGCGCGTGCTGGACGTGAGCGACTCCCAAGGGGCTGCGTTCGGCACGACCTGCACGATCGCCGTGCACCTCTACCGGGGTCCGTACTACCCGGGCAGCCATCCGCGCGTGGAGGACGCCACGCGCGGGCGCGCGCGCCTGGAGGGGAGCGCGCTCGTGCTGGACCTCGGCATGGACGAGCCGGACCTGGAGGCCGTGCTCCAAGGCCTTGCCGCGCAACGCGAGAAGGACGAAGACTTCTTCGACGCGGAGTACGTCTCGTTCAACCTGCTCGACGCCGAAGGCTGCGTCATCCAGGCCGGCCTCAAGGCAGACGGCCGGGCCGGGCTCTGGCGGGGCGGCCGGACCCTCAAAACGCCGAAGGGCTTTGCAGAGATCCGGCGCGACAAGCGGCGCTGGCACGCCACCGTCCGCCTGCCGCTGCGGACCCTCGGCCTCACGCGTGCCCGCCTGGCCGACCAGCCCCTGGCGTTCGACCTCGTCCGCCAGCATGCGGCCACGGGCGCGATCACAGCCTGGTGCCCGATTCCCGACCACCGGCCGTTCGTGGAGCTCTACGACATTCCGGTCTTCTGCTTCGGCCTGCTGGCCGACGGGCCGGTGGACGCCCGCGTCTTCGCCGCACCGCGCAAGGCGATCGGCAAGGTGCGGTACCAGGGCCCGAAGGCCGTACAAGCCGGTGCGTTCGCACGGTTCTCGCTCGTGTACACGGTCGGCCGCCACGGCCTGGCGCCGGGCGGAGCGGTGCGCTTCAACCTGGCCAATGAAGTGATCGAGTGCAACCGCAACTCGCCGTCGCGCCGGCATTTGCCCGAAAAGGACTGGACCCCGCTGCAGTGGGAGCGCCCCCAGGACGCGGGGTTCGTCTCCGTGTCCTGCAGCCGGCCGCGCGCGTCTTTCCACCTGTCGCGCGCGAACGTGTTCGCTGTCACGGCCCGCCTGCACAAGGAACCGGCGCTCAAGCCGGGCGACATTGTGACGATCGACGTGGGCCAGGACAAGCGCGGGCCGGGCGTGCGCGCCCAGCTCCTGACGCAGACGGACGTCCCGGTCAAGATCTCGGCCGATCCCGTGGGCAACCGCATCTTTCACGAACTCGCGGACGCGCCGCGCGTAGACGTGCGCGGCCGCCGCGCAATGCGCCTGCTCGTGCACGCGCCGCCCACGCCCAAGCCGGGCGCACGTTTCCGCCTCCAGGCGGTGGCGGTGGACGATCTGGGCAACGTGGCTGACGGCTTCCAGGGCAAGGTGCGCTTGCACAGCCCGGTCGGGCTCAAGGGCCTGCCCGCGACCTACACCTTCCGCAAGCGCGACCGGGGCGTGGCCCGGTTCACGGTCTCGACCCGCAGCCGCGCGGTGTTCGTGGTCACAGCCGCTGCGACCGGGGACGCGACGCTCAACGGCGCGAGCAACCTGATCGTGACCGACGGCTCGTTCGGGCCGGATCCCATCTTCTTCGGCGACATCCACACGCACAGCCAGCTCTCCGACGGCCGGCTCCACCCCATGGCCAAGGCGCGCGAGGTGGGCGAGCACCGCGGGTGCGACTTCTGGGCGCTCGCCGACCACTGCCACGACATGACCCCGGACCGGGTGCGCCTCTGGCAGGAGACGCTGGACCGGTTCCTGGAGGCCGGCCGGTTCGTCACCCTGCCGGCCTACGAGTGGACCGGCAGCATGGGACTCAACCGTCCGTGGGCGCATCCCGTGCCCGGCCACCGGAACGTCTATCTGCGCGCGCCCGTCGACGTGCTCCCGGACGGGGTGTGGCGCAGGAGCCGCACGGTGCCCAAGCTGGTCAGGCAACTCGTACGGACCGGCGAGGATTTCTTCCTGATCACGCACTTCCACTGCGGCGATCCCACGGTGCTGCCCAAGTACGACCGCGCCATGGAGATCAGCGGCTGGGCGGGCGATCACATCCGCGAGACCCCGGGCACCGCCGGCGGCAAGACCAGCGTGCAGCAAGCCCTGGCCAAGGGCGCGTTCCTGGGCGTGGTGGCGGGCAGCGACCACGGCACCGAGGCGTACTACACGGGCCTGCCCGCCGAGCTCACCGGCATCCGCGCCAAGGCGCTCACGCGCGAAGCGCTCTATGACGCGCTCGAGCGCGGCGCCACTTACGGCACCACCGGCCAGAAGACCCTTCTGCGCCTCCAGGTGAACGGCCGCGAGCCCGGCGACAGGCCCGCGCCCGTGCGCGCCAAGCGGCGGACCCTCACCCTGACCGTGGGCGCGGCCGTGCCCGTGGTGCAGGCGCAGATCGTCAAGAACGGCCGCGTGTTCGAGAACTTCCCGGGCGCTTCGTTCGGCGTACAGACCTACCAGGCCGTGGACGCAGAGCCCACGCCCGCATCCGGCTACTACTACGCGCGCGTGCGCACCCCGCAGGGCCACTACGCTTGGAGCTCGCCCGTGTTCTATGCACGCGGCCGGTGAGAGCCTGGCGCGAGAACGGATCGGTTTCGCACAGAAGACACAGGATTGCATACGGGAGAACAGGACAGACAGGATCTGCCTCCAGAGATCCTGTTCATCCTGTGATCCTGTCAAACATGCGGCTGGGTGCCATGTCCACCCCCAGGTGGACATGCCCTGCAACCTGCCCGCGCCTTCGCATGCCCATCCGAGGAAGGGCATGGCACCCGCACGCACCTTGTCCGTGTCGATCGGGTTCTACTCGTCCGCCGCTCGTGCGGCCGGATCGAACCACTGCTCCCAGGTGGGCGCGAGCAGGGCGGGCACGCCGCGCAGGTCGAGGGTGAAGGGGATGGTGGGAAAGCGGGCTGTGCCGGGTTCGGGTGCGTAGACCGTGGCGTCGCCTACGTCCGCGCGCACGTGCCAGATCGTGCCTGCCGTACCGGCCGGCACCTGGATCCGACGCGTGCCTGCGCGGCCGTAGAGCACGGCCACGCGCCGGTCGGGCGCGCAGACCTCCAGGTGCAGCACGTCCTTGTCGTACCGCGCGGCGGCCCGCACCTCGAACGACGCGCAGTCCTGCGGCACCCGGAAGAACCAGTGGCGCAGCGACCCGGCCTCGAGATGGAAGCGTCCCCACCCCCCCGCCATGCTCTGCCCCACGAGCACGGTCGGACACGCCGGATAGGTGTAGGTCCAGAAGTGCTCCGCGTCGTCCACATCCACGAACCGCACGCCCTCGAAGGAGAGCGTCCGCTCGTAGTGCTCCGACGGGTGCAAAAGCGCGCGCTCCGACAGGATCGCCTTGCCGTCCGAATCCGTCACGCGCACGGACGCGTGCGGAGGCGCCACCTCGCCCTTCTTGATCGCGCGCATGCGGCGGACGATGTAGGTGCGCAGCACCCACTTGAGGTCGCGGCCCTCGGGATTCCAGAACGCCAGGCGCGCGGGTGTGCCCAGTTCGTTGCCGTCCGGGTCGCCCACC
>CAZBZG010000100.1:0-14858 GCA_964496245.1 uncultured Planctomycetaceae bacterium | reverse complement strand
CGCGTGATCGACACATTCTGCGTGCGTTTGCCGATCTTGTCGATCTCGTCGATGTAGATGATGCCCTTCTCTGCACGGGCGACGTCATTGTCCGCCGCCTGGATGAGACGGAGCAGGATGTTTTCCACGTCCTCGCCCACGTACCCGGCCTCGGTCAGGGTGGTGGCATCGGCGATCGCGAAGGGCACGTCCACGGCTTTGGCCAGCACGCGGGCCATGAGCGTCTTCCCACAGCCGGACGGGCCGATGATCAGTACGTTGGACTTCTCGATTTCGACGCCGCTGCTGTATCCCGAACGCAACCGTTTGTAGTGGTTGTGTACAGCCACGGCCAGCACCTTCTTGGCGTGTTCCTGTCCGATGACGTACTCGTCCAGCCCGTCCTTGATCTCGCGAGGATTCGGGATGTCGCCGAGGGTGAACTCGGTATCGCGTTCGCGCTCGCGCAGATCCTCCTGTTCGAGAATGCTCGAACAGAGGAGTACGCAGTCGTTGCAGATGCAGACGCCGTCCTGGCCGGCGATGAGGCGCTTCACCATATCGGCCGAACGCCCACAGAACGTGCAGCGCTGCTCCTGATCCGATCCGCCGCTGCGACCTTTGCGTGAGGATTTGGCCATCGATCGCCTCTCTGGCGTTGGTGCGTGGGGCGTCAGGAAGACTCAGGCGACTCTTCGGGTGCTTTGGCCATCGCGCCCGGCTCCAGGACCTCGTCGACCAGCCCATATTTGACCGCTTCTTCGGCGCTCATGAAGAAGTCCCGCTCCGTGTCCTGCTCGATCACCTCCAGATCCTTGCCGGTGTGCTTCGAGAGGATGTCGTTCAGCCGCGCCTTGACGCGCACGATCTCCTTGGCGTGAATGTCGATATCGGTGGCGGTGCCCTCGTATCCGCCCCAGGGCTGGTGCATCATGATGCGGCTGTTCGGCAGGGAATAGCGCTTTCCTTTCGTGCCGGCGGTGAGCAGCACGGCCCCCATGCTTGAGGCCTGACCGATGCAGTAGGTGGCCACGTCGCAGGAGAGGTGCTGCATGGTGTCGTAGATCGCCAGCCCTGCCGCCACGCTTCCGCCGCCGGAGTTCACGTAGACCTGCACGTCGGCTTCGCGATTCTCGAGTTCGAGGAAGAGCAGCTCGGCGATGATCAGGTTGGACATGCTGTCGTGGATGGTGCCCCCGATGAAGATGATCCGATCCTTCAGGAGCCGCGAGAAGATGTCGTAGCTGCGTTCACCCCGGCCGGTGCGCTCGATCACGAAGGGGACCAAGTCTCCGTAGATTTCCTGTTCGGGCATCCGCTACTCCTCTTTGCTGTCCTGGTTGTTGCGGCTTTCTTCTCTGCTCTTCGCTTCCTGCGTATCGCCTTCGATCTCGGCCGCGTCGAGGATGAGACGCACCACCTTGACGTCGCGCAACTCGGCCGCGAGGCTCGGCAGGCCGTCCATGTCCTGGATGCGTTTCAGCATCTTCACCGGTGTCGTCTGGTAGGCTCGGGCCAACGCCTCGATGTGTGCCTGGACCTCGCTCTCGTGGACCTCCACCTCCTCTTTCTCGGCGATGACGTCGGAGATGATGGACCACCGCAGGTCCCGTTCGGCTTCGCTGGCGCTCTCCTCTTTGAGTTCTTCGGCCTGCTCCTCCATGAATTCCCGCGTCGCGCCGCTGCGCGCCAACCGCAACTGACGCCGGGCGAGGTTCACTTCGATCTGCCGCTGCAAGAACTCCTCGGGCAGGTCGAACGATGTCTTCTCGATCATCTGGTCGATCACTTGGCGCTCGAGGTCCTGGCGCGCTTCCTGCTGTCGATCCGCCTCGATGTTCTGGCGCAGTCGATCCTTGAGCGCATCAAGCGTGCTCAGCCCCACGCGTTTGGCCAGTTGATCGTCTGCAGGCGGCAGGTCGGGACGCTCCACCTTCAGGATCTCCAATTCGATCGTCGCCTGCTCGCCCTGCAACGCCTCCCGGTGGTAATCGTCGGGCAGCTGGACCTTGAGCGTCTCCGTGTCGCCGGCACCCAGCTTGGAGAGCTTCTTCGCCAAGTCTTTGATCTCCACGCCAAAGAGCTGGCCGTCTTCGACCGGGAGGCGTTGCTCCTTGGCATTGACGAGTTCCTCCTCGCCCGCCTTCATGAGCACGTTGGCCTGCAGCGCATCCCCGTTGGCCGAGGGCCCATCGACCGTCTCGTGGGTCGCGAAGGCCTGGCGCAGCCGTTCGATCTGCGCATCAATCTCCTCGTCGTCTGCCGGTTCGACGCGTTCGGTCAGCTTGAGCCCCTTGTATTCCGGCAGATCAAATTGCGGCCGCACGTCCACCTCGGTGCTGAAGTGGAACGGTTCGCCCAAACGGGCCTCCAGCTCTTCGAGTTCGATGTCAGGCTCGCCCATGGGGGTGAGCTCGTTGTCCTTGAGCGTTTCGAGAAACGCGTCCTGGAAGAGTTTGGCGCGCACGTCCTTGGCCACCTCTTTGGCGAACCGACGCTCCATGACGCGCCGCGGCGCGTGTCCCTTGCGGAATCCTTTGATCTGCACGTTGTCCCGCAGATGGACGTAGGCTTCGTCGAATGCCGCGTCCACAGATTCCGCCGGTACCGTCACCTCCACCTGTTTGCGGCAGGGGGCCACCTCCTTGATCTCGGCCTTCGTTTTGCTCTCAGCTGTCGTAGCCATGAAACCCGTCCATTTCTCAGCAGCGGATGCGTGTGACCAACCCTGGGTCCGGGTTCGGATCTGTCCTTCCGGAATGACGCGCCGGGCACAGAGCCGGAACCCCGCTTACCCATTGGGTAACAATACGTTGCGCATTATAGAAGCCCGCCGGCACCTGTCAAGGCGAAAAAGTGGCTCTCGGAGGTGCGTCCCAGGGCGATCGCATTCAATCGGCCTCCAGGAGCGCCGTGGCTCCGCGTCGTGCTCTTGACAAGAGAAATCGCTGGCCCGACGCTTGACCCGGACGCGCGCTTGGGGCAGACTGCGTGCATGAACCCGTCGTCCCGCTCCATCGTCCAGTTCGGCGCCGGCAACATCGGCCGCTCCCTCGTGGGCCAGCTCTTCAGCCGGGCGGGTTACGAAGTCGTGTTCGTGGATGCCGTGGCTGAGATCGTGGACGCGCTCAACGCCCGCGGTCGCTACCAGATCCGCGTCAAGGACACGCGCGCCCCTGCCACCGCCGAGACGATCTGGGTCGAGCACGTGCGCGGTCTCCACGCCTCCGATACGGAAGGCATCGCCCGCGCCGTTCGCCAGGCTTCCCTCATCAGCACCGCCGTGGGCGCGGGCGCGCTCCCCAAGATCTTCCCGGCCTTGGCCGCCGGTCTCCTGGGCCGCGACGCGCCCGTCTCCATTCTCTTTTGCGAGAACCTGCGGGGTGCCGCCGTCCTCGCCCGCGAGGCGTTGGCCAAACACCTGCCGGCCGGTTTTGATCTGACCGGGCGGGTGGGGCTCGTAGAGACGAGCATCGGCAAGATGGTGCCACTGATGCCGCGCGAGGTGCGCGAACGCGATCCGCTCGAGGTCTGGGCCGAGGCCTACAACCAGATCGTGGCCGACCGGGAGGGGTTCGTGGGCCCGCCGCCGGCTGTCGACGGCCTCGTGCTCAAGGATCACTTCGCCGCCTACGTGGACCGCAAACTCTTCATCCACAACCTCGGCCATGCCGCGGCCGGGTACCACGGCTTTCTGGCCGGGAAGACCTATGTCTGGGAGTGCATGGAGAATCCGGACCTCCGGGCCGAGATCCGGGGCGCTATGGAGGAGGCGGCCCGTGCGCTCAGCCGCCGGTATCCGCAGGCGTTCGACGAGACGAACCAGCGCGCGCACATCGAGGATCTGCTCGAGCGGTTCGCGAACCGGGCGCTGGGCGACACGGTCTACCGGGTGGGCCGCGACCTCGCGCGCAAGCTGGCCCCCGGCGACCGGTGCCTCGGCGCGCTCCGGCTCGTTACCGCGGAGGGGCTGCCCGCCGCGCACATCCTGCGGACCATTGCCGCTGCCCTCTGTTTCGACGCTGCCGATCACGAGGGCCGACGCTTGCCCCAGGACGAAGCATTGCGTCTGCGTGTCAGAGAATCGGGGCCGAGGGCTGTGCTCACTGAGGTGTGCGCGCTCGATCCCGCGCAGGACCGCGAACTCATCGAAGCCATCGTCCGCGCGTACCGCGGGTTGGCGTAGAAGGGTTGCGGCTCGCGATCATGCCCGGAGCCTTGCCCCACAGGCGGCAAAACTCATTCGGCCGGCTTCTTCGCATCGGCCGCGTTCTTCTCCGCCGCGCCCTCGTCGGGCGTCGCCTCTTTCTCGGTCGGCTGGATTCGTTGGTGCGGATCCGGGGCCTTCATCTCGCTCTTTTTGAGGATGAGTGTGACCGGGTGGGACACCGGGATCTTGATCTTCCGTTTGGTGTACCCTTCGACGATCTCCTTTTCCCGCGTGAAGTAGCCGGGCAGGTGATTGGCGTTCACCTCCAGACCGCCCCCGCTGCGGTGGGGGTTGAGCGTGAAGAAGGGGAGATTGATCAGTGCAGACTCGTCGTAGAAGGCGCCCACCACCACCCGCGTGAGACTCGAGGCGAGCACCTTCTCGCCCTTGTCATTGGTCTCGGTGAATGAGCCGGTGTAGGCCCAAGGCGTGGCGTCGGGCGGACCGTCCTTGGCACGGTCGGAGAGGAACCGCTCCACCCGCACGCGCTTCGTTTTACCCTCCTCCTTCCACTCGACCAGGATGTCCAACATGGGCGCGTAGTGGGCTTCCTTGGCCTCTGCGCCCGTGGACGTCTTGCCGCTGTACCGACCGCCGATCGTCCCCTTGCTGAGCCCTTCGGGCACCGCCTTGGGGAGTGGCCCCGGCCGAAAGCCGGCCAGCAGCAACGCCATGTGGATCGAGTAGGGGTCGGCCTTGGTTACGAACACGCTCTCGTACGCCCGGTCGTAGGTCCATTCCTTGTTGTCGTTGCATACCCCTGAAATCAGAAGAAACTCGAGGAGCGAGTAGACCGTGGTCATGTCCGGGGAGAACTGGGCGTCCATGTAGACGGTTTTCTCCTTTCGGTCGACCCAGACGTAGGGGTCGTTCGGGAAGCGGTGGATGCCGTCCTTCGTTGATGCGGTCTGGCCGCCCGGCTTGTCTACGGTTTCGCCGCTACGCCCTTCCCGGCCTCCCAACGCAGCGAGCGCCGCGACGCCGGCGAGTACCCCAACGAGCATCGACGCGCGCGCGCCCCGCTGCCTCGATCCTCTAATTCCGCTTCTCGCATTCGCCATGGGATTCCCCTGCAATGTCCGTTTTTGCCGGTCGGTCCGGCCGGTTCCGTGTCCTGTAAGCGTTCCCTGTACCCGCAAGGTTCGTGAAAATCCGCGCGCGCGACCCGTCCGGCCGCCAGGTCTCTGTTGGCCTGTGTCTCAGGCCGGGAAGACGACCGCGCCGTAGCCCACGAAGTGGCTGGCTTCGCCGTCGGGCATGACATCGTGGCTCGTGATGTGTTCCAGCACGATGCCGCGCGCGCATCCCCCGACCCTGGCATAGGCCACGGTCGCTGCCACTGCGCCAGCGCCACAGGCGCTGCGGTCCCGTTCGGCCGTCGGCACGATGGCCTCGGCCTCCATGGCCTCCATGCGCTCGAGCAGACGCCTGTCGTTTTCCTTGCCCCAGTCCAGTGCCTTCTGGCCAGCCCCGGCCGGGGTCAGGCCGAAGGGGCTCCCGTAGTGCGTGAGATCCGTGCTCCCGAGGGCCACGACCTTGGCGTCGGCGCGCGCGATCACCTCCCGCGCCGCTACGCCGGCGTCCACGGCCAGCGGCGCAGGCGGCATGGCCACGGGCACGATCTTGGCCTGGGGAAAGCAATGGCGCAGGAAGGGCGTCTGCAGTTCGATGGCATTGTCGCCCTGGTGAGGGCGGTCCTCTTCGTTGCCCACGCCCGCCTTGACCAGTTTGGTTGCCAGGTCCTCGTCCACTTCGATTGGCCCCAGAGGCGTCTCCCACGCCCCTGCCGCCCACACGGCCGGCCGGGACAGGTGCATGGTGTGCACGGCGCCGAAGACGAGAAACGTGTCCACATCGGGCTGGGCCGCCCGGATCCAGGCGTACACGCGTGCGGCTGTCGGCCCGCTGAACGCGAGGCCGGCGTGGGGTACGACGCCGGCGAGCAGAGGTGTGGCCGCGCTCGTGTCCACAGCGGCCAGATACCCCTCCAGTTCCTTCTGGAGCGCGTCGGGCTGCGCGTTGTACCACGCGCCCGCCTTTTCGGCTCGTCGGATGCTGGACACGATCCCTCCTTTCAGGCGTCAGCGGCCACGCGGAATCCCAGTGTGTGGGCCCGGAAGTCCCGCTCCCGAAAGTTGTGGTAGTAGATTTTGAGCGCATAGGGCGCTGAGAGCCAGTTGCCCCCGCGGATAGGGAATCGTCCGCTGCTGTCGGGCTCTCCGGCAAAACACCATTCGTCCACGTTGCCCGCCATGTCGTGGCAGCCCGCCGGGCTCATGCCGTGGGGGTGCGATCCGCCCTCCTTGGTCCGGGGCCGCGAGTCATCGAACAGGCTTGAGGCGTGGTTGCAGTAGACGAGGTTGGGGTGGTCGTCGCCCCACGGATAGGCGCGGCCGTCCGTGCCGCGGCCGGCCCGCTCCCACTCTACTTCGGTGGGCAGGCGAAGGCCCGCCCATTCGCAGAACGCCAGGGCATCGTCCAGATTCACGCCCACCACGGGCTGCTGGGGGCGGTGGAAGAGCGGGCCGTAGTCTTCCCGCCCCGTGCGTTCTGTTTCCTGTTCAAAGGCCTGATACTGTTCGTTCGTGACGGCGTACTTCCCGATCCGGTAGGCCTTGACGAATTTCTTCTCGTCGCATCCACCCACGGACATGTCTCCGCTGACGAAGGTCCCCTCGGGCACGTCCAGGAGCTCGATGCCGGTCTTGGGATGCGGTACGCCCGGGACGTCCTGGGGCGGCGGCGTGCCGGGCGGCTCCTCCCCGGGCAGCGCGCTCCCTGCCGGAGCGGGGGCGGGCATCGCGCTCGTCTTCTGCTCCGAAGGCCGGACGGCCTCCGCGCGGCAGGCGGCCACGAGCGCGTCCAGGTCGTCGTTGCGCATCTCGAGGTGGTTGGCCACGGCCTGCATCATGCGCTTCTCGCGCTCCTGGAGTACGCCATCGGCCAGGAAGACGCGAACGATCTCGCGCAGAAGCTCGATGCGCTGTTCCCGGGTGCCGGAAAGCTCCACCCCGCCCCGGCCGGCCTTGGTGTCGGCGACGATGGCCCTGGCGTCCTCTTGGGAGAGGCCGAGTTCCCGGCGCATCTCCTCCAGGTAGTCCCGCTCCTCGGGCCCCACCTGCTTGTCGGTCAGCGCAGCCACCAGCATGTTGTGCCAGCGCCGCCGGGTCAATTCGTCCATGGGTGCCCTCTCCTGTCCTGCCCTCGCGTTGTGTCCTGGCTGCGCGCGGTCGCACCGCATTGTTGCGCGGCCTTCCGGGCAAGCATAGACAGGGCTGCAGCCTGGCGTCAAGCACAAATTCTTTCCCTCTTCCTACGGTCTATACGGTTCCGGTATTTTGACACTGTTCACTGGAAATCACCATGATCGTACATCGTCGTGCATCTGGGAATCGTGCGTCACCACGAAGGGCACGAAGAATATGAAGCCGACGCATGACAGCGAGGGTATGGGGGGCGCTCATACTCCTTCGTGGATTTCGTGTCCTTCTTGGTGTTCTGTCACAAGTGTTTGGTGTCAGGCCGGTTGGCGTCGTATTTGGCCATGAAGAACAAACCGTCTCGGTATTTTTATCAAATTGCTCTTGCAATATGACGCAGTATAGACTAAATATGATGCAGGTAAGGCCTGCCCGAGCGGGCGCCGTTAGCCAAAGGGACACCGTGGAGCAGTCGCGCCAGGCGTGCACATCCTTGCCGGGCAATGAGATGCGGGGCGCGCTCGCGGGAGAGGCGCTCTACGAACAGCTACGTGCCTATACCCTCTCTGCCACACCGCACCAAGCCATTGCCTCGGAGCGCAGACTGGCAGCCACCTATGGCATGAGTCCGAGTACGGTACGCCGGGTCCTGGACCGGCTGAGCCGAGAGGGGTTGGTCTATCGCGTGCGCGGCAAGGGATCCTTTGTGGGCGATCGCGGCCGGAACGGCCCTGGAGCGCTTCGGGAGATCGTGTACGCCGACACCTGGGGCGATGTGGAGCACGCCTACTACGTTCGCCGCCTCCACGGCATGATTCACCAGGCCCAATCGTCGGGCCTTCGGCTTCTCGTCCAGAAGTGCCCGCAGAAGGACATCGCCCACGCAGAGGGGCTCTTCGAGGAGATCCGGCGCGAGCAGGTGAAGGGCTTGATTCTCGGGTGGCTCGGCGCGGAGCTGTTCGAGCGCATCCGGGCCGCAGACAGAGCGATCAAGATTGTCACCACCGCCAACCCCGTGGATGAGCCGGACACAGCATCGGTGCGGCCGGATTATGTGGCGTTCGGCCGGCAGGCTGCCGGTCGCCTCCTCCGGGACGGCGCCAGACGGATCGCGCTGGTGCGCTTGTTTCCCGAGACCCTGGCCGGGGTTTCCGCGCGTGTTCCCGGACCGGAGGGCACGGTCGGGTTGGAAGACATCGCCGATGCCCACGTCCAGCCGCCGGAGGCCATCTGCGCCCGGCTGCGGGCGATCCGGCCCGACGGTGTCATCTTCGACGAGGATCGGACCGCCAGCCGCGTGCTCGCGAACCTCCAACGGGAGGACGGCCGCTTCCTGCGGAAGACCCGGGTCATCTCGCAGGCCAATGTGGGCGAGAATCTGTTGCCGCCGACCGTCGGTCGTTACGTCTGCGATGGCTTCGAAGTCGGCCGGCTCGCGGTGCGATTGCTGCGGGACATGGTGGACCATGCCTTGTTTCTGAATACGGACGTACGCGTCAGAGGGACATGGATCCCGCCCGCCGCATGAGGGGGAGGATGGATATGCACGCGCGAAATGGGGCGGCAACGAAGGGCGCTCGGCCGTGGACCGACGCCGACTGGGAGGGCTCCTACTTCGTCAAGTGGAGCAATCACAAGAAGGGCGCGCCCGAAGGCCTCAATGCCGTGTACGCGGATGGGCACGTCACGTGGTACCAGCTCGCGCGCACGCTCTGGTGGGGGCCGTTTCCCGGGTACAACACCACCAAGCGCTGCCTCGTGCCGCCCGGTTCGGAGACGTGTTACGTGGGCGAGAACCGCACCCCCCACTACAAGTGATGGATGCATAGGCGTCGTGACGGAACGTTGTCACGCGCCGCAGGAGGAGTCGACCATGGGCAAGGCAATGACCATCATTCAGGCCGGCCTGGGGCTCCTGCTCGCGAGCTGCCAGGGCCAGGCCGCGGAGGATCTGAATCCCGTGACCCTGCATCCAGCGCCTACGCACGAGCCTGTGCCCCTCGTCAAGGAGGGCAAGGCGGTTGGCAGAGTCCGCGTCATGACCCCTGAGCCCTCCCGTATGCTGCGGGCGGCCGTGCGCGATCTCGGCCTGCACATCGAATACGCCACCGGCGCCAAGCTGCCCGTGGACAAGACCGGCGAGGCCGAGGGTCCGGCCATCCTCATCGGCGCGTGCGATGCGGCGGCCGAGATCGGCCTGGACGCTGCCAAGCTCCCGGTGGAGGGGTTTGCCATCAAGACCGCGCCCGGCGCGATCCACATCGTGGGGCACGATGATCACGGTACGACGTGGGGGATCTACGAATTCCTGGAGCGCTTCGTGGGCGTGCGCTGGTACTGGCCGGAAGACCGCAAGAGCAAGGAGCTCCTCGGCACATCCATCCCCGCGCGCACCGACCTCATTCTCCAGCCCGTGTGGTTGACCGACGCCCCGGCCTTCCGCAAACGCGAGATCTGGCCTTCGGGTGGACCCCGGGTGGCCCCGGCGGACGTGGGCGCCCTCCACCGCCGCCTGCGGTCGGCCGACACCTGGCCGGTCAAGCTGATCGTGCATGCGCCCCATGGATGGGCCAAGCACTACAAGGACGACCGGCCCGAGATCTTTCAGCTGCGCAAGGACGGCGAGCGCGACTTCGACATGCTCTGCTACGGCCATCCCCGGACGCTCGAGACCTACCTGGAGGAAATCGAGGCCCAGCGCCAGCCGGAGGGGACGATCGACCGCGGCCGGCGCATTCTCCGGGATACGTCCATCACGGTCTCGCCCGCGGACATGGCGGTCTCCTGCCGTTGCGAGCACTGCCGCAAGCTCTGGGATTCGGACGGCGGCACGTACGGCACGGCCTCCAAGGTGCTCGCGACCTTTGTGGCCAAGCTGGCCCGCGAGGTCGAGAAGCGCTGGCCCGACATGACCATCATCTTTCTGCCGTACAAGAACTACACCTACGCGCCCAAGGGCGTCACCTTCCCGGGCAATGTGGAGATCCAGATCTGCGGCATGCCGGGTCTCGCCCAGTACAAGGATGCGAAGATCAACGCGGCCGAACAGGCCAACATCGACGCCTGGGTCGCGCTCTCCGGCCGCAAGATCCAGAACTGGCACTACTCCTGCTGGCCGGCGGACCGGACCAAAGCGGCCTACCTCTTCCCGCATACCATTCAAGCGCACTATCAGGCCAACCTTGACAAGACCGTGGGGTCGTTCATCAACGGCGTGGAGAACCACTGGCCTCGCCAGCACGTCAGCCTGTACATCTGGATGAAGGTGCTCTGGAATCCGGACTTCAACGTAGACGCAGCGATCGGCGAGTACGTGCGCCGTATGTATGGCCCGGCCGCTGGCTCCATGGGAACGCTCGTCCGCATGCTGATCGACGGATGGGAACAACGCGAATGGCCGGAACACACCTTCTCGCCCAAGTCCGTCTACCACGTGAGCTACCCGCGAGCGGATGTCGAGCAGATGGAGGCCCTGCTCGCCCAAGCCCTGGCGCAGGCCGAAGAAGACCCGCTCGCGACCCGGCGTATCGAGTCCTACGCCAAGTCGCTGCGGCCGTTCTTCGCCGAATCCGAGCTCATCGTCGAGGGCAAGGGGCTGAAGCCCCTCGTGGTCTGGCAGACCGCGGAGGCGTCGATCCTGGACGGCCGTCTGGACGAGGCCTGCTGGACATCGATCAAGCCTGTCTCCTTTGTGCGCGCCCGGGATCGCAAGGAACCGGAACCCGCGTTTCCGACCGAGCTCAAAGCCGTATGGACGCGAAAGGGCATCTTCTTCGGCTTCCGCATGCACGAGCCCACCCCGGGCAAGCTCAAGCGCGACATCCGCGCGGGGAGCCGGGATGCCTCGCTCATCTGGTGGAACGACAATGTGGAGATCTTTCTGGACGTAACCGGCGAACGGTCCGGCTACTACCAGTTCATCGTGAACGCCAACGGCGCCATCTTCGACAGCAAAGGCAAGGATACCTCCTGGACGGCCAAGGGGCTCAAGGCGGCGGGGCACGTGGGCAAGGACTTCTGGTCCCTGGAAGTCTATGTCCCGTACAGCGTCTTCCCCGACGCGCGGGCGCCCGGCACCGGGGTGGAGTGGTTCGGCAACTTCACGCGGCACCGGGTCACAGATCGCAAGCACCGCGAGTACCAGCGCCTCAACACCACCTTTGCCGCACCCAGCAACGACCAGAACGCGTTCGGCCCGATCCGGTTTGTGGAGAAATAGCCGGGCTGCGCGGGCCTGCATCAGCAAACGGCAAGCGCAGGCCAGGCGCGGGAAGACTCCGTCGTCAGCCGCCGTCTTCCGATCCGAGCAGCTTCAGCGCCTCGGCGATCATGCGGGAGGTGTCGTAGGGCTTGAGGTAGGTCCCGTCGAACAGGCCGTTCTCCTCGTCCTCCAGCCACTCCCCGAAGCCGCCGCTTCCGGTGAAGCAGAAGATGCGCAGCCCCGGATAGCGCTGGCGGAGTTCCCTGGCGAGCTCCGTGCCCTTCATGCCGGGCATCTGGAGATCCGTGATGACCAGGCGGAACGTCTCGCGTGCGCACGCTTGCAAGGCCTGTTCGCCGTTGGCCGCGATCCGGCATTCGATGCCGGCCTGGCGGCAGAGCGTGCTGAGGAGGTCGCAGACCGACGGATTGTCGTCCACCACCAGGAGGGGCATAAAGGCACCGCCAACGGCCGGGAGACCCTGATCCACTGTCCGGCCCGAGAGAGATCTGGTCGAAGAGGCTGGGCCCCAGAACCTCATCTGCGTTGCTATAATCGTGAAAACCAAGGGGCAGGTCAAGCAGAAACCGCATTTGCATGTAACGGGTTGCAATTCCAGGAGTTGCGCGGTCGATAGGATGGCCGCCATTCCAGGACGCGGATGGATGAGATCTCTCGGGGGCGGGCCGAGCGCGGGATTTCGAGAAACTGGGCGTGGCGGGTCGGGTGCGGCGGGCCAGGAGGGCCGGTTCCAGCCGGTTGGCCGCAGCGATCGGGGCGATCCGGGCGATCCGCGACCCAGCCGGGATCGGCGAGCGGGTCCGCGATGTCGAGCGATGGGGGCAGGCGGAAGACGGGGTGAGGGCCGCGGTCGAGCAGATCGAAAAGGCCGTGCGCCGAGTTACAGGTACCGCGTGAGGCGGACCGCGTTGCCAGGCGGGATGTACTCGAGCTTGTCGCAGCAGCGGAGCATCAGCCCGATGCCGAGGCCGCCCCGTTCGCCGTTTTCCTGGCGGGTGCGGGCCTGCTCGACCGGGCTCTGCGCCCGGACCGTCTCCAGGGCGGTGACGAAATCGAAACCCGCGCCCGCGTCGGTGACAGTGACCGTCACCTTCTCCTTGTCGAGCACATAAATGAGTTCGATGCGCTTCGTCCCGTCGCGCAGGTTGCCGTGGACGCGGGCGTTGTCGAGCGCTTCCCGCACCGCATAGAAGAAGCCGTCGGTCGCTTCGTGACCCAACCCAGATTGGCGGAGCAACTTCTCGACGATCTGATTGGCATGCGCGAGCGCCTCTTCCTGCGTGGCCACTTCCAGCTTGACTTCCTGATCGAAGAGCATGGCCTCGTTGCGGCACCGCCCGTACTCGCTCTGCGCCGTGACGATCATCTCGCGCACCTCGAAGGGTTCCACCGCGTACTCGTCTTCGCAGATGCGCACGGCCGGGCGCGTGGCTTCGTTGGGCTCCTCGGGGTAGACGACAATGACGGAGACCAGTCCGTTCGCCCGGCTCGTCTTGAGCTCGCCACAGATGCTGTCGGCCGCGGCCAAGCTGCCATCGAGAATGGCGATGTCGACCTTCTGCTCGCCCATGACCTTGATGGCTTCGTCGTGGCTGTCCGCGGTCACGGTCTGCCCACCGTTGCCGGTCAGGCACAGCGCGAGGAAGTGGCCGAAGTGGTCGTCCTTGCGCATGCCCAGGAGGATCCGCGCCTCCGGCAGGCGCGGCGGTGGCGGACGCTTGACCGGCACGAAGGCCTTCCCCCGCTGGAGGAAGTACCGCGTTGTATCCCCGGGTTCCAGGGCCTGGCTCTTGATCATGCCTCGATCCAGGCTCTCCAGCGCGCGTTTGGTGGACGGAAAAATGAGCAGGATCGTTCGCAGACCGAGCATCATCACGAGCCGCTTGACCTCGGTGTCGAGATTCACCACGATCAAGGAGAGGTTCTGCTGCTGCAGCACATCGTGGATGCGCACGAGCTCGGCGAGCCCGGACGAGTTGATATAACGAACGCCTCGCATATCCAGGATCATGTCGCGCCCGCTGGCCAGCGCCTTGTCCGTGATCCTACGAAAACGGACAATGGTGGGCGAGGAAATGATGCCGTCCAGCACCACGCGCTGGACCGCCCGCTTCTGGGGTGTGCGGATGACGCTCAGCCTGGCCTTCAGCGTCGGCATGCTGGGTCCCGTCAGAGCGAGTACAGTCCCGACTTGCGTACCAGGAACCGGAAACTCCCGGCGGCCGCGTCGAGGGGGGCGTGCGCGTCGCCGGTGGTATCCACGATGATCCAGTTCGAATACCCGCGCTCCAGGAGCGCCTTGCTCACGGAATCGAATCGCACCGCACCGCGCCCGAACTGCGGCGTCGCGCCGGGCCGGTCGCTGGTGCTGCGGGCCCGACGCTTGCTGGCCGACGCGTCGCGGTAGCGCACGACGCGGATGCGATCATAGCAGTTGCGCACGACGCGCTGCGGGCTGCTGCCGGCCAGCGTCACCTCGGCCGTGTCGACCGCCAGGCTCACGTATTTGGCCCGGGTGCTCGCGAGCAGGCGCTTGATGTCTCGCTCCGTGCTCACCAGGCGCATGGCGCGGGGCAGGAAGCACAGCTCGATGCCGAACTCAAGGCAGCGCGAGCCGATCTCCTCCACAATCGCACCGAGCGTCGCCCATTCCTCGTCGTTCATGCTCTTGTCGCGCTGCGCGTTGTGAAAGATCGTCAGCGTCTTGGCGCGCGTGGAGGAGGCGAAGCGCGCGCTGTTGGCCGCGCGCTCGACCTGCTCGTCCGCCTGGTCGCGCTCGAGCAGGTCCAGCCCCTGCAGGAGTCCCGCGAGCTTCAAGCCCGAGGTATCCAGGATCTCCTCAAACACGTGGAGCCGATCTTCGTATTCCTGCACGATCTCGGCCGGACATTCGACGCCTTCGAAGCCCGTCTCCGCGACTTCGTTGATGGCTTGAATCAGATTGTCCGGCCCCCACGGCCCAACGTAACACCCCAGCTGTACATCCGACACGTCTGGCTTTTCTCCTTCGCCCCGGAAGGTCGATGCGTGCTCCAGAAAGCCGGCTGGTCGCTGTGCGGGCAGCCGCGGCGCCGACTCCACTCCTCGATGGAACCGCATTATAGGCACGGGCGTGCACGAAATCAACGGAAATGACCCAGCATGCGTCCTGACAAGGGATTGCGATCGCGCCCCCCGCGTGCACGGCTGTACTAAGGCACTCGGAAGGAAATAGCTGGCCCATTCGGCGCGAGGATCTTGTCGTCAG
>CAZBZG010000099.1:1349-14873 GCA_964496245.1 uncultured Planctomycetaceae bacterium | reverse complement strand
GCATCCGCGCGGTCTGCGCGTGGGTGCAGGCGTACGCTGCGCGCATGTAGACCGCGCGCGTCAGCCGCTGAGGCGAACCCGGGCCACCCGATCCCAGCCACAGCATAGCGCAGCCCCGCAGATTCCCCGTAACCCATTTATGGCGCTTTGATTGGACGTATGCGGTGTATTCCGCTATGATCGCCAGATTTCTGTGAGAATGTGGCTTGACGCCCCCCAGCCTCTGTGTTACCATTATCTCAACCCAAGGTAATACAGTCGACCGGACCGCGCATGCCAGAGACGACAGATCCCACCTCAGCCGGCCGCGACCAGATCGCTGCGGACATCCGGCAGAAGATCGTCACCGGTGATCTGCCTACGGAAAGCCCGCTCCCGTCCAACCGGGCGCTGGCTGAACAGTACCAGACCTCCGGGCTCACTGTGCAACGCGCCATGAAGCTGCTTGTCGAACAGGGCTTTGTCGAAAGCGCCCCGCGCAAGGGGCGATTCGTGCGCACTTTTCCCCCCAATCAGCGACGGGTGGGCCTGGTTTTCCCGGGCCACCCCGACGAGATCCGCAGCAATGCTTGGAACCTGCGCTACGCAGCCATCTGGGAGGCCGCCCAACGCGTGAATGGGGCCACAGACTGGGAACTGGTGCCCTACTTCGATCTCGACCCCACCGAGAAGGGCAACCCCTCCCCCGGCTACGACGCCTTGATGGAGGACCTGCACGCCGATCAACTCCGGGCGCTCTTCTTCACCTATCCGCCTTACGGCCTCTCCAAGAGCGAACTCCTGACCCGATGCCCGGTGCCGCTGATGTCCCTCGCGGCTGGATCCAACTTCAAGCTTCGTGTCCGGTTGGACAAAGCCGCCTTCTGGGAACGGGCGGTTCAGTGGCTGGTGGAGCGCAACCGCCGCCAGCTGGCGTGGGTGACCATCCTCAAGCTCAGCGTGGAGGAGACCCTCGGCAGGCTCCAGCACCTGGCTGACCGGTATGGCTTTGACTCACCCGCCCGCTGGATCCACCCCATGGATCCGTACTACCCCAAGTGGGTGCAGCACACGCTCGGCGCCATGCTGGACGCACCTGCCGGCGAACGGCCCGACGGACTCGTGATCATGGACGACCATCTCGTCGAACCGGTCGAACGGGCCCTGCTGGAACTGGGGGTGGACCTCTCGCGCGAACTGGAGGTGGTCGGGTACTGGAACTTCCCCCTGCCCTATACGGAACACGCCCCCATCCAACGCATGGGAGCGGATCTGGTCGAATTCCTGCACACCGCGCTGCAATGCCTCTCCCCGGCGTCCGGCGGCGGTAAGGAGCGAGGCGTGCACCAGCTCGCGCCGATCGATGCGGCCGAATTCGAGAAGCGCTGTGCGGGCGGGTACGCCGCGCACGGCTTCGCACAGCCCGTCCCGGGGCCAGCGCCCCAGAAGGCTGAACATGCAGTCGACGATTGAGCACGATCCAGGCAGCAGCATGATCCGGTCGGCGCGCACGCGCGGATCGTTGAAACGCAGAGCAACGGCTGCTGCGCATTGCCAGCGGCATCCATGCATCCGCGGTCCGGCAGGTGCCGGGCCCTCTGATCCCCAAGGAGAAACCATGCAGAGGCACGAACGAGGCGAGGCAGACGTGGTCACGCGCGGACGACGGGCCCTGTGGTTGCTGGCAATCCTGGCAGCCGCGCTGGCAGCCGACCCGGCTGCAGCCGGCGGCCGGGGGCACAACAAAGAGCTGTTCGTCGTGCCCGTGCCCGGCGAGGTCAAGATCGATGGGTCGCTGGAGGACTGGGACTTCTCTGGATACGTCACCAACTACATCGTGGCCGCCACCAAGGCGACCCGCAGCGCAGACCTGGCCATGATGTACGACGACGAGGCGCTATACGTGGGCGGCCGGGTACGGGACAGCTCGCCCATGATGAACCGGCACGACCCGCTGACCGATCCCAAACGCGCCTGGGACGCGGACGTCTGCCAGATCTTCTTCAGCCTCGACCCGGACGAAGAGTTGCCGCTCGCATACACCCGCGGAAACAAGAAGTACCGCGGCGCTCCGATTGGAACCATGATGCTGTGGTATTTCACCGACCGCAAAGAGCCCGCCCTCTCGCTCTTCCGGGTCATGACCGGCAAGGGCCCCCTGCGTCCCGATCTGCACGAGAACGGGCATATACCGGCCAAGTACTTCGACGGAGCCTATCGCAAGGCCGACGACGGCCTGGGGTATGTATTCGAGTACCGCATTCCGTGGACGACCCTCCCGATGAAGCGCGTGCCCGGCCCCAAGGACACGCTCGGGGCCACCGTCGCGGTCTTCTGGAGCCGGCCGGACGGCCTCAAGACCGGCGGCGGCGGATCGTGGTCGTACAACATCATGGCAAAGCCCGGCTTCCCCTGGCAAAACGCCACCTGCTGGGGCACGCTCCGTTTCATGCCCGAAGGCGACATTCCCCGCGAGTGGGTGGAGGGCGATCTGCCGCCCGAGCGCCCCTTGCCGCTCACCTTCACCTACGAGCTCCCCCGAAACGGGGATACCACGATCCAGTTCTTCGACCCGGACGGCAAGGTGGTGCGCATTCTGGTAGCCGAGAGCCAGCGGCCCGAAGGCGTGAACACCGAACGCTGGGACGGCCTGACCGACAAGGGCGAGGTGCTGCCGGCGGGCACCTACACCTGGCGCGGCGTGATGCACGATCCCATCAAGATGGAGTACCGCTTCAGCGCGCACAACTCGGGCAATCCGCCCTATCCCACGGACGACAACACCGGTGGCTGGGGCGGCGACCACGGCACGCCGACGACCGTGCTCGCGCTCGAGGACGGCATGATCCTGGCGTGGAGCTCGGCGGAAGCCGGGTGGGGCATCATCCGCGTGGATTTGGACGGGCAGAAGCAGTGGGGCTCCAAACGCACGGCCAAGTACCTGGCCTCGGACGGCGAACGGGTCTTCTTCGCGGGCGGACACGGTTTCCAGGGAAGCGGCCAGGTCACTGTGTTGAATCTCGCAGATTCGCGGGCGCTCAACTTCCGGCCCGGGGTGGAGAAGTTGCCACTTCCCGAAGGGGCCGGCGAAGCCGCGTGTACGGGCCTGGCCTGCGACCGCGAACGCATCTACGTCGCCTACGGCGCGGCGGACCGGATCGGCGTCTATGATCTGGCGGGCAACCTCACCGCCGCCTGGGCGGTTCCGGCCCCGGGCCGGCTCGCCCTGCGCCCGGGCGGCTCGCTCGCCGCCTTCAGCGACCGGCGTGTGGTCACGGTCAAGGACGGCCGGGTCAGTCCGCTCATCGACGAGGAACTGGTTGCGGCCCGCGGCATCGCGATCTCGGACCGGGACGAGGTTTTCATCGCCCAGGCCGGCGACCTGCAGCAGGTCCGCGTGTTTGACGCAAAGGGCAAGCTCCTGCGCACCGTCGGCAAGGTCGGCGGCCGGCCGGTCAAGGGCACCTACGATGCGTCCGGCATGTATCAGCCCGGCGGCATCGACATCGACGCGCGCGGCCGGCTCTGGGTCGCCGAGAACGCGAGATTCCCCAAACGGGTCAGCGTCTGGAACACCCAGACGGGCAAGAACGTGGACGAGTTCTTCGGCGGCAGCCACTACTTCGCCTACGGCAACATCGACCCGGACAAGCCGGACGAGATCCTCGGGCACAACGTGCTCTGGACCATCGACTGGAAGACCTACGAGACGCGCCCCCTGGCCACGATCTGGCGCAAGACCACGCCGAGCATGGTCCCCCCGCCGAAGGACACCGGCAACCACAAGGGGTCTCCGAGGATCATCACGGCCGCCAACGACCGGCAGTACATGTTCGGCCAGCATGTGGGGCCGAGCATGGTCCTGCGCCGCGAGGGCAATGTGTTCAAGCCGTTTTTGGCCACTTTCCGCGTCAAGAACGGAAAGGCCTTCCGGGGGAAGGTGCAGATTGAAGGCGACGAGCCCCCCGGCGGCCCCTGCCTCTGGCAGGACGCCAACGACGACCAGTGCGTGCAGGCCGGCGAGCTGACCGAGCTGCCCATCAAGAAGCCCTACCACCGACACTTCAACGCCTCGCGCAACGAGGACCTCTCGTTGAGCAAGGACCTGACGCTCTACATGAGCGCGGGCTACCGCCTGCAGCCGAAACGGGTGACCGACGCCGGCCAGCCGATCTACGACTTCGCCAAGGCGGAGAAGATCCCGTTCGGCCAGGCCCCCCACGCGGACGGCTTTGTCTACAGATACAATGGTGGCTCGCTGCGCCGTGACAAACAGTATGAGAAGGACCCGAACGGCACGTTCGCCAAATGGACGCAAGACGGCAAAGCCGTCTGGAAGTACACCGGCATCCCGCACTGGAAGAAGTGCCTCGGCAAGCCGCCGGTCGGCCCCGGAAAACTCTGGGGCTCGACCGGATTCATGGGCGTGGCCGGCGATTACATCGCGCTCATGACCTACTTCGGCGTGAATCATCTGTTCAACCGCGACGGCGTGTACGTAGCCGCTCTGCTCCAGGACGGCCGGGTGCAGACCGAACTGGGGCCTAACGCGGGCCAATACGAAGGCCAGGACGGCACGTTCGTCAAGCTGACCCTGGAGGGCGAGGACCGCTACTTCATGATCCACGGCAGCCAGGACGTGCGCGTCTGGGAGGTGCAGGGCCTGGATAGCGTGCAGAAGCTCGCGGGCGGCACCTACGAACACACGGAGGAAGCGGTCGAGACCGCGCGCAAGGCGCTCGCCGAATGGAAGGCCCAGGCCGCTGGACACGCCAAGCTGACCGTGGCGCGGGGACGGGACGCGCTGGACAAAGCCGACCCGGTCGGCAAGAAGGTGGACGAGAAGCGGGCCTTCCAGGTCCGCACCGCCTACGACGACGAGCATCTGTATCTGCGCTACGACGTCACCACGCCGCATCCGCTGGTGAACAACACGCCCGAAGAGCAGATCCTCTTCCGCGGCGGCAACTGCCTCGACCTGCAGATCGCCGCGAACCCCAAGGCGGACCCGAAACGCACCACCCCCGCGCCGGGCGACGTGCGGCTCCTGGTCACTCGCCACGACGGCAAACCACTGGCCATGGTCTACCGGCCGAAGGTGGCGGGGTTCAAGGGCGAGCCGATCGTGCTCCGCTCGCCCACGGGCACGGAGTCGTTCGACCGGATCGCGCGCACCGACCGCGTCGGCCTGAAGTACACGAAGACGGAGGCCGGGTTCACGACCATGCTGACCGTACCGTTGGATCTCCTGGGCTGGACGCCCCAGCCGGGCGGCCGGGTGCGCATGGACGCGGGCTATGTCTTCGGCAATGCCGAAGGCACCCGCTCCTTTGCCCGCGCCTACTGGAGCAACAACAGCTTCACGGCCAACGTGGTCGACGACATCCCCCACGAGAGCCGGCTGGAGCCGGCCGAATGGGGCACGGCCGACGTGGAGTGACGGCCCGGGCAGACGCGTGAGGCATCCGAACCGGACAGAACACGGGAGGAGAGCTTTCGTGAACGTCGTCTTCATCATGACCGACACCCAGAACAAGTCCATGGTCGGCGCCTACGGCAACCCCGCGGTCGACACGCCCAACCTCGACCGCCTTTGCCGGCAGGGACTCCGCTTCGAAAACGCCTACACGACCTGTCCCGTGTGCACGCCCGCCCGCGGCGCCATCTTCTCGGGCCTGTACCCGCAGAACAACGGCGCCATCGCCAACAACATGTCCACCTACGCGCACGTGCCCCTGATGGGCGAGATCTTCCGGCAGAACGGCTTTCGCGCCGCCTACACGGGCAAGTGGCACCTGGACGGCAGCGCCTACTACGGCGATGGCGTGGCCGGCGGCGGCTTCGAGGACGAGTACTGGTACGACGGCAAGCGTTGGTTCGAGGACATCGGCGAAGAGGGCTTTCGCAACTACATGACCGCCAAATCGCCGGACGACCTGCGCCGGGGCGGGCTGAGCGAGGAGACCATCTGGGGGTATCGCGTGGCCTCCAGGGCGATCTCGTTTCTCGAGACCGTTGGGGATGAGAAGTTCGTCCTGGCCGTCTCCTTCGACGAGCCGCACGGTCCCAGTCCGTGCCCGCCCGCGTACTGGGAGCGCTTCAGCGGGGAGGAGCTCCAGCGTCCGCCCAATTTCAACGCGCCCGTGGACGGCAAACCCCGGTTGCAGCATCTGCTGCGGCAAGAGCCGGAGGAGCAGTGCTGGGAGGCTTTCGCGGCCGGCAACTACGCCCGGCGCTTCTACGGGTGCAACGCGTTCATCGACCGGCAGATCGGCCGGGTGCTGGACGCGGTCGAGCGCCTGCACGGGGACGACACCCTGATCGTGTATACGTCCGATCACGGGGACATGTCCTGGTCGCACGGCCTGCGCGACAAGGGACCCTACCCGTACCAGGAAATCACGAACATGCCCTTCATCATCAGGCGCCCCGGAGGCCATGAGAACGCGGTCACGCACAGCCTGGCGAGCCATGTGGATATCCTGCCCACGATGCTGGACTACGCGGGCCTTGCGATCCCAGGATGCCTGCCCGGCGTCAGCCTGCGCCCGCTGCTCGACGGCGATCCACAGACGAGCGTGCGGGACATGGCCATGATGGTCTGGCACCGCTTCGGCAAGGGCGGCACCAAGGGCGGATGGTACCCGATCCGATCCGCGGTGACGCGCACGCACAAGTTGAACATCAACCTCCTGGACACGGACGAACTCTACGACCTGCAAGCGGATCCGTACGAACTGGAGAACCGGATCGACGATCCCGCCTGCGCGGACGTGCGGGCGGACCTGCACGACCGGCTGTTGAAGGAGATGTGGCGCACGCAGGATCTGTACGCGTCCCACGCCTGGGGCGACCGGCCGTGGCGCAGCGTCATGGACCTGGGCCGGCATGACATCGAGCTCCCGGTGCAAGAGCAGACCCGGTTCGCCTTTCAACCGTCGTCCGTGGATCACATGAGCTACGTCCCGTCCGGCCACGGCAGGTGCTGGCTCTGACATCTCTTGAAAGGGACAGGAGATTCATGTCCGCGACCTTCGTTCTCGGCACAGCGACCGCCAAGCCCGGCACCATCCAGTACGGCAGGTGGGAGGCGTTCGAACATCCCACGGGCCATGCCGAGTTCCTGCCCGTGATTGTGGCGCAGGGAAAGGAGGACGGCCCGTGCCTGTGGCTCACGGCCGGCCTCCACGGCCCGGAGCAGGCCGGCCCGCTCGTGCTCTTCAGGCTGCTTACGCGAGAACTCGTGGGGAAGCTCAAGGGCACGGTCGTCGCCATGCCCGCGCTGAGCCCCGTGGGGCAGCGCACCGCCAAGCGCGAGCCGTACCACGCGCCCAAGGATCCCAATCGCATCTGGCCGGACGGCAGGCCGGAGATGCCGCCGGACCCGGACAAGACGCCGCCCTCCTCGCTCGAGTTGGCATACCGGCGGCTCTTCCGGGAGATCGAGGCGAGCGCGGACGCTTTGATCGACTTCCACAACTCCGCCACGAATTCGCTCTCCTTCTCCTTCCGCGACCGCGTCCTCTATCGCACCGACACGGACGAGCCCAAGGAGGAGGCGCGCGCCCGGGTTCTGGCCGGACGGCTCGAGCATATGATGCGCGCCTACGGGCACACCATCGTCAACGAGTACCCAAGCCGGGTGTACGTCGACGAGAAGCTGCACCGCTCGACCTCCGGCGCCGCGGTGATGCTTGCCGGCATTCCCGCCTTCACCGCCGAACTCAGCACCGGACATATGCCCGATCCAGCCATCATCGGTGCGGCCGTTGCCGGTACGCGCAATGTCATGCGCCATGCGGGCCTCCTCGACGGACGCCCCGAGCCGATCGAGGGCGTCCGGGTCGTGGATCCCGGATTTCCCGTGCGCCGGCGGCGCACGCCGCGGGTCACCGAACCGTGCGTGGTCGAGCATCTCGTGCAGCCGGGCGAAGCGGTCGGGAGGGACGACCCTGTCGCGCGCACGCTCGACATCTGGGGCCGGCCCCTGGGCGAGGGCGTGCTGCGCGCGGAATGCGACGGCTTCGTCTTAAGCCGCGCGCACGGCATCTACTACTATCCGGGCGACGCGGTGCTCACCATGGCCATCCGCGACGAAGAGCCCCTCTTCGCCCCCTATCCCGCAGACTACTACAAGGACGAGCAGAGCCGGGCTACGGGAGAAGCCCCGCAGGGCCCAAGCTGATTCCACGCAGATCGTTCAGGAGGCGCACTCAGATGCAGCAACGCGCCAATGGAAAGGGAGAACGCATGAACCGTCGCACATGCAGCCTGTCAGCCATGCACATCGGGGGCGAAGCGGAATCGAGGGGTTGGCGTTACAGGAGACGCGCATCGCTTCGTCTCCTGTGGGGCCTGGCTTCGTGCGCCGCGCTCGCGACCATGCTTGTCGCAACCGGCACCGGCCAGACGGCGGAGCAGCCTGAGGCAAAGAAGAAGGTGAAGATCAAGATGCTCGTGGAGCACGACGCATGGCGGGTGACCTGTCTGGACGACGAATCCGTCCGCGTGCGCGGAGGTATGGGCTGGGCATACCGAAGCCTGCGTCGCGCCTTTCCCGTCGGCCACGCCTACCGGATCACGGGCGACATGGGTTGGTCGGTCACGCTCACGATCGCGGCCGACGGCAGCAGGAAGGTCACGGATGTGCAGGCCGGTCCGTACCTGGCCGAGGCCCCGCCCGCCTCCGTTGCGGATGACGGCGCCTTCGAAGTCAGGTTCGGACGCGTTCCCGCATTCCACTTCCGCATCCCCGTGGACTGGGGGCGATGGAAGATCGACGGGGCCTACGAGATGCGCGCCGGCTTTCGCCACGTCGAGTTGCCCAACGGCACGTGGACCCTGGAAGCCGAGGACTGGACCGTGCCGCTGCGCGTAGCCGAGGGGAAGCTCTCCCTGGGCGGCGCCCCCGAAGGCGTGGACCGCAGAGACATCCGCATCCACGACGGCGCGGTCCTTGCGCTGCCGCACAAGGATCCGGACCTCGCGCCCAAGCCCGCGCCGGAGAAGCCCCTAGGGTATCTCACCACCTACCATTCCAAGCGCAAGCGCCTGGACTTCCGGCCCGTGCGCACGTCCCCGCTGCGCGTGCATGGCCAGGACCTGGAACTGCCCGCCGACACGTTCGCGGGCGTGGGCAGTGGCAAGGGCGCGGTGCTCGCGGTGACCGCGCGGCCGACGGATGCGGGGCTCGCGTGCGACGCGCGCTTCCTGAGGGGCGGCAAGGAGTGGGCCGTGACGGGCACGCTCCGGCCGCTGGACCGCTCCTCGCCCGCAGAGCCCGTGGCGGTGCCCTTGACGCCCGGCGAGGCGGTGACCACGGCGTTGGATCTGCCCTCGGGCGCATATCTCCTCGAGGCCGAGGCACGTGCGCCAGACGGCGGGGCTTTCTGCACGGCGCGGGTGGTGGTGGCGCTGAAAGGGAACTCGAGGGCGACGGCCAGCCTCTGGCTTCCCGAAGGTCGCACCGCGTACCGGGCCGGTGAGAAGATCGACATCGCCGTGTGGCACGAGGCGGCCCGGCCGCTCTCGCTCGTGGCCCGTCGCGAGGGCATGGTCCAGGCACTGGCCGCGTGCGGCAGGAATCGGGCGATCCGCATCCAGCCGGATGCGTTCAGCCCGGGCGAGGTCGAGTTGCAGCTTCGTGCGGGCGAGGAGGTGCTGGCCCGCCGCGCGATCACCATCCTTCCCGAAGCGCGCCGCAGCGATTTCCTGATCATGTCCTACGCGAGCGTGCTCGACCAGTACGACGCGGTGGAGAAGCTGGATGCGCTCGGCATCACTGGATTCCTGGAGCAGCGGGGTACGCGTTTCGGCACGCGCGGCCGTTTGGATGGTGTGAGCCGCGGGCTTGCGGAGTGCGCGCAGTGGCTGCCGGCCATCGGCCCGGCCGACCGGTATGCGCCCCCGCGGGACCGGTTCCTGGAGTTCCTGGACCGGAAGCGCTGGCGCATCTACGCGCAGTGGGGCTCGGCCCACCAGCCGTGGGGCTACGGCATCAGCTTCCGGGATCCGATCGTGGTCAACCGCCTGGCGGCGAGTTCGGCGTGGACCACCATGGCCGGCCGCCAGCATCCCTGTTTCATGGGCATGAACGTGTTCGACGAAGGCGGCACGGCCCGCGGCCCGCGGCCCTACAACGACGCCACCTATATCGAGTACGACCATTTCGAGAAGGAGTTCGGACGTCCCCGGCCGCGCTACGCGGGCGAGGACCGCGAAGCCGCGCGCGCCTGGATCTACGACAAGCAGCGGCAGCACCACAACGTGTACGCGGGCATCGGCGAGGTGCTGGACCAGATCAACCGCTTCGCAGACCCCGGCGCGTTCGCGTACCTGGGCACCCAGAACGGCAACCTGAACAGCATGGCCGTGGACGGCGGGCATCCGCCGATCGCGTACAAGTCCATCACGCTCTCGACCATGCACTGGTACCCCGGGTATTTTCGCAAGTCCTTCATCCTGCTCGGCAACGAGTACCACTTCATGCAGCCGCAGACGATCGAGTTCATGCCGCTCATCTGGTCGGACAACGACTTCACGCTGACCCGGCACGAGGTCAACCTGGCCGTGAGCCGGCAGGTCGACGGCATCGCGCACTTCCATTGGAAGAAGATGATCCCCCGCGCATACTTCGCGGGCAAGGAGACGGAAGAAGTGAAGCGCTATGTCCAAGGCTACCGGGCTCTGCACAAACGCCTCGAGCGCATCGGCGGTCTGCTGCGGACCATCCGCCGGGACCGGGACGCGGAGGTAGCGGTGCTCTACAGCCTGTACGACTTCGCGCCCAAGCTCCTTCCGACCAAGGACGACGCCAAGCACGCCTACAAGGAAGCCTACCACGCGGCCTACACCGGCTACTGCACGCTTGCCAGTCTCCTGCACGCGGGCCTCCAGGCCGGGTGGCTGTGCGAGGAGGAGATCCTGCGCGACCGCGCGCTGGCCCGGCGCAAAGTCCTGATCCTCCCGGAGATCACCGAGATGATGCCCGCGTTGCGGCGGCGCATCCGCGCATTTCTCGACAACGGCGGCACGGTCTTCGTGGACGAGGGCACGCGGGTGGACCTGCCGGACGCCAAGAAGCTGCCCGTGGACTTCGGCAAGCTCGCCCGCACGAGCAAGCTGCCCGAAGAGAGGGGGGGGCGCAACTTCGCGCCGCTCTTCCTCCCGGACGTCGTTCCGGTTATGCGAGAGCATGTGGCGCCGCTGGTGGATCACGTGGTCGAGACGAACGCGCCCCTGGACCTGCTGGTCACCCGTCAGGTCAACGGCGAGGCAGAGTACTTCCTGGGCGTGAACGAGAACATGCTGCCCGAGGAAGACGTCCCGGGATTCAAGCTCTACCGCCGGCAGAAGGAGTGGGAACCGCTCCAGGCCAGTCTGACCCTGCCCGCGCGCGGCGCGGTGTACAACATGCTGTCCGGGGAACGCATCGAGGCCGGCGACGGCGGAGCCCACGCGAACGTGGATCTGGCCGAGGGCGAGCTCTGCGTGTACGGCGTGCTGCCCGAGCCGATCGGCGGGATCGAGCTGACCGCGCCCCGAGGCGTGCACCGAGGCGACGCCGCGCCCCTGCGCGCAACCCTGCGCGGCGCCTCCGGGGAGGTGCTGCGGGCGGCCGTGCCGCTGGAGGTCCGCTTCCTGAGCGCCAAGGGCGAGCCGGTCCGCGGCGTACGCCTGCGCAGCACGGACAACGGCGCGTGGCAAGGCCGGTTCACGGCCGGCCTGTTCGATCCGGGCATCGTACGCGTGGAGGTGCGCGAGACGCTGACCGGACAGACCGCGCACGCGGACATCGAGATCGCGGACGCCGGGGCCCTGGCCACGCCGTTGGACGGTCCGGTGATCGCGGAGAACGCGGCAGCGATGGAGACGTTTTTCCGCGCCAAAGCGGTCTACGAACTGCCGACGCTCCTCAACGGCGAACGAGCCGACTACGCCGCGCTCTTCGAGGACGACCTGAAAGCCGTCTACATCGCGCTGGGCGACCATGCGCCGCCGGCCGAGGCGGTACAGCGACTCGCACAGTTCCTCGAGGCGCAGGGCGTGGACGTGGAGATCCGGCGGGCGTCCGACCTGGCGGTCAAGGGGTTCGACGACTTCGTGGGCCGCGGCGTGTACCGCATCCGGGAGCCGATTCGCCGGGTAGACGACGATATCGAGGTGGACCGGCCGGTCATCGCCATCGGCTCGGCGCAGGACAACGCCCTGGTCCGGCTGGCCCTCTGGCACCGGAGGTGGACCTACCGCACGAGCCTGGGCGGCTTCCCGGCGCCGGGCCAGGCATACGTGGCGCACCTGTGGCGGCCCTTCAGCCTGCACTACGATGCGGTCATAGCTGCGGCCAACGATCCCGACGGGGTGGCGGCTGCAGCCGGCTTTCTGATGCAGGCGGCCAAGGACGCGTACGCGGTTTCACGGTGAATGGAGACGTTCGCAGAGCGACATGGCGCGCGGGACCAACGGAGGAACGCGCCTCTGCGCATCCGGCATCTTGCGCGGACTTCCGGTCCTGGAGAAGCAGGACTCTTCGCGCCCGGAGCATGGCGCACCCTTGCCCCGATCACAGCAAATGGAGGAGACAGCACATGAGACGACGCAACGGAAGATGGACGCAACGTGGCTTGGTTCTGGCCGCCAGCGTGATGTGCATGGCCTGGGGGCGGTACGCGCCTGCAGCCGGCGAGCCGGCTTCTGCCTGGCCTGCGCCGCAGCTCTCGCTGGGGGAGGCGCCGGCGCCGCGTACGCCTGCGGCGGATTCCCTGCCCGAACCGGCTGCCTGGCCGATCCTGCGCCACAAGCGCCGTCTGCGCATGCTCGTGATCATGCAATTCGACGGGCCTGGCGCCATCTACCAGCGCATTGCGCGCCGCTGCAACGCGGATGTGGACTTCCGCTTCTATCCGCGGGGGGGGATGACCCCCAAGATGGTCGACGGGCTCGGAGATCTCCACCTCATGGCCCATATCAGCGACCACGTTCCAAATCCCAAAAACAAAAAGAACCCCTCCGCAAAGGAAGCTTCCGAACGCCTGCATGAACAGATCCTGGAGACGCTCGAGGCGGCGCCGGGGCGCTACGACGTCGTTTGGGTCGAAAAGCCCGGAAACATCATCGATGAGGTCCTTGTGAAGTACGTACAAAAGGGCGGGCTCCTGGTCGTGTGCAACAACAAGAGCAACCACGGCTACCCGCCCGGCAACAGCAAGCTCGCGCCCCTGTGGCCGGCCAAGCGCCATCCCAAGAAGCGGACGTGGCACGGAGGCGGTTCCGAACGCACCGACGCTTCGGCACTCATGGGCCTGCCCCTGGGCCGGCTGCATGGCCATCGGTATATGCACGTCGCCCAGATCCCGGGGGCCGGTCCGGGCGCCCTCGGCGAAGCCCGCGCCCTGGCCACCGGGCAGTCGGGGGCCGCGTTCGCGCGGCGCGTGGGCGACGGTGCGATCCTGTTCGTGCCCACCGGCCCGATCAGCCGCAAGAGCGGTGCCGTGGCCGGCTACCTGCGCAGCTACGACCACGACGAGATCTGGATGCGCTACTGGG
>CAZBZG010000099.1:0-1339 GCA_964496245.1 uncultured Planctomycetaceae bacterium | reverse complement strand
TTCGGTGTCAAACACAAGCCTCCCTACCGCCTCAGGAAGACTCCCGTGACGCCGCCACGGCCCGCCGTTCCGCCGATAGCAGAGCTGAACGCCAGCCGGGCCGCCCTGCCCGTGATGGCCGACCTGGCCAAGGGCCCGGACGAAGCCCCGCCCGGCCAGGACTACGTGCTCCAAGGCGGGCTGCAGAACTGCACCGACCGCGTGCAGACCGTGACAGTGAGCACTCACGTGGTCTCGCCGTTCGGCAGCGTGGTCTTCAAGACCGAACCCGAGGAGGTGGAGCTGGCGCCGCGCGCAGACCAGGCCTGGGAGACGGCCGTACCCGTGGACGCGTCCTGGTACGGCGGCCTGTACGCAGCCTACCTCACGGTGGGCGATCCAGCGGCCCGGAAGCAACTCCACCAGGCGCTGCAGTACATCCCGGTCGCGGGCAGCGTCCAGCTCAAGCTCACGGCAGACAAGCCTGGCTACAGGATCGGCGAATCCGCCACGTGTACGCTCGAAGCTTCGTCCGCGAGCGCCTGGGAGGGCGAACTCCGCTTCGGCGTGTACGACTTCCGCGGCCGGCTCCTGACCGCGGAGACCCGGCCGGCCACCCTGGGTGCCGAGCCCACGACCCTGACCTTCACCTGGCCGTTTGCGGACCACGGAGTGCGTGTGGACACGGTCTGGGCCGTGGCCGCAGCGGTCAAGGACAATGCCGGCTGGGCCCGGACCACCTGCAAGGTGTACAAGCACGAACGCTGGGACATGCGCAACGAATACCAGTGGTCGGTCTGGTCCGAAATGGCGGGCAGCTCTCCCTGCCTCGTCTCGCGGAACATGCGGCTCATGGCGCACGCGGGCTTCAACGCCCTCGGCTATCCATCCGCCGGCAAGGAACTCCACTATCCGGGAGAGCGCTGGAGCTGGCGCATGTACGACGAGGGGGTGGGCGCGAAAACGTGGAATCCCGAGATCGAGGCGGTGACCGACGAAGAGATCGAGGCGTATCTGCGCAACGAGAAGCGGCGGATCGACGCGACGCTCAAGTCGGGCGCCCTCTGCCTGGCGTCGGTGGGGGAGGAGGCGGGCTTCGGCCGAGGCTGGGGCAGGAAGTACTACTGGAAGACGCCCATCGCTCCCGCCAAGGCCTGTCAGGCGTTTCAACGGTATCTCAAGGAGAAGTATCCCGACCTCAAGACGCTGAATCAGGCGTGGCACACCAACTACAAGGCGTGGGAAGAGGTCAAGCTGACCAAGGAGTTCTCGGGCAAGAACACGCACATCGGCGCCGACGGATGGGGCCACCCCAAGAAGTCGCCTCTGGGCGAGGGGGTGGACCGGGTCAGCATGGCGC
>CAZBZG010000098.1:0-15035 GCA_964496245.1 uncultured Planctomycetaceae bacterium | reverse complement strand
GTGGTGCTGAAATGCACTGCAGGACAAGGCGTTGCCTGGAATTGCGATGATGTTGAGTGAACAGTGTCAAAAAACGCCCGGCGGTTCGTGGCCATCACCGATGTTCGACGGCGGCCGCGATCATGGCGAAGTAGTTTTCGTCGGGCACGTATTCGGGGACGCTGTTGCCTGTGCCCAGCGCGAAACTGCCGCGCGAAGCCGTGCGGTTCAACATGGCGCAGGACCGTTCGTACACCTGTTCGGGGGTGGCGCGACAGACGAAGTCGAGGTCGATGCCGCCGAGGATCGCCAGGCGGTGTCCGTACGCCTCGTAGGCCTCCTCCACGGGCTGAATGGTGTCCTCGAAGGAATGCTTGGCGTCGTAGCCGAGCGCATCGATGATGTCGTCATAGAGGGTCGTGAGATTGCCGCAGGAATGCAGGATGGCGGGTTTGCCGGCCGCGTGAATCGCCTCGGCGATGCTTCGATGCCACGGAAAGACGTATCGCCGCATGTCGGCGGGCGAGAGCATGGGCTGTGTCTTGAAGCCCCAGTCGTCATTCGAGATGCAGGCGCCGACCGTGGCGTGGCGTCCCACGATCTCGTAGTGCCGCACGAGAACCGAACCGATGCGGGCGAAGACGTCCTCGACCAGCTGCGGATCGTCCGCCATGAGATAGCAGAGATGCTCGAAGCCCACGAGCGAGATGGCGTTCTCCAGCAGGCCGCCCGGCCCGCAGACAACGAGTCGCATGCCCGCGGGCAGGTCGTCGCGTACGGCGTCGAGGCCGCTGTAGTCGCAGGCGTCGGGGTCGGGCCATGGGTAGGCGTCGAACGCCGCCCGGTCCTGGATGCGTGTGCCCCCGCCCATGCGGAATCCGCCGACATGGTTGTCGCCGCGGGGGAAACCGATGTTCGACCCGTGGTAGGTCGTGTAGTCGTACCCCGCAGCTCCGAAGGCGCGAATCAGCCAGCGCACGTGGTCCGGACTGTGGTTCGGGGCCGGGCACTCCCCGCCGGCCAGGCGGGCGTAGAGCGGCCCGTTCAAAAAGAACTCGAACAGGGTGGGGCGGTCGGGCGCCTCGTGTTGGAGCACCTTGAGCAGGTTCTCGAACACGGGCGGCGCCTGGACGTTCGGCTTGTCGAAGCGGCGTACCTGGACGGTCATGGGATCTCCTTTGTCCGCGAATCGCCCGGGCCCCGCCGGCCCCAAATCGGTTCTCCGGTGGAGGCCGAGCGCGAGGGGTGTGCCGAGCATTCTCCCTTGAAACCTACATCAATAGCGGCATAATGTCGTTAGATAGAGCGCTGAAATTGTACCCGAATCGCTACTGGAGAGGCTGTGCCCCCTTCCCCCGAACCCATGCCGGGTCTGAGTCCGGGCGTGGAACTGCTGGCTGCGCTCCGTCCGTACGTGCGCCATTGCGGGGACGCCCGGCGGCCGGCGTGGCGGCTCGCGCGCCGGAAGCTGTTGGACTACCTGCTTGTCTACATCGCCGAGGGCACCGGACGCTTCGAGGTCGGCGGCGTGGTCTACGAAGCGCGCGTCAACGACCTCTTCTGGATCCCGCCGGATACGGAGCACGCCATGGAGGGCGATCCCCCATCCATGGTCTGTCCGTACGTCCACTTCGACTTGATCTACCGCCCCGAGGTCAGTCACTGGGACTTCTCGATCCCCGGCGGCATGACCGACCTGGAGGAGTTGCGTCCGCTGATGCACCCGGACATGGGACACTCCTCGCTGGGACAGCTGTGCGGGCGGGTGCGCGCCTATACGAACCGGCGCGTCGGAGACCTCGTACAGGAGATCTGCACCGAAGCCGCCCGCGCGCAGCCGTACGCGTGCCTGCGCCTTTCAGGCCTGCTGCTGGAAGTGTTTGCCGAACTGCTGCGCGGTCAGGCCGGCCTCAGCGCCGCGTATTGCGAACACGTTCCGCTTCTCGAGGAAGCAGCCGATTACATGCGCATGCATTGTGCAGAGGAAATCCGGTTCGAAGAACTGGCCGCCTTCTGCCGGATGTCGGTCAGCTACTTCCGTCGTCTGTTCGGCATGCATTTTGGATGCACGCCGCGGGAGTACCTGCGACGGGCGCGCATCCACAAGGCCAAGCAGCTGATGGTAGGCTCCGACCTCAACTTCACGGAGATCGCCGTACGGGTCGGATTCGGCACGGTCCACAGTTTCTCCCGCGCCTTCCGCGCGGTGGAAGGCGTGAGTCCGAGTCAGTACCGGAGTTCGGGCGTGGTCGCCACGCGCGTAGAAGGCCGGAAGACGCCCTATGCCGGCGGTGCGGGCCGCGGTCACGCGCCCCGCTCATGAAGACCTCGAATGCTGTGGAGCCGTTCGCTGCCGCAGATCGGGCCTTGTTGCACCTGCGGATTTTGGCTACACTCGGGCTCCGTTGACAGCCTACGCAGAGGAGCGTTTCATGTGTGCATCACGCATCCACGATCTCTTGCACCGTCCTTCGGCCGGCGGCACGGTGACCGTGCAGGGCTGGGTTCGGAGCGCCCGGCACAGCAAGAATTGCTCGTTCTTCTCGATCAACGACGGTTCGTGCTTCGATTCGATTCAGTGCGTGGTCGATCCCGGCTTGCCGAACTACGGCACGGAACTGCGCCAGACGGGCAGCGGCTGGGCTCTACGGGTGACGGGCGCGCTCGTGGACAGCCCCGGCAAGGGTCAGGCCTACGAGATCCAGGCCGCTGCAGTGGAGGTCGTGGGCCGGGCGGGGGACGACTACCCGATCCAGAAGAAGCGGCACTCCTTCGAGTTCCTGCGGACCATCGCGCATCTCCGCCCGCGGACCAACACGTTCGGCGCCGTGTTCCGGGTGCGGAACGCAGCCGCCCGTGCGATCCACGAGTTCTTCCAGTCGCGCGGGTTCCTCTGGCTGCACACGCCCATCATCACGGCGTCCGACTGCGAGGGCGCGGGCGAGATGTTCCGCGTCACGGCCCTGGATGCGAACGACCCGCCGCGCACGCCGGACGGACAGGTCGACTTCAGCCAGGACTTCTTCGGCCGGCAAACCCACCTGACCGTTTCGGGGCAGCTGGAAGGAGAGATCGGGGCGCAAGCCTTCACCAACGTCTACACCTTCGGCCCCACCTTCCGAGCCGAGAACTCGAACACGAGCCGCCACCTGGCGGAATTCTGGATGGTCGAGCCGGAGATGGCCTTCTGCGACATCCAGGGCAACATGGACCTCGCCGAAGTCTTCCTCAAAGACCTCTTCCGCTCGGTGCTGGAGGCCTGTCCCGACGACATGCGGTTCTTCAACGAACGGATCGACAAGACGGTGCTCGCGACGCTCGCGCACATCATCGACGCGCCCTTCGAACGCATCACGTACACCGAGGCCATCGACTTGCTCGCGAAGAGCGGGCGGTCCTTCGAGTACGCGCCCGCCTGGGGCGCGGATCTCCAGAGCGAACACGAGCGGTATCTGACCGAGGACTGCATCCGGCGGCCCGTGATCGTTACCGACTACCCCGTGGACATCAAGGCCTTCTACATGTACGTGAATGACGACCGTCGGACCGTGCGCGGGATGGATGTCCTTGTGCCCAAGGTGGGAGAGATCATCGGCGGGGCGCAGCGCGAGGACCGCGTGGACGTCCTGGAAGAGCGGATGCGCGGGCTGGGGCTGGACCCGGATGCGTACTGGTGGTATCTCGACCTGCGCCGGCACGGATCGGTGCCGCATGCCGGCTTCGGTCTCGGTTTCGAGCGGGTCGTGCAGTTCATGACCGGCATGGAGAACATTCGCGACGTGGTGCCCTTCCCGCGCGTACCCGGGCACGCGGAGTTCTGACACGACAACGGAGTTTCACCACAGCGACCCCAGCGGATACAGAGGAGGACAGCAGGGCGTGGATGCTGTCCGCTTGGCATGAGCTGCTCGTGATAGCAAACCACGAAGGACACGAAGTCCACGAAGGAATCTGGATCAGCGAGGCGGAAATTGGTCCAGGTACTCTTGCCCGGGACGGAACCCGTGAGGCGCTGCACAAGCAGTGCCTGTGCCACATACCGCACCCTCCGAACGCTATTCGGCTCTGGACCACACCGGAATCTGACCAGATAGCTTTGAGTGTCTTCCTTGAGATGTGCCTCGCGTCCTTCGTGGTGGATCGTCTGGCTGTCGTGCTGAAGGCGGGAAGGCCCGAACCCGGGCGCGGGGAAGGCGCGGTTCACTCGCCAGCGGTCTGGTCCGGCTCTCGGAGAGGGGTGAAGCGGATCAGGCCGTAGAGCCCGCTCCGCGCGTTCGAGCCATGGGTCGGCGCCCACTGCACGATCTCGCAGGACGGTCCGCGGCCCCCGGCCGTCTCGCCGTAGTCGTTGCGGGTGAGATTGAAGGCCCAGGCGGCGCCCGGCTTCGGCGGTTGGGAGAGCCCGAAGGCCGCATAGGGAATGAGGACCTCTACGTCATAGTAGGAGACCCCCTCGTCCGTCTTCCCCATTTGCACGGCGTGCTTCCACGTTGGATTCCAGCGCAGCCCCAGTTGACTCGACCGGTCCAGGGCCGTGCCGTGGACGCTGACGGCCAGCTGGTAGTAGTCCCGTCCCTGGCGCGAGGGATCGAGGAAGAGTTCGATGCTCTCGTCCCGGTGGACGGGGCCGTCGCGGCGCGTGGCCGCCGGTTTTCCGCGGGCGGACCGGGATTCCTCGCAGCGCACAGCCACGCAGAGCCCCGCGGGCGTGGCCGCGAGCCAGCTCCGGAGAACCTGGGACGGCTTGGCATCGTTGTGGATCTGGCGGAATCCCGAGATTTCGGTTGCCTGTTTCCAGAAGGCTTCGTTGAGATAGCCGTCGACGCGGCAGGAAGCCTGGACGAGGGGCACCGTGGTCTGCCGGAGCCGGGTGATCACGAGGGGCTGGCGGGCGTAACCGACCGTACCCGCATCCACGGTCAGAGTGGGCACGGCGTTCCCGCTCTGGCTGGGGATGATCTGGAACGGCGCATACCCGACGCGCCCGGGCGCCAGCGAGAAGCGACGGCTTTGGGGTTCCACCCGCCATTTGCTGCCGCGGGGCAGATCCCAGTCGAGGCGACCTTCAAATGGGCGGGGAGATGGATTGGT
Organism: uncultured Planctomycetaceae bacterium; assembly: GCA_964496245.1. GTDB lineage: Bacteria > Planctomycetota > SZUA-567 > SZUA-567 > SZUA-567 > CAZBZG01. The sequence goes on along the minus strand of CAZBZG010000098.1, from coordinate 9,965 downwards.
GAGACGGAGGCGCAGGCGCGCGGGCCGGTCCGGGTCGGCTACAGCGCGGCAGGCCTGCCGCGCAATGGCCACCACCTCGTAGCGCAGAGTCAGCGTGGCCAGCGAGCGCGTGAGGATCTCCTGCCGGTCCAGAGCGGACTCGACCGTTTCTTGCTTTCCGCCGACGGCCAGATCGACCTCGTCGATCACGCCTCCGCGCAGGGAGAAGGTGCGCCACCAGAGGCGGCCCTGGTCGGCCATCAGCACCCCCACGTGGGGGTGGCCGGAGAGCACGGCCGTGTACGTGCGGCTCTTGCCGGGGACCTCCTCGTCTTGGTTGCGTCCCAGCGCCACGTAGCGGACCGCTCCCGGCGGGCTGCTCCGCAGGGGAAGCGTACGATGGTAGTAGCCGAGGCCGGTCGAGAGCACGAGATCCACGCCCGATCGTTCGAGGCGCTCGCCGAGCGCGTCGAGAATGCGGGCATTGACGTGCCGGGCGCCGAAGAGGGGTTCGTTCAGGATGAGGACGGTCCACACGGCCGCGGGCGGCCGGGCGGCAAGGTCTTTGTCGAGCTTTGCCAGGGTTCGCTTCCGCAGGGCGGGTGTCTTCAGCATGCGGGCATCGATGCCCGTGACGTGCACGCATCCGAACGACCGGCTCCAGAAAGACCTTGCGCGGCCCGGGAAGAGTCCGCGGGGCAGGGCTTCGTGCGCCCAGGGCGGAAGAAAGAACGGTGTCCTTTGCGCCACGCTCTGCAGGGGCTGGAAGCACCGTTGCTGCCAGGTCTGGAGGCTGGCGTCCGGCGGAAGCGGACGCTCGCAGAAGATCAGTCCGTCGAAAGGCATGCCATCCAGACGGCGCGCCGCCGCGGCCAGGCTGTCGGCCCGGGCGGGTCCTCCCCAGAAGGCCAGCGCCACTGGTCCGCCCAGCGCCGGCTGACCGCGGAGGGAAAAGGCGGGCCCGTCCTCGTTGTCCAGCAGGACGTGGGCTTGCGTGGGGGTGTCGCTCCGCAGTCCGCGGACCGGAATCGCGTGGTTCGTATCGAACGTGGCGAAGCGTTCGACCCGGTGACGGGTCCCCTGGAAGCGGACGCCGGCCACGCATCGCTGGTCGGTGCGAAACCGGATGACCAGGCGGTCGTCGTCTGCCTCCGTCAGGTAGGGCCCGACCACGATGCGGGGAGGCGCCTGCGCGATCTGCCCCTCTTCCACGATGGGCATGTCACCGCAGCCGTACGCCCACAGCAGGAAGAGCATCGACAGTGCTGTGCAGATGTGCCTGCGAACGCTGGCGCTCGGGCGGAAAGACGGGCGCACGCACGCTCGGGGATCGGTGAGGGCACACATGGACGCGCTCCGCGCACTTGCCTTGCGCCCTGATACTCGAAGGGGCAAGAATCGTCATCCCGGATCTTTTCAATCCAAGATTTTTCCTTCGCGTTTCTCTTTGCAGCGTTCTGTCAAGAGCCCTTCTCCTATCTTGTAAGAGTCGCATAGGGATAGGTCAAGCAAAAACGCGCTGCAATCGCTGTGCCCCTTTTGCGCGGGAAAAAATGTGCTTTTTAAGGTTGACGAGACGCGTACGCCCAGCATAATTCGACAGGCGTTTGCAGGCATCAGCGCAGCGTTTCTGGTCCTTTGGATTCTACCAAACAGCACAGCGACGAGATCCGTCGGCGGTTCTGGAATCTACGAGAGCAAGACGCAAGAGAAGGGGGGGGAACGTGGCCGAATTGCGTGGAGAAGGCAGAACTGCTACGGTTCAGAAGCATCGGAGGGCATCGAGCGAAAAGAAAAGCCTGGGAACGGTTTACGACCAACGCTTCTACGCCTTGCGTAGGCTTCCCAGCAGCGGCGGGCCTTCGACCTCCCTCTCTTTTCCCTTTCCGCCGAGTCCGTTCAATGGCCTCATCTGCGTGGGGGTGCCGCTGCCCGAGGCCGCGCTGGGGCGGATCATGCTTGCACTCTTGCAGCACGGGATGCGACAGGCCGTCTGCTGCGGGTGTGAGGCCGAATTCGCGGGCGACGTGCTCGACGAGCTGATCGACGAACACAACTTCAGCCACGACGGGCATGCGCCCTTTGCCAGTGTGCACGAGGGCGAACCGCTTTCCGAAGTGATCGATTACTTCATCCTGCCGAACGGACTCGCGGATATCGGCCTGTTGATGATCCTGGGCGACGAAGCCGCGTTTGGGCAGGCGGTGAAGGCTTTCGGTCGGGTTGCCGGGCAGTTGCGAGAGCGCCTGCACGTTCCTGCGCGTTAGCAAATCAAATCCCGATTTCAGATCGAATGCCCTTGCGACCGGACCGCGCGGCACCGGCTCTGTCCTTTGTGTTCACCTTCAGGCGTCGGATTCCGGGTCGGGATGATCGCCGCTTTCGTCGAGGCCCTCCTCTTCCTCTTCCTCCTCGTCCTCGTCCTCGTCGAAGCAGAGGGAGAGACGGAATTCCTCCCACTCCTCCAGTAGCCACTCGCCGATTCCGCGGTGCCACCGGCTTCCCAGGGACCCGGCAAAGGCACAGACGAGAGCCCCAAGCCCGGCAAAGGGGATGAGTTGGACGATGTTGTACGGTTGTTCCACGAAGAGGCCCGGCCGTCCCAGGAGATTCACCTGCACCACGTCGAAGACGGAGATGAACAGGAAGCTCAATCCGCAACGGTAGAAGGCGTAGTGGGGAAAGACATGGCCCGCCACGGCCGAACCGATCACAAATCCAAGCAGCACGCCCAGGTAGGTGAGGAAGATGGGGTTGATCATGAGGAGCAAGGGGAGCATGAGCAGGAGAAACACGCCCCCGATGTTGGCCAACACGCCGAGGAGCGCGGTTTGCACGAGGGCGGCGCTGATGACGCCGGTCATCCAGTCGCGCAGGAGGGTGGGCCGTGCCTTGATGCCCGAATAGGTGGTGGGTTTGCGCGGATCCGAAGGGGGGGCGGTGTCATGGCCTGTCATGCCGGTATTAGAGCACCTTTTCCGCGCCGGTTCAACCCCCCGCCAGATGCCAAATCGCGATCCAGGGAGGAGCTGGGAAGCCCCTGCTTTTCCGCAGGGTGATCGCATTCAATCTCCGCGGAAAGAAGCGCCAAGGATCTCGTGGAGACGTTGACGAGAACGGGCGAGCAAATGGGGGCTGACTCCGTGCCCTGCCGAAAAACGGGCACAGGCGCCGGCGCAAACCATGTGCGCCGGAGTCAATCCCCGTTTTTCTCCCCCCGAGCGGTGTCTGTACCCAATTTGCGCGGCTGGATGTGGAAAATGATTTGACAAGGGGCAAACCGGCGGGTAAGATCCTTCACTTTTTGGCGGCTGCTTCCGGCTGATCGCGGGGGAGGTCTGCGTCCTTGGCCCGCTTTTCCGACGATTTCGTCCGCCGCGTACGCGAATCCAATGATATTGTTCAAGTTGTGGAGAGCTACTCCATTCCTTTGCGCCGGGCTGGGGCCAATCTCGTAGCGCTCTGCCCCTTTCACAATGAGAAGACGCCTTCGTTCAACGTCAATCCAGCCGAGCAGTTCTTCAAGTGCTTCGGATGTGACGAGAAAGGCGATGTGATCACGTTTGTCCAGAGGATGGAACGGGTGGAGTTTCTCGAGGCCGTGGAGATCCTCGCCGCACGCGCCGGCCTACCTCTGAAATACGAAGAGGGAGCGGGGCCACGGGAACCGGAACAGGACACAGAGACCAAGAAGGCCCTGCTTTGGGCTAACAGCAAGGCGCGCGACTACTTCGAAGCGCATCTGGAGGAGGCCCGCGAGGGCCGGAGGGCCCGCGAGTATCTGCTCGGCCGCAGTTTCACCCGCGAAACGATCGCGATCTGGCAGCTGGGATGGGCGCCCGACCGGTGGGACGGCCTGCTCAACCATCTCGTCCGATTGGCGGGGGAGCACAAGCGCGAAAAGGTGATCGAGGCGGGGCTGGCCGCCGGGGTTCTGCGCCAGCGGGAGGACGGGGGAGCCTATGACGCCTTCCGGGGACGGGTCATGTTCCCCATCCTCGATGCGCGCAGCCGGCCGATCGGGTTCGGGGGCCGCGTGCTGGAGGAAACATCCGAGTTTGGGGCCAAATATATCAATACGGCCGAAGGAAAACTCTTTCAGAAGCGCAAGTTACTGTATGGAATGGCCTTTGCGGCCAAGGCGATCGGTCTTGAGCAGACGGCCGTGGTGGTGGAAGGCTATACCGATACGATCATGTGCCACCAGTACGGGTTGCGCAATGCCGTGGCCACGCTGGGGACCAGCCTGACCACCGAGCACGTGCAGCGGCTTCGCCGATACGTGCGTCAGGGGGGGCGGGTGCTCGTGCTCTTCGATTCCGACGAGGCGGGCGAACGGGCCACCCAGCGGGCTGTTCGGCTATTCATGCAGGAGGACGTGCCGTTGGGGATCGTGCGGAGCCTGGAATTGAAGGACGCGTGCGAGTACCTGCCCGCGTGCGGGGCTGACCGGTTTCGCCAAGAGCTGGAAAAGGCAGAGGACGGGTTTCACTACACCCTTCGGCAGGTGCGCGCCGAAGCGGGCGAGGACGTGAGCGCGCAGTCGGCTGCGGTGAATGCGGTCATGGAGGTGGTCAATCTCTCGCCCAACACGGTCTCGCGGGCCATGATGCGCCGGGAGGTGGCGGCGACGTTCCACGTGCCCGAGGAGGCGCTGCCCCGCCCCTCGGCGGCGCCCGGCCCCCGAAGGCCGGCGGCGTCCGGCCGGCGGGGACTCGATGCGCGGCCCGGGACCAACCTGGCCTTGCAGGGCCGGAAGGAGGGACGCCGCAAGCGGGAGGTGCGTCTCCTGCAGTACATGCTGGAGTCCGCCGATTGGAGCGGGCGTGTGATCGAGGAGGTGGAACTGACCGAGTTTGAGGCCCCGGGTTGCGCTGAGCTGGCCGGGCTCATCCGGGACGCGTGGACGTCGGGCGGCCGCCCCGACACCGAGTGGCTCCGGCAGAACGCTGCGAGCGAGGCCGCGGCTGCCTTGATCGCCGACATGGCCTTGCCCGACCACGACCTGACGTTTTCGGAGTATGAGTTTCTCAAGGTGCTGACCCGCTTCCAGTTTGAACGCCTGCAGCGTGACCTGACGAATGTGAACGAGGCGTTGCGCACGGAACGCGGCAATGCGGAGCGAACATCCAAGTTGTCGCAACGGAAGATCGAGTTGGCCAGACGGATTGAGCAGCTGAAATGAGATAGGGAGGCGTCTGCGCCTATGGCGACACGTAAAAAGAAGACGAGCAGACAGAAGACGTCCCGGGACCGCAAGGCGGAGACGAGTCGGAAGAAGCCCACCGGCAAGTCTGGCAGCAAGTCCGCCGCCAAACGCCGGGCCTCGAAGCGCACCGTGCGCGCCAAGCCCGACGCCGAGAAGCAGGGCGGCGGGGGCGACGAGACGGACGAGGCCCAGGAAGGTCCGCCGGCTGTGCTGGAAGAGGCGGCCATGGACGACCTCCTCAAGAAGCTCCGGAACCAGAAGTCCGTCACGTACAGCCAATTGAACGAATGGCTTCCGGAAGAGATGGTTTCCGGTCAGGAGATCGACGGTGTCCTCTCCCGCTTGGCCAAGGAAGGGATCGAGGTCATCGACGAAGACGCCGCCGACACCGAGGACGCGGATGCCTCGGACAACGCCTCAGACGACGCCTCCAGCAAGAGTGCGGCCGAGGAACCGAAGACGCCGACCCCGCGGCGCCGATCCGCGCGGGGCAAGAGCTCGAGCAGCGACGCCGGAGACATCCACGATCCCGTACGGATGTACCTCTCCGAGATGGGAAGCATTCCGCTGCTTTCGCGCGAGGAAGAGGTCACGCTGGCCAAGCAGATCGAGTTGACGTGCAAGCGGTTCCGCAAGCGGGCGCTCGAGAGCCCCATTGCGATTGAGTACGTCATGAAGTTGTACGAGAAGGTGCAGCAGAACCGCGAGAGCATCGACAAGATCATGCGCACGACAAGCCCGTCGGGCCTCGGGAAGAACGACATCCTGGCACGGCTTCCCGGCCACATGGAAACGCTCGTCCACATGCACGAGGAGAACATCGGGCTGTGGAAGAAGATCGAGGACGGCGCCTCGTCTCAGGCCAAGCATGCGCAGCTGTATGGAGAATTTCGAAGCCGCCAGCGGCGCATGGCGCTGCTCCTGGAGGAGCTCGGGCTCCGCACCAAGCGGCTGCTGCCGATCAAGGAGAAGATCGAAAAGCTGGCCCGGGAGAGCCGGCGGTACGAGCGCGAGGTGCGCGAACTCCAGGAACGGGGAGGGCGCCTCTCGACGGTCGAGAAGCGGCGCCTCGAGAGCGCGGAGGACAAGCTCTTGCGGGTGCGCATGCAGGCCAAGGAACCGCTCCCGCGCCTGCGCAGCCGCGCGCGCCACGTGCGCCGGCGCTACCGTGCCTACGAAGACGTCAAGCAGAAGCTCTCGAGCGGCAACCTGCGGCTGGTCGTGTCGATCGCCAAGAAGTATCGGCATCGTGGCCTGAGTTTCATCGATCTCATCCAGGAGGGCAATACCGGCCTCATGAAGGCGGTGGAGAAATACGAGTACCGCCGCGGTTACAAGTTTTCCACGTACGCGACCTGGTGGATCCGGCAGGCCATCACCCGGGCCATCGCTGACCAGGCGCGCACGATCCGCATCCCGGTCCATATGATCGAGACGATGAGCAAGCTGCGCCGGGTGACCAAGCAGCTGATTCAGGAACGCGGACGGGAGCCGACGATCGAAGAGATCGCCAAGCAGGCCGAGATCCCCATCAGCGAGGCGCGGCGTGTGCTGCGCATCAGCCGGCACCCCATTTCGCTGGACCGTCCCATCGGCACGGGCGACTCGGACGAGAGCCAGTTCGGCGATTTCATCGAGGATACGTCGGCGGAGAGCCCCGTGAACATGGCGTCCTACGAGATGCTCAAGGACAAGCTCGACGCCGTGCTCAAGAGCTTGAGTTACCGGGAACGCGAGATCGTCAAGCTGCGATACGGGATCGGAGACGACTATACCTATACGTTGGAAGAGGTCGGACGAAAGTTCAACGTGACACGGGAGCGCGTCCGCCAGATCGAGGCCAAGGCGCTGCGGAAGCTTCAGCACCCGGTGCGAAGCCGAAAGCTGCAGGGCTTCCTCGAGGAATCGGTGGAGCCCTGACGAGCCGCCCAACGCCTGCCCCTGCGGCAGGCGTTTTTGCTGGACGCCGCGCCATCGAAGCGGTCCCACGGTTTCGCGAGGGGTGGACGGCGCTGGCCGGGTCGCACAGCTTTGGAGAGAGAGCGAAATGGATCCGGTGATGACAGAACTCTTTGCTTTGTATGCCATCGATTCGGAGCTCGTTGCCCTCAAGCAACGTCACGATGCCGGACCGGAGAAGATCAAGGCGCGGGAGGCCGCCGTCGCGTCTGCGCGCGCGCAGCGCCGGGAGATCGAACAGCTGATCAAGGAGAAGGCGAGCGAAGTGGATCAGTGCAACCTGGACATTCGTTCGGCCGAGTCCGAGGCAGAGGATCAAGAGCAGAAGCTGCACATCATCAAGAACAACAAGGAGTACAAAATCGTTACGGAGCGCGTCAAGCAGCTCAAGGAGAAGGTCAACGAGCTGGAGAGCCGGGCGCTCGAGGTCATGGAGAAACTGGACAGCCTCCGGCAGGCGCTCAAGGAGCGGCAGGCGGAGGCCGCCGAAGGCGAGCAGGAGCTGGAAACCCTCCGCCGCCAGGTCGAGCAAGAGGATGCTGAGATTCGCGGCTGCGTGGACGATCTCAAGGTGCGACGCGAGGAGCAGGTGCACCGCGTCGAGGCGATGAACCCGGACGTGATGGCGGTCTACCAACAGGCGCTGCGGCGGGGGCGCGGGGATGCCATGGCTCGGATGCAGGACGGCGTCTGCCAGACCTGTTTCCGCCGCCAGACGCCGAACGTCGAGACCCTTGTGCTGGTGGGGCGGGAGATCAAGAAGTGTGTGTGCGCCGGCTGCGGGCGCATTCTGTATGCCAAGGAAGAGAACTGAGCATGCCAAGCCTTGTCGTCGAGGTATCCGGAGAACGGCTCGACCTCTCTACGCACGAACGGCTCCATTGGTCGGTGGGACGGGGACCGGAGTGCGACTGGCAGATCGTGGACCCCGGCATCAGTCGCTACCACGCCACCATCTTCCGGGCCGCGGAGTCGTTCTACGTTCTGGATCACAGCCTGAACGGCACCCATCTGACCGAGAACGTGGACGTGCTGTCGGACGCCACCAAGGTCCCCAGCTTCCCCTCGCTGGCGTCGGGGGCGAATTGCGAATCCCGCGTGCCCGCGAGCAAAATGCAGGACACGCGCGAACTCGAGGCCGTGGGGGAACTCGCGGCCGAAGGTCGGGCGGAATCGCTTCCCGAGCTGCACAAGAGTCACGCCGAGTTCCGGGCCCAGGAGCTTTCCAGCCGCCTGCCGCGCATGGCCGGCTATGAAGCCCATGCTCTGTGTTCCGGCGGAGACCTGCGGCCCCTCTTGGAGATGATCTACAGCGCGCAGCAGGTGGAAACCCTGGTGAGCATGTCCCGCCGGCTCCATCCGGAGCTCCGCATCGTTCTCGTGGGATGCGGGCTGCACGCCCTGGTCTTCAAGGATTGACCGATGGGGTCGGCGTCCCCAATCACGTTGCGGGCCGCGCGCGCCGGGAGAACGGGAGGGCGCGACGCCCGGCCCCAGGCCGCAACACCCCTCCTTGTCGTTGTCCTCCTGGCCCCGCTGGGGGTGCTTCACGCCGGCGAGGCGGCCGGGGAAGTGCCGTCGGCTTCCTCCCCGGAGGCGGTGGACGAGCCTGCGGCCCTGCCGTGGGCCGAGAGCCGCTTTCGGCTGGCTGTTCGGCCGTCCGCAACGGTCCGCGCTTGGGGCGAGCGTCGCGTGGGCGTGGCCGCCTTCCATCATGGTGGCCGCGCAGCCGCGGACGGCGGCGACGTGTTCGTGGCCGACAAGACCGGTCCGCTCGCCCATCGGGTGCTCCAGGCCGGTCCGGGCACGTTTCTGCGCGTGGCGTTTGCCTACCAGGATGCGGATTCCGTGCGGGTGTACTTCGGTCGTTCACCCCCCTATCCGCGCCGGCCGAGAACGCCGCCGGAGGAAGATGCGGAGGCCGCGGGGACGTCCGCGGTCGCTCCATATCAACAGATCCCGCCCCTCCTGCCGCCGGCGCACCGGCCGGACGATCCAGGGGAGCTGCCGGCGGGGCTGCTGCTAGCTACGTACCCTCTGCCCGACGGGGCCAAGGCGGACACCTGGTCCGAGATGGAGGCTGCGCTGGCCCAGGCGCGCAGCGGAAAGCTTCTCGGTTGCGACTTCGTACAGGCTGTGTATCACGGCTACCATCCGTTTGGCGAAGCGGAGACGTTTCTGAGCGCGTACGAGGGCTGGCTGGGTTGCCCGGCTACCGGTACGTATACGTTCGTCACGTCGTCGGATGACGCGAGCTTTCTGTTCGTGGATGGCAAGCGCGTGGTGGCGTGGCCGGGCGCGCACGGCGCCGTGCCGGACACGCGCCACAAGGGCACGATCCGGCTGTCCAAGGGGGCGCACCGTTTCGCGTACTACCACGTCAATTTCGGCGGCCCCACCATCACCTGTGCGGCCTGGCAGCCGCCGGGACACAAGAAGGTCGTGCCGATCGCGGCCGCGAGCTTCGCACCCGTGACCCGGTTCGTGCCCGTGCGTCTGGAGGAGCGTAGCGAGACCGGCGGATTCACGGAATCCCGCCCCGGACTGCTGCGGGTGGAACGCGCGGGCGAGACGTGGACGCACGGACACCGCCTGCTGCGCTACCGCTTCGGTTTGTGCGGAGCGGCGGGGGACGTTCGACCAGTAGCGGACCGGCTGCAGTTCGATTTTGGCGACGGCCTGAGCGGAGTGTTGCCGGCGACGCACGTCTACCTGACGCCGGGCCTGCTGCGGGTTGGTCTGGCGGGGACGGCCGCCGCACAGTGCGATTGGGTCCTCGTGCGGGCCGATCCCGCGCTCCAGATGTCCCGCAATCTCG
>CAZBZG010000097.1:7864-15047 GCA_964496245.1 uncultured Planctomycetaceae bacterium | reverse complement strand
CGAAGGACACGAAGAGCACGAAGGGATTTGCCAATGATCTGCGAGTGCTCTCGACCTCAGGCGCCTGCTTCGTGTTCTTCGTGGTGCTGCAATGCACTGCAGGACGAGGCGTTGCCTGGAATGGCGATGATTTTGAGTGAACAGTGCTGGAGTCATGCATTGCATGCCCATCCGAGGATGGGCATGCCACCCGCCCCTACACAGCGCAGCACTCAGCGCCGCCCTACGCGTCTGTCGGCTGATAGAACTTGGGATGATGGCCGGCGATCACGACCGTGGCCTCCCCGCGGGGCGGTTTGGGCTTGTATCGCTTTGCGAGATCGGACAGATACCCCGCCTCCACGCGTTCGAACTTCTTGGTGAGCTCGAGGCAGACCGCGGCCTGGCGGTCGCCGAGCGTTTCGAATGCAGCGGCGAGGAACTTCGCCAGCCGCTGCGGGGATTCGAAGAAGACGAGCGTGTGCGGCTGTTCGGCGTCCGCCAGCAGGAACGTGCGGAGCTTCCCTGCCTTGCGGGGCGGGAACCCTTTGAAGGTGAAGGACGAGGTGGGAAGCCCGGAAGCCACGAGCGCGGTCAGCGCTGCGCTCGGGCCCGGCAGGACCTGCACGCGGAAGGCCGCTTCCTGGGCGGCGCGGACGATCCGGTAGCCGGGGTCGCTCAGGGCGGGCATGCCCGCGCTGCTGCACACGGCCACTCTCTGACCTTCGGCGAGCAAACCCAGGATGCGCTCGCCCGCCCGGGCCTCGTTGTGCTCGTGGTAGCTGAACACGGTCTCGGGCAGCGGGAGTGCGTGGCGCTGAAAGAGCTTGCGTGTGATGCGGGTATCCTCGCACGCGAGCGCATCGGCCTGACCCAGCACCTCGAGCGCCCGCAGCGAGACGTCCTGCAGATTGCCGATGGGCGTGGGAACCAGGATCAGCGTGCCGGGGTCGGGCATGAGGGTCTCGGCGTTGGCGGCTGAGTTGTGCACGGTTCAGGGCTTCATACGCACCCTGCCGCCCACAGACTGCAGGAGCTCCGTGAAATCGGGAAACGTGACCGCAGCGGCTTCGGCCGTGTCCACGACCACCGGCCCGCGCGCGCCGAGGCCGGCGACAGCGAACGCCATGACCAGGCGGTGATCGCCATGGCCGGAGACTGCACCGCTATCCAGGCCGCCGCCTTCGATCTCCAGGCCGTCGTCGCGCTCGCGCACGCGCACCCCCAGTCGGCCGAGTTCCCGCGCCATGAGCGCGATGCGGTCGGTCTCTTTGAGGCGGGCCTGGGGGACGTTGCCGAGCCGGGTGGTGCCGCGTGCGCATGCCGCGGTCACGGCCATGGCCGGCAGGGCATCGGGCGTGGCATTGAGATCGAGGTCTGCGCCGCAAAGCTCGGTGCCGCTGTGGACCCGCAGTCCGTCGTCCTCCACGGCAATGGTCGCGCCCATGGCGCGCAGATAGTGGACCACAGCCTTGTCGCCCTGGGCGTCGTCCATGTCGAGCCCCTCGAGCAAGAGCTCGGACCCCGTGAGCGCGGCCGCGCACAGGAAGAAGGTGGCGCTCGAAAAGTCCGCGGGGATCGCCTTCTCGAAAGCAGGGACGCGCTGCCCGCCGGGGACGGAGAAGGCCGAGAGGTCGTCCACGTGCTCGACGCGCAGGCCGAGGTCGCGCAGCCACTGCAGCGTCATGTGGACGTAGGGCTGTTCGTAGAGGAGGGGCACGCGGATCGCGGTCTCGCCCTCGGCGAGCGGCGTATTGATGAGCAGGCTCGTGAGATACTGGCTGGTGGGGCACTCGATCGAGACCGCGCCGCCGCGGAGCGTGCCGCGCACGACAATGGGACAGCAGCCGTCCGGTCCTTCGGCGCGCGGCCGGGCGCCCAGCGTCTCCAGCGCCCGGAGCAGGTTGCCGGCCGAGCGCTTGCGGATCTGCGCGTCCCCGTCGAACCGGATGTTCCCTGTCCGGCTGAGCGCGGCTGCGCCCAGGGCGATGAGGAGGGTGGTCCCGGAATTGCCCACGTCGATCGTCTGCCCGTGTGCGCGCGGCGCCGGGCCGACGCCCCGGATCCGCCACAGGGCGGGGGTCTCGGCGGCGAGTTCCGCGCCCAGGCCGCGGGCGGCTGCGAGCGCGCTGCGGGTGTCCCCGCTCTCCAGGGGCTGATGGAGGACGCTCTCGCCCTCGGCCAGCGTGGCGAGGATCACGCCCCGCACCGTATGGCTCTTGGAGCCCGGGATGCGGACCCGGCCCTGGAGGGTGGAGGGTTCGGACTGGAGTCGCATGGTCTCTTTCTCCCGGCGCTTGCGGACGTTCGCGCTTGGGGTCCCGCCTCGACTGTAGCCAAACGCAGGCGGCGGTCAAGATCGGAGCGCTTTCAGGAGTTGCAACTGTCGCGGCCTTGGTGTAGACTCGTGGTACCAGGCTGGACGGGGAGACGCGCGTGGATCGTCGGGCTCTCGTGGAGAAATCGCTCAAGGACGCGAATACGCTGCCTGCCGGACCGGCGGTCATGGCGCGCATCGGCGAGCTGTGCCGGGACCCCAGGGCGTCGGCGCGCGACCTGGGCAAGGTCATCCAGCTGGACACGGCGCTCACCAACCGCGTGCTCAAGCAGGTGAACTCCGCCTTTTACGGGCTGTCGGCCACGATCCGCACGGTCACCCACGCGGTCGTGATCCTCGGCTTCCAGGAGGTGCGGCACATCGCCATGTCCGTGCCCGTGGCCAACCTGTTCGAGGAGCATTCGGGCGATCCGGGCCTGGACATCGGCGGCCTCTGGGAGCAGTGTTTGGGATCGGCGTGCGTGGGGCGGGCGCTCTCCTACCACATTCGGCATCCGGTGCCCGAGCAGATCTTCGTGACCGGCATCCTGGCCGAGACCGGCATGGTGATCCTGAACCGCATCCTGGCCGACGAGTACCGGGCCGTGGTGGAGGCCTGCCCGGACCAAGACTTCCTGCCGCAGGTGGAGGAGAACGAGCTCGGCATCAGTCACATCGAGGTGGGCCGGCGGCTGGCCGAGAAGTGGCACTTCCCAGCGGATCTCGTGCAGGGCATCGGTTCGCACCACCATCCGATCGTGGACGGCGAGGTGCCGACCATGGCGGGCCTGGTCTACGCGGGGCAGCACTTCTACCGCCGCTTCGCTGCGGACGAGGACCCCGTGAACGAGCTGACCGAGCTTCCGCCGCAGCTTGTCGAGGCGTTCCAGCTCACGCCCGAGGCCGTACAGATCGCGTTCGACAAGGCAGAGACCGAACTCGCCGAAGCCAAGCAGATCCTCGCCCCCGAGTGATGTTCACGGCGCAGTCGCCTCGAGTCCTGCGAGGACCGCCCGAAAATCCGCGGGAAGGTCTGCAGCGACGTGCACGCGCTCTCCGCGGATGGGATGCGTGAGGGTGAGGCGGGTTGCGTGCAGGGCCTGGCGCGGGGCGCCGCGCCGGTGGGGGAGGGGGTTGTAGTCGCGATCGCCCACCACGGGCACGCCGGCATGCGCCAGGTGGAGGCGCACCTGGTGCGGCCGCCCCGTGCGCGGTCTTGCGCGGACCAGGGCCCAATCCGCGCCCAGCCGCTCCACGCGCAGGTCGGTGGCAGCGGGTTTCCCGCCTGCGGCGCGCGTCACCACCGCGCCGCGCGACGCATCCTTCGGGTCCACGCCGAGGGGCGCCGCGATCGTGGTTTCTGTGAAGGCGGGCCGGCCGTCGACCAGGGCGAGGTACTCCTTGCGCGGGTGCTGGTCGGTGAACTGGCGGACCAGGTGGCGATAGGCATCGCGGGTCAAGGAGAATGCGATCACGCCGCTGGTGTCGCGGTCGAGCCGGTGCGCGGGCGCGATGCAGGTCTCGGGCCGGTCGAGGGCGTGGCGGAAGCGGAAGCGCACGCCGTTCTGGAGCGTGCGGCCGTCCATGTGCCCCCGGGCCGGGTGGACCACGAGGCCGGGGGGCTTGTCGAGCACGACAAGGGCCTCGTCTTCGTAGAGGATCGCCAGGGGCATGGCCTGCGGCCGGCGGTGGCGGTCCCAGTCGTCCGGAAAGCGCACCGTGATTTCGCTGCCCTTGTTGAGCCGGGAATCCGGCGCGGAGGACAGAGGGCAGCCGTCCAGGTCAACGCAGCCCCGCGCCAGCAGGCGCTCGGCCTGGAAGGGTGAGACGGAGAGCCGCGCGGCCAGGTAGGCAGCGGGCGATGCTGCGGCCACCGACCGCTTGAGCGTGAATCGAAGGACGCTGCCCGGAGCATGGCGCGGACGGGGCACGGGCGTATCCTCGGTGTGAAGCGCGGTCAAAGGTCTCGGCAAGATGCGCGGCAGGAAACCGCGGCCTGGCGGCCGGCTTGGCCGGATCTCCGGCGTGCCCGGCTATTTGGATTCCTGCGCGTCCGCGATCGCCTCCTCCCGATCCCGTTCGGCTGCCTGCGGGTCACGGCTCTGTGCGGAAGACGGCTTCCCGTCTCTGGTGGCCGGCCCCTGTTCGGACGCGAGACCGAAGAGACGCGTCTCCCGGGCTGCACGCCGCTGGGCCACGCGGGCCCGGATGCGCACCACAGCGCGCCGCGTCAGGAAGTAGGTGGGGATGGCCAGGAGCGCTCCCACCGCGAAACATCCGGTCCACAGAGGCAGCTGGATGTCCCATCCCATGCGCCCCAGTGCTGCGAGCCCCTCGGAGAAGCCTGTTTCGTTGGCCAGGCGGATGATCTCCTTGATGTGCGTGCGGAACTCGGCGATGCGCGGCCCGCTGCGCACGAGGAGCGTTCCCACCCAGTAGTTGAACGTGTAGACCGGCAGGATGGTGAAGGGGTTCGTGATCCATACCATGACCACGGCGGGCAGGGGGTTGGCGCGCAGCACGAGGCAGATGCCGGTCGCGACCACCATCTGCATGCCCACGATGGGGAGCATGCAGATCAGCATGCCTATGGCTGCGCCCAGGGCGATGTGCTCCGGGGTGCCGGCGCTGCGCGCGATGCGGCGGAGCGTGCGCTTGAAGCGGAGGTAGTAGAACATGGGCAGGCGGTGTGGCATGGCTGGGATCGACTCCGGTGCAGGGTTCTTCTCAGTGGCGCCCTCCCATGGTATCGGTAAAGGGGGCGGCGCGAAACCCCATTTTTGCGAGCGCGCGTCCGCTGGAATGGCGGAAGCTGGGCCCCGGCGCACGGGCTCAGGCGACCTCCTCCTCCCCCGCCCGCTCGCAGGCGGCCGCCACCCGGAAGGTGCGGGCGTCGGCCCAGCGGGGCGCGGTGATCTGCAGGCCCACGGGCAGGCCGCCGGCATCGCAGCCGCAGGGGACCGAGAGGGCGGGGAGCGCGGCCAGGTTGGCGCTGATGGTGTAGATGTCCGAGAGGTACATGGTCACGGGATCGCTCAGCTTCTCGCCCAGGCGGAAGGCGGTCGTGGGGCTCGTCGGATTGAGGATGGCGTCTACCTCCTCGAACGCCCGCGCGAAATCTTCCGCGATGCGCGTGCGTACGCGGAGCGCGCGCAGGTAGTAGGCCTCGTAGTAGCCGGCCGAGAGCACATAGGTGCCGAGCATGATGCGGCGCTTGACCTCGGGGCCGAAGGCTTCCGCACGGCTCCGGCTGTAGAGCGAGACGATGTCCTCGGCGTCCGCAGCGCGGTGTCCGTAGTGCACGCCGTCGTACCGGGCCAGGTTGCTGCTGGCCTCCGCGCTGGCGATGATGTAGTAGGCGGGCGTGGCGTAGTCGAGCATGGGCAGGGACACGTCCCGGAGGCAGGCGCCCTGATCCTGCAGGCGATCCGCCATGGCGAGCACGCGGTCGCGGACCTCGGGGGTCAACCCCGGACCGTCGAGGGACGCGCGGGGGATCCCCAGCCGGAGTCCGTCCACGCCTTGGGCGAGGCCGGCGCACAGGTCGGGCGGCGGCGTCTTGCGGCAGGTGGCGTCGCGCGCATCCGGGCCCGCGATTACGGACAGGAGGCGGGCGGCGTCCTCCACGGTGCGTGCCAGCGGACCGATCTGCTCGAGGCTGCTGGCAAAGGCGACCAGGCCGTAGCGGCTGACCATGCCGTAGCTGGGCTTCATGCCCACCACCCCGCAGAAGCTGGCCGGCTGGCGGATCGAACCGCCGGTGTCGCTTCCGAGCGCCAGAGGTATGAATCCCGCGGCCACGGCCGCGGCCGAGCCGCCGGAGGATCCGCCCGGCACGCGCGCGGCATCGCGCGGGTTGCAGGTACGCCCCAGCCCCGAGTTCTCGGTGGAGCTGCCCATGGCGAACTCGTCGAGGTTGGTCTTGCCGAGTAAGATGGCGTCGGCCCGTTGGAGCTTCTCGACCGCGTGTGCCGTATAGGGCGGACGGAAGTCGCCCAGCATGGGGCTGGCACAGGTGCACGGCTGTCCGGCGACCGCGAGGTTGTCCTTGAGGGCCACGGGCACGCCTGCGAGCGGGCCGACGGTTTCACCGCTCGCGAGGCGGCGGTCGATTTCGTCCGCCGCTCTTTGGACGCCGTGCTCGTCGACCGAGAGGAAGGCGCCCACGCGGCCGTCCTCGCGCCCGATGCGTTCGAGGAAGGCGTCCACCACGTCGCGCGCCGACACTTCCCGCGCACGGACGGCCGAAGCGAGAGCGGTGGCGGTCAGGTCCCAGAGCTGCATGGCGATGTCTCGGTGGGCATCCTTGCACGGACGCGGGCGGTCAGCCGATCACGCCCGGCACGCGGAAGCATCCTTCGGCTTGCGCCGGCGCATTGGCGAGCGCGTCCGCGCGCGGGGCGGACGCTCCGGCTTCGTCGGGGCGAAAGACGTTGCCCTGTTCCCCCGCGTTCAGAAAGGGCTCCACGCCGTTGACATCGACTTCCGAGAGTTTGTCCACAAAGGCGAGGATGTCTTCGAGCTGTCGGGCCATGCCTTCGCGTTCCTCATCCGTCAGCGCAAGGCGCGCCAGGTGGGCGACGGTGTCGACCTCTTCGCGCGTGATGTGCTCCATGCGGCGTTCTCCCCGTCCTATTTGCCCAGCGCGATGCGCTTCCAGAGCTTCTCGGGCAGACCGGCGGCCCGCATCCGTTCCTGCTCGGTCTCCACGTCGTGATGCAGCTCGATGCAGTAGCTGCCCAGCCCTTCGATGATGTGGGCATCGGAGGTGCATACCGCGCGTATGCCATGCTCCCGAGCAAGCTCTTCGATGCGCCGCCGCGTGGCGGGGTCTATGCTCAGCGAAGCCACCTCGACAGCGTGAGGGGTGAACTGGTCGAAGTCGAT
>CAZBZG010000097.1:0-7854 GCA_964496245.1 uncultured Planctomycetaceae bacterium | reverse complement strand
CTGCTCGGTCTCCACGTCGTACTCGAGGCGGACCAGCGTGATCTGATGGGCCCCGGGGTCGTAGACCACGAAGCTCGAAGAGGGGATATTGTCCCGCGGCTGGCCGACGCTCCCGGGGTTGATGAGATAGGATGTGCCGGCCTTGAGCTCGATCATGTCGGACTGCGGGAACTTGGTGCGGATCCGGCCGTCTCCGATGACCATCGCGAGGTGGGAGTGGCCGAAGAAGCAGAGAGGAATGCCCGGGTGCTGCTGGGCGAGCAGCTGGAAGTTGTTCGTCACGTGTTCCTGGTTGAGGATGTAGTCGTCCCGGTCGGTCAGAGCGCCGTGGACGAGCACCATGGCGTTGTTCACCACGCGGCTGGTGGGGAGGTTCTGGAGCCAGTCGAGCTGGGCGTCCGTGAGCTGCGACTGGGCCAGGTCCAGGGCGGCCTGCGCTTCGGGGCGCATGCGGGGGTCCCGCGGTGGACGCACCTGGGCATCGTGGTTGCCCTGGAGGCAGATGACCTTGTTCCGCTGGGCCATCTCCACGCAGGCGGCCGCGCCCTGGCCATAGCCCACGAGATCGCCGAGGCAGTAGATCTCCTCCACGGCGAGGCCCTTGAGGTAGGCGAGGACCGTGCGGAACGCCTGCTCGTTCCCGTGGACGTCGGATACGATGGCGTAGAGTTTATCCATGCTCACGCTTCATCTCCCATGGGTGTGCGATTCCGAGGAGCGTGCGACGAAGGATGTCGAGCGCCGTGTGGGTCGCGCGTTGCCGGTTGGTGGCGCGGTCCCCAGCGAACTGCTGGCGCGTATAGCATACACCAGAAGGCCCGGCCAGCGCAAGCCATACCGTGCCGACCGGTTTCGCTTTTGAGCCGCCCGACGGGCCGGCGATGCCGGTGACCGCGAGGGCCCAGGTGGCGCGGCTGGCTGCGCGCTCTCCGCAGGCCATGGCACAGGCGACTTCCGCGCTCACCGCGCCGTGGTCCTGGAGGAGGCGCTTTGGCACGCCCAGGCGGTCGATTTTGGCCCGGTCGCTGTAACAGACGACCCCCTCGAGCAGCACGCCAGAAGCGCCCGGCATTGCGACGAGCGCGCTGGCGATCTGGCCGCCCGTGCAGGACTCGGCCAGCGCCAGGGTCTCGGCGCGCGCGGCCAAGGCCTTCACGACCACGCGCGCCAGCGTGTCGTCGTCCCGCCCGAAGACGTGGTCCGGCAGGCGCTCGGTGATGCGGGCGTCCGCGTCCTCGGCGAGCATGGCGGCTTCCTGGCGCGTGCGCCCCTGGGCCCGCACCCGCACGGTGATGACGCCCTCCCGCACGGTGGTTCCGACGGTAGGATTCTGCGATTCAGCCATGAGTTCGCCCAGAGCGTCTCCCACAGACGATTCGCCGATGCCGAAGGCGTGCACGTTGCGCAGCACCTCCACGCGCTCGGTGTCTTCCGGCCGGATGGCGGGCAGGACCGTGGCTTCGAACATGGCTTTCATCTCGTGCGGCACGCCGGGCATGCAGAAGACCGTGGCCGTGCCCAGCTCGCAGCGGATGCCGGGAGCGGTGCCGCAGGGGTTGGACAGCCCCTGGGCGCCGCGCGGAATGCGCGCCTGCACGCGGTTGATGGCGCGCATAGGCCGTCCGAGGCGGCGGAAACGCTCCTCGATCTGCATGACCAAATCCGCTCGTTCCTCGAGCGGCTGGCCCAGCGCGTCGGCCAGGGCTTCGCGCGTGCGGTCGTCCGGGGTGGGGCCGAGTCCCCCGCTCACGAGCACATAGGTCGCGGCTTCGCTGGCCTGCAGCAGGGCGGCCGTGATGTCGTCCCGGCTGTCCGCCACAACGCGGATGCCCGTCACGGAGAGCCCGTTTGCGGCGGCCTGGCGGCAGAGCCAGGAGGCGTTGGTATCCTGTGTGAGTCCGAGGACGAGCTCGGTGCCGACGGAGATCACGGTGCAGGCGGGGATGGTCATTCGGGCGGCCCGAGCTCCGGGGGTTCGAGGCTTTCCACACGGCGATCACGGCTCGGCACGGGGGCTGCGGGGCCCCTTCGCACGCGGAGCGGCACGCTGGGATGCTCGGCTGTTTGCCCGCTCAGGCCCCACCCGGTCTTCAGGGCGAGCGGCGGCAGAGAAGGGTGTGTGGCTGTGAGGGATTCGGGCTTGTCTTTCATGGCGGGCCGGGGTTCGTCTCCGGCGGGACCGCTTTCGTCAGGGGCCTCTTGCTTCTCAGCGGCGCCGAGCTTCTCGCGCTGTTCCCGCGCGCGATCGCTCAATTCGGTGTCAGTCGGCGCTTCATTCGTCGGGCTCTTGTCCGTCGCGGGTTTGTCCTGCAGGACCGCAGGGTCGCGAAGGGCGTTGACGAGAAATCCGCAGACAAGGCCCCAGAAGAAGCAGATGCCCAAGACCACGGGTCGCAGGTTGAGCCGCTCTTCGTGGGGGGGCGTGTGGGCTGTCATGAGGTTCCCCGCTGGGGACCGGCTACCAGACGGCGCCTCTGCTGCCGAATCCCGCAGGTCCCTGTCGCCAGGCTGGTGCGGGTCCTTTGCGCTGGCGAGCGCACGCCGCAGCGCAAGCCGTCTATCCGCTTGCACAGAAAGATTATAGGAAGAACCGGGCGCGAGTCAAGACGCATTGAAATGCGTCCGCTAATACAGGCAGGGCCTGCCGGGCCAGTGACCGGTCTTTTCGGTTGCGAGGGGAGATCGTTCGTCTATAGTGCCTGCCTGGGGCGTTCGGCAGCGCGTTTCAGGAGGTGGCCATGACCGCCGGCAGCATTCCTCCTCGATGGAACCAACTCGTGCTGGCTTCGGGCAGCCGGGCCGATCTGTCGCAGCTGAGCGAAGGCGAGGTCGTCAACGCGCAAGTGACCGAGGACCTGGGCGAGGGCCGGTACGCGGTCCGCCTTGGCGACGCGGGCGCGCGCGTGGTCGTGGAGAGCTCGGTCCAGCTGGAGCCGAACCAGACACTGTCTTTGCGCGTGGTAGACGCCTCAGGTCCCGTGGTCCTCCAGATCGCATCCGAACAGCCCGCGGGCGGCAAAGCCGCCCCCGCCCCGCCCCCGCCCGGTTCGCCCGGTGCCGGCGGGGCCACCGGTTCGGAGGCAGCGGGCGCCCCTGCCGACCAGGTGACCCTGCCCAGCCCCTTTGCGGTACGGCTCCGCGTTTCCGAGGTCGCTGCGCACGTACCTGCGCAGCCGGCGGAGTCGTCCGTTCCGGTGGGGCTGGCCGTTCAGGGCGCGGAGGTGGCCGTGCATTTCCCGGACGGTGCTGTGATGCAGGGCACGCCCGTGGTGCTCCCGTACGCGGATGTGCTCCAGGCGGCGCCCGGAGCCGCCGGACCGACCGTTCCTGCGGACGCAGGCGCGGCTCTGGCGGCCGCGCCCGTGCCGGTCGATCTGCCGGAGAGCATGGGCGAAGCAGCCTTGCTGGTGGAAGAGGTGCAGGTGCGCGTGCGCCTGTCCGCGGCCGGGCGGGGCGAGGGCGCCAGGCAGCCGGCGGTGCTGCACCTGGCCATGTCGGACGCGCGTGCTGTGCTGGAGGTGCTCGCATCGCGTACGGGCGGCGCGCCGCTCGAAGCCGCTCTCGTCCGTGCCGAGGCCGGAGGGGAAGCGGTCAACCTGGACTTGGCGGGCCGGCGGGTGCGGGTGAGCCTGCCGTCCGGGGCTGCGTTCCCGGCCGGAGACGCGGTCGAGGTCGTGCCGGCTGCGGAGGCCGCGCTGACCGGGGGCCTGCGGGTCTCGGTCGAGGCGGCGCGTGCCAGCGAGGGGCTGGTGGATGCGGCGCTGCGCGCCGCCGGCCTCACGCCGAGCCCGCTCTCCCGCGAAGCGGGCGAAGCTCTGCTCGCTGAAGGCCAGGCCATCCAGCGGGAGAGCATTCAGGCGCTTCTGGCCCTGGCCGCGGGCCGCGAGGGCGCTGAACGCGCTGCGCTCCTACGGGCCGGCGCGCATCTTCTTGCGCAGGACTTGCCGGTAAGTCCGCCGCTGGCCGCGGGCGCGCGAAGCATCGCCGCCGCACCCCTGCACGCGGCCGAGCTTCTGTCGACCCTGCAGGAGCATGTGCAGGCCGCACGTGCAGAGCTGGCGACGGACAGCCCGGCGCTCGCCCACCTGGCCCAGGCGGAGCGGGCGCTGGCGGAGACCGTGGTGCGGTTGGGCGAGGCAGACACCCCCGAGCAGCTGGCGCGGTTCATGCAGAGCCTGGGGCGCGAAACGCTCGACCAACTGGCTGGCGCACTCGAATCCGCGGGGCGGGCGGTGCTCGCGCAGAACCCGGCGCTGGGGCGCCTGGACGCGGCCATCCAAGCCTTGCAGGCCGCCCTGCGCGCTGGCGGGGAGGGGGCTGAGGCCGCCCCCGGGCGCAGCGGGGAAGGCGCAGCTCCGGCTGCTGCAGCGCCGCCGGCGGATGCATCCCTGCCCGCGCAGTCGCCTGCCCACGCTGGAGGGCCGGCCACGCCCGAACAGATGCTCGCGGCTCTGACCGACGCGCGAGGCGACCCGTGGGCGGGCCAGTCATCCGCGCGGCCGGCGCATCCCGGCGTGAATCCCGCTGGAACCGCCCCGAGCGCGGCCGCGCCCACGATGTCGGCGTCTCCTGATGCGCTCAGCCAGGCCGCGCGCGAGATCCTGCAGGCAGAGAACCCAGAGCAGGCGGCTGAAGCCGTGCGCCGGGCGGTGGAGAGCCAGGACCAGGCTGCGCTGCGCACGCTGTCTGCGGAACTCGAACGTGCGGAACGGGATGCGCTCGCGCGGGATCCGGTGGTGCAGCGGCTGGGTGACGCGCTCGACGCGCTGCGCGAGGTGGGCCGGCGCTTCCTCGTGTACAAGGCGGAGAACCTCTCCTCGCTCCGGCAGGATCCGTCGGTGTTCGTGGCGGAGATGCCGTTCCGCCTCGGCGAAGAGGAGGGCTCTGGCCGGGTGCAGCTCTTCTATCGACGTCGTCAGCAGCGCGAAGGCCGCCGGTGGTCGGCGCGCGTGGTGCTCGATCTGCAGACCACGCGGCTCGGGCCGGTGGTGGGGGACCTGCGTTTCTACAAGCAGGATTTGTCCCTCAGCCTCTTCAGCGCCAACCGCGAACTCAGCGATTTCCTGGCGCGGGACCGCAAGGATCTGATCGGCGGGCTCCAGGACAAGGGCTTCCACGCCAGCGCCCGCTTTCTCGTGATTCCCGACGCCGAACCCGTGCGCACCACGCCATCCCGCGACGGCGCGCTGCCGCCGCGTGCAGAAGGTCGGCTCGATGTGGAAGCCTGAGCGAACGGAGGCCGTATGAGCGCCGACAAAGGCCCGTCTCCGAGCGCGCGCCAGCTCGCCGTGGCCCTGCGGTACCGCGACGACGCGGATGCCGCGCCGCGGGTGATGGCCAAGGGGTCGGGGCACGTGGCCCAGCGCATCCTGGAACTCGCCGAAGAGCACGACATCCCGATCCGCGACGATCCGGATCTGGTCCAGAGCCTGGCCCAGCTGGACCTGGGGCAAGTGATTCCCGCCGAACTCTACCCGGCGGTGGCTGAGGTGTTGGCCTACGTGTATCGCATGAACGGGCGGCGCGGCCTTGCCGCCGAAGGCAAGGGCGGCGAGATCCAGTGAAGCCATGGCTGTCCATCCTGCAACGGGCGGGCGAAGCGGCGCTGCAGACCGTGTTTCCGCCCACCTGCCTCTGCTGCGGCACGCCCCTGTTCGGGCACGTGGCGCCGGTGCTCTGTGCGGACTGCCACGGCCGTATGGCTTTTCTGGGCAATGATGCGTGCGACTACTGCGGAGCGGGGCCGGGCCCGCACGCCCGGCTCGGCAAGGGATGTGCGCGGTGCCGGATGCACGCGCTGCAGTTCACGCGCGCCGTAGCGGTGGCGCGGTACAGCAGCCCGCAGACGCGGGAGCTCGTGCACGCGCTCAAGTTCGCGGGCGCCCGCCGGCTGGCCCGGCCCCTCGGCCGCCTCATGGCCGATCGCGTGCGTTCGGCCAAATTCCCTGGCCGCTTCGATGCGGTGGTGCCGGTCCCGCTTCATGCGGGGCGGTTGCGCGAACGCGGCTACAACCAGTGCGAACTCCTGGCCGGGCCGATTGCCGAGGCGCTCGGCGCACCGTGGGAGACGCGCCTGCTCACCCGGGTGCGGAATACGGAGGCCCAGGCGCTGCTGCCCTACCATCGCCGCCGCCGCAACCCGCAGGGCGCGTTTGCCGCGCACGGCGACCTCGCGGGCGCGGCGCTGCTCCTGGTGGACGACGTGCTGACCACGGGCTCCACCGTGTCCGAGTGCGCGGGCGTGCTTCGTCTTCACGGAGCCGCGCGCGTGTATGTGGTGGTCTTCGGACGGTGAGACGGATTTGGTTCAGGCGCCTGGCACGGCGAAGAGCTCCACGAACCAGCCGATCACGGGCTTGCGGAAGAGGAGCAGGATCAGGCTGCCCGCGGCGAGAAACGGCCCGTAGGGCATGATGGAGACGCCGGTCTTCCACCGGTGGGCGAGTGACGACAGGGCGCTGCTCGGGGGGTCCGGATCCCCGGCCGACGGCCAACTGCCCGTGCGCAGCTTGTCCACGCTGCCGGCCACGGCGCCGATCAGGGTGCCGAGGAAGAAGCCCGCGAGTATGGCTTTCCACCCGAGGAACGCACCCACGAACGCCATGAGTTTGACGTCGCCCAGGCCGATGGCCGAGTCGACCTCCGGGTCCTCTTCCTGGGCCTTGCGGATCTGCTTGCGGAAGGCGAGCGAGCCGATCGCGCGGAGGACATAGAGCAGTCCCCCGCCCACGGCCGCGCCGAGGAAGCCGCAGAGCAGGCCCTGCGCCCAGGGCGCCACGCTCGGGAAGTGCTGTTGGATCAAGGTGGCGTGGTGGGGAATGTGAAGCTCGGGAAGCACGCCCGAGAGAACGAGAGCTGCGACCAGTCCGCCCAGGCTGATCTCGTCGGGGATGATCTGAAGATCGAAGTCGATGAAGACCACGGCCACCAGGCTGCTGGTGAAGAGGAGCTGGGCGAGCAGCAGGCCGGCGTTCGTATAGGGGCCGTACGGCAGCCCGGCGTGGGTCCACGCGATCACGGCCCAGAGCAGGGCATTCAGGATCTCCACGGCGGGGTAGCGGAACGAGATGGGCTGCTTGCACCGCCGGCAGCAGCCCCGCAGCAGGAACCAGCTGAGGATCGGCAGATTGTCGAGGCCGAAGATGCGCTTGCCGCATTGGGGGCAGGCGCTCGGCGGGCTGAGGAGGCTCAGCCCGTGGGGCATGCGGCAGATCACCACGTTGAGGAACGAGCCCACGGCCGCGCCCGCAAAGAACATGACCAGCGCATAGGCGGCGGGCACGCAGCCCGTGAAGAACTCGAAGATCGTATCCATGACGAAGTCTTACGGGCCGGCCCGACGTCTGTCAACGGGAAAGGCGCGCGGTGGGAGAGAAACCGGACGGCCGTGGGAGGCACACGGGATACGAAGCGGTTTTGTAGCGCAGGCACTCTTGCCTGGGGCGCATTCCCACAGGCGCTCCAGACGACCGAAAGCCTTGATCGCGTAGAAACAGGAATGCGCAACCTGTTCAACGAGAATCCGTTGCAACGCGGCGCCGCTGCGCTATACTGGCGTCAGCTGGTGGTTTCACGACGGACGAACCCAAGTCGCCGGTGTTTCGGGTCTTCATGAGACGAGGCGTTATGCACAGGATTGGGTCAAGCGTACCGGGCT
This sequence comes from uncultured Planctomycetaceae bacterium, assembly GCA_964496245.1. Taxonomy (GTDB): domain Bacteria; phylum Planctomycetota; class SZUA-567; order SZUA-567; family SZUA-567; genus CAZBZG01. The sequence goes on along the minus strand of CAZBZG010000097.1, from coordinate 197 downwards.
TGCACACCTTCGGGCTGCAAACAGGGGACGGATAACTACATGGCCAAGACGAAGACCGCCACCGCCACCAGCCTCGGCTTCGAGGATAAACTCTGGGCCGCTGCCGACAAACTGCGCGGCAACATGGACGCCGCCGAATACAAGCACGTCGTCCTCGGCCTGATCTTCCTGAAATACATCTCCGACGCGTTCATGGA
>CAZBZG010000096.1:0-15072 GCA_964496245.1 uncultured Planctomycetaceae bacterium | reverse complement strand
AAGGGTGGGCATGGCACCCGGCTTGTACGCCAACGCATCAGGGCGCATCGAGCCCGATCCCCCTCCGCTCGAGCAGGCTGCCTTCCTGGCGGTAGAGGTCGAGACGCGCCTTGATGTGCTGGATCACGGCCTGGATCTCGGCGATGCGGCTGGCCACGAGGTCGCGCTGGGCCTGGGCCACCAGAATGCTTGTGGACTTGCCCACCCGGAACTTTTCGCTCTCCGAGCGCAGCGACTGCTCCCGGTGATTGCGCGTGGCCGCGGTGGCCTCGATCTGCTCGGCCGTACGCTGCACCTCGAGGTAGGCGGTGCGCACGTCCACCTGCGCCAGGTCCTCCTGATTCCGCAACGCCTCCCTTGTCTGATCGAGCGTCCATTGGCTGCGGCGGTGCGCGGCGCGCTCGCTCCGATGGCCGAGCGCGTAGTTGAGCGAGAGGCCCGCCTCCACGTCCTCGGTGCGGCCGTCCTCGTCCCTTCCGGTGGACCCGAACGAACGCGCATAGCGGCTCCCGCCCAGGGTGATGAAGAAGTCGAGCTGCGGCAGCAGGCCGTTGCGCGTACGCACCACGTCCAGCTCGCCCCGCTCGATGCGCAGCCGCGCCTCGTTCAGATCCGGCCGCTGCTTGAGCGCCACGGCCACATGCTGCTCGGGCGGGGCCAGCGGGTCGGCCGGCACTTCCGGCGCGTCAGAGAGCGTGAGGTCCCGCCGCCATCGGGCCGCCCCGTTTTCGCCCAGCAGGCGGAAGAGCTTCAGCCGCGTCTTGGCGAGCATGCTGCGCGCGTTGATCAGGTCTTCCTTGCGCTTGGCCACTTCGGCCTGGACCGCAGCCGCCTCGATGTCCGCGAGCGCCCCCACCCGGATCCGCTCGCGCACCTCCTTGAGCTGCTCCTCGGCGAGCGCCAGGGAATCCTCGTAGATCTGGATCTGTCGCTGGGCGAGCAGATAGTCCCACCCCGTGGCTTCTGTCTGATAGACCAGCGTCTCGGCCGCGGCCTCCAACTGGTAGCGGGAGATGCGCGTGTCCAGCCGCGCCTGGCGAAGCCGCGCCAGGTTGACCGCCGGCCCGAAGCCCTCGAGCAGCGCCTGGGTGATGGTGAGGTCGTAGGCATTGGTGGCTGACAGGTTGTCGTAGTTGGCTGCGTCATCCGGATCGCCCCGCGTGTTTCCGAGGGTGCGACGGGCAGACACCTCGACAACCGTGCCCGTGGGAAACGCCTGCTGGATGCCCACGCCCGCGCTGCGCGTGGTGCTCCGGGTCAGCAGGTCCGCGCTCGCGCCCCCGGTCTCGGTCTCGCTCTCGTCGTGTTCCTGCCCGCGGGACGCGTCGGCGGTCAGCGTGGGATCGAAAACGGCCCGTTCCTGGGTCTCATAGGTGTGCCGGATCGCGGGCGTCAGCCGCTCGACCTGGAAGGCCGGGTTCTGCTGCAAGGCAACCAGCACTGCGTCACGAATGCTGGTCGCGAGGGGGGCGGCCTCGCCGGGCGCATCCGCATCTGCCGCGCTGGCGTCCGCGCGGTCTGCCACTCCGGCCCCGGCCGCACCCGGCGCGGACGGCTCGCCAAACTCCACGGCCGTGAGCGCAGGCGGCGCAGGCGTCTTGGCCACCCACGCGCTCGCCACGTCCGGCCCGCTGCAGGAGACGAGGAGGAGGCCACCGGCGCAGCAGAGCGCGAGTGCGGACGCGTGCACTGCGGATCGTGCTCTGGACCGCGGGCTGCCCACGCTTGCCGTCGGAGGGGCCTGCTCCTGCAGGACCGCGCAGTTCCGGAGGCGTGGCGGACGCGCGGGAGCGCGTCCCTCCAAGGGTTCCGTTGACCGCCTCGTCCTCCATGTGACATGTCGCATCATGACCATCCTTTCGCATCACTCGTACCGCAGCGCATCGATCGGGTCCAGCCGCGCGGCGCGGCGCGCCGGCAGGTAGCCGAACGCCACCCCCACACTACCAGATACCGCAATCGCCAGCAAGACCGCGTGCGCCTGAATCACCGGGATGAACTCGGTCAGGCGCATGATCACCCGGGTCACGCCATACCCCAGGCCGATTCCGAACACGCCCCCCAGGCCGCTCAGCAGAACCGCTTCCAGAAGAAACTGCCGCAAGATGTCCCGATCCCGCGCCCCGATCGCCTTGCGCACGCCGATCTCGCGCGTGCGCTCGGTCACGGTCACGAGCATGATGTTCATGATGCCGATCCCGCCCACGACCAGGGAGATGCTGGCGATGCCGGCCAGCAAAATGGTGAAGGTTTGCGTCACTTCCGAGGCCATCTCCAGGATCTCGGCCTGGTTCCGGACATAGAAATCGTCCTCCTCCTCGCCGCGCAGACGATGGCGGGCGCGCAGCAGCGCTGCGATCGACTCCTCCACGGCCTTCATGTCCGCACCCTCGGCCGCCTGCACGTCCACCTCGTTCAGATGGTCCTGGCCGAGCACCCGCTTCATGGCGGTCGCATACGGCATGAGCACCATGTCATCCGGGTTGAACCAGCCCTGGTCGCCCTTGGCCTTGAGCACGCCGATCACGCGGAAGTTGACCCGCCCCACGCGGATGTCTTCGCCCAGGGGATCTTCCTCGCCGAAGAGCGTCTCGGCCGTGGTCCCCCCGAGGAGGGCCACGCGCGCGGCCCGGTCTTCCTCCACGCTGGTGAACGCCCTCCCCTGTTCCACCTCGAAGCTCCGGATCTCGAGGTAGGTACCGGCCGTGCCCGTGATGGTGGTGTTGGTGTTCTCGTTGAAGTACTTGACCTGGGCGCGTCCCTGCACCAGCGGGGCCACGGCGTACACGCCCTCGACCTCTTCCAGGATCGCCTGGGCATCCGCAAGGGTCAGGCTCTCGCGCGACCCCGAGCGGACCCCGTGGCGACGATGGCCTCCGGGGCGCACGACCAGGAGATTCGTGCCCATGGCCGTGACCCGGTCCATGACCTTCTGCTGCGCACCTGCGCCGAGTGCGAGCATGCTGATGACCGCGCCCACGCCGATGATGATCCCGAGCATGGCCAGGAACGAGCGGAGCTTGTTGGCATAGAGGCTCGCGAGGGCGACTTTGATGATGGTCCAGAGGAGCATGTGGAGTCCGTTTTACATTTTAGATTTTGGATTTTGGATTTTAGATTCTGGGTTTTGGGTTTTGGGTTGTGCTTTGGCTCGTTTGGCGGATTTGATGGACGCTGTGAGGATCGCGGCCAATTCGTTGGCTTCGCTGAGCAACGGTTCCAAGCGTTGCGCCGGAAGCAACTGCCCTTCTACGATCAGCTCGATCCAGTATGCAGATTCGTCCGCTTCTTCGAGTGCTATCCCCAGCTTCGCAACGAATTCCGCTTTGGACCGTCCGCGACATGCCGCGCGGTAGTTGGCGCCCACGGAGGTTGCCGATCGCACCAGTTGATGCCCGATCGTCCGGCCGGCCGGCGACTTCGGCAGCGCATCCACGAGCTTCATCGCCCGCAACGCAAATGCCTTGGTCCGCCCCTTCAGTTCCACCTCATCCATCCCCGCTCCCAACCGATCCGAAATCAACAATCAAAAATCAACAATCAAAAATCAAAAATGCCCACCTACTTCATCCGTCCATCGCAAAGCCTGATCCGCCTCCTGCAATGCCCGGCCACATCCTCGTCATGCGTCACCACGATGACCGTGCGGCCGGCTTTGTTGAGCTCGGCAAACAGCCCCAGGATCTCCTGCCCGGTCTTCGTGTCCAAGTTGCCGGTGGGTTCGTCGGCCAGCAGGATCGCGGGGTTCGTCACGATCGCGCGGGCCACGGCCACGCGCTGGCGCTGACCGCCGGAGAGCTGGTTGGGCGCATGGTGCGTGCGGTCGCCGAGACCGACCGTGGTCAGGGCTTCGGCCGCGCGGTCCTTGGCGTCGCTGCGGGCGCCGTACAGAAGCGGGAGTTCCACGTTTTCCAGAGCCGAGAGACGCGGCAGCAGATTGAAGGACTGGAACACGAAGCCGATCCGCTGGTTCCGGATCGCGGCGAGCCGGTCCTTGGAGAGGCGCGCCACGTTCTCGCCGGCGAGCAGGTATTCGCCTGCGTCGGGCGTGTCCAGGCATCCCAAAAGATGCATCAAGGTGGACTTGCCGCTGCCCGACGGCCCGGTGATGGCCGCCATCTCCCCCTCGGAGATCACGAGATCCACCCCGTCGAGCGCGCGGACCACCGCCTCGCCCATGCGGTAGCTCTTGCAAAGGTTGCGGATCTGGATGACGTTCACCGTCCGCGGCCTCCGCCCATCATCCGCCCCCGCATGCGCTCGGATCGGCGTTCGTTGCGTGCGGCATTCCCGTCGTCCTCCTGTCGCCAACGCCCTGCCCCGGCTTTGTCAGGAAGGATCACCCTGTCTCCTTCCTCCACGCCTTCCAGGATCTCGATGCGCTCGCCGTCGCTCTCGCCCACGGTGACCGGACGCATCTCGGGTTCGCCAGATGCGTTCGCGACCCGGACCACGCTTCTTGGCCCCCGCCGCTGTACCGCGGCCACGGGCAGCAGCAGCGTGTCGGCCTTGTCCACGGTGACAACGGCCACGTTCGCCGTCATCTCGGGTTTGAGCACGTGCTTCTGCCGGCTCGTCACCTCCACTTTCACCTCGAACGTGACCACGTTGCTGGTGACCTCGCCCTTTGTCGCTACGCGCACGACTTCCCCTCGCAGCCGGCGGTCGGGATAGGCATCCACGGTGATGGCCGCCGGCTGCCCCACGCGCACGCGGCCGATGTCGCTCTCGTCCACGGAGACCAGCACGTAGATCCGGCTGAGATCGGCCAGGGTCAACACGCTCGTACCGCCGCCCACGTTGCTCACGCCCGACGCGATGATCTGGCCGACCTGCACGTTGCGCGTGGCCACCACCCCCGCGATGGGCGCGGGCACGGTCGTGTCGGCCAGCCGCCGTTTTGCATCTGCGAGGGAAATCCGGATGGCCTCGACCTGCTGCTCGGCGATGGTGATGTCGTGCCTGCGCGATGCAAGCTGCACTTCCTTTGTCTTCAGATCCTCGATGCGCGCCTGCGCGTCCTTGAGCGTTGCGTCAGCCTGGGCCTCTGTTGCGCAGGCTGCGTCGAGTTCCTCCTCGCTCGCGATCTTCTTCTCCCGCAGCTGCTCCACGCGCTTCAGGCGCGCGGCCGCATCCTCGGCCTTGACCTGCGCCGACTGCAGCGCGGCCTTTGCGCGCAACCGCTCGCTCTTCAGGTCCCACTCTGCGATCTGCAGCGCCAGCCGGGCCTGGGCGAGCCGCGCCTCGGACACGGCCAGGTCCACCTCAGCGCGCTTGACGTTTTGCTCTTCGTCCTCAGGATCGAGCTGCACCAGCAGGTCGCCCTTCTCGACCCTGTCGCTCACGTCCACCGGCAGCTTGACCACCTCGCCGCTCGCCTTGCACTTGATCTCCACCTCCTGCTCGGGCACCACGCGGCCCGTGGCCTCCACCGTGGCACGCAGGGATCCCCGCGTGACCGAGACCTCCTTGGGGCCCGCCTCGCTCGCCTGGGGCTCCTGCCGGGTCGCACGGCTCCGCCACCACATCACGCCGGCAACGGCCAGTCCCACAACGATCAGAACTGCGAGGGCCTTCTTCATGGCGTCCATTCCTCCGGCGTGCCGGCTGGGGATTCCCTTGCCGCGGTCGGTTTGCGCATCTTCCGCTCGAAGATCGAGTACACGACGGGCAGCAGAACCAACGTGATCAGGCTCGCGCTGAGCAGCCCGCCGATCACCGCGCGCGCCATGGGCGCCTGCGCCTCGCCCCCTTCCCCCATGCCGAGCGCCAAGGGCACGAGGGCCAGGCTCGTGGTCAGCGCGGTCATGAGAATGGGCCGCAGCCGGCGGCGCCCCGCCTCCTCGATCGCCTCCCGCAGGGCCATCCCCTCACGCCGGCGCAGCAGATTGGTGTGGTCCACGAGCAGAATGGCGTTGTTCACCACGATCCCGGCCAGCATGATACACCCGATGAACGACTGGAGGTTGAGCGTGGTGTTCGTCAGGAAGAGCATCAGGATCACGCCGATCGCGGCGAACGGCACGGAGAACATGACCACGAACGGATCCCGCAGCGATTCGAACTGGCAGGCCATGACCATGTAGACGAGGAGCACGGCCAGGCCGAAGCTGATCAGCAGCTCTTGAAAGGCCTCCTGCTGTTCCTCGTAGTCGCCGGTCACAGCCACCGCGAAGTCCCGCGGCACCGGCACTTCGTGCAGCGACTTCTCGATGTCGCGGGCGACCGAACCCATGTCCCGTCCGCGGATGTTCGCGTAGATACGCACCATGCGTTCCTGATCCTCGCGGCGGATCGAGGTCGGTCCCGAACGCGGGCGCACGTCCACGACGTTGCGCAGCACCACGGGCTGCCCCTCGCCGTTGGTCACGGTGAGGTCGAGCAGCTCCTCCAGGGAGAGACGGCGCGCGTTCTTGGCCCGCACGAGAATGCGGAATTCGTCCCCTCCCTCACGGTATTCGCCGGCGTTCGTCCCCGAGAGCGCGGTCTCCAGGGTCTCGCTGATCGCCGCCACGCTCAGGTGCATCTCCTCGGCCTTGAGGCGGTCGATGATGATCTGTTCTTCGGGCGTACCCGCGCTCTCGTCCATGCGCGTATCCGTGACCCCGGGCACGGATTCCACGATCTCTCTGATCTGGTCCGACAGCCTCTGTGCGCCTTCGAGATCGTGCCCCCGGACCTCGATGGAGAGCCGCTCTGTGCCGCCCGTGGCCCGGCGGATCAGGAAGAACCCGCCGCCCTTGCGGGTGCGGATCTTGATCCCCGGAATGTGCGCCAGGCGGCGGCCCAAGTCGTCGGCGATCTCTTCGTCGGATCGCGTGCGTTCGGAGAGCGGTTTGAGCGAAATGCGGAAACGCCCCTCATTGCCCCCCGGCCGCCAGGGCGTGCCGCCGATCATGCCTGTCGACTGCTCCATCTCGGGCGTATGGTTCTCGATGATCTCATAGACCTCCTTGAAGGCATCGAGCATGACATCCGCGCGCGTGCCCACCTCCATCTCACCGTCCACTCGCACTTCGCCTTCGTCGGTCTCAGGCATGAGCTCGGTTCCGATGAGCGGCGCGAGCGCGAACGTACCGCCAAGGAGCAGCACGCAGAGCATGGCGACAACCGCCCGGTGAGACAGGGCCCAGTGCAGAAAGTCCCGATACGTCACTTCGAGCCCCTCGAACAGAGACGTGGAGACGGCGAGCAGGCGCCCCTTCCAGGAACCGGCGGCGTGATTGCGGGTCGGCCGCATCAGCTTGGAAGCGAGCATGGGCACCAGGCTGATGGCCGCCACAAGCGAACAGAGAAGGGAAAAGCTGACGACCAGCGCGAGCTGCTTGAACATGATCCCGGACATCCCGCGCATGAAGATGAGCGGCAGGAAGACCACCAGCGTCGTCAGCGTGCTCGCGATGATCGCGCTCGTCACCTCTTCGCTGCCCGTCAGCGCGGCCGCCCGGCGGTCCAGGTCGTTGTCGTGCAGCCGCAGGATGTTCTCCACGACCACGATCGCGTTGTCCACGAGCATGCCCACGCCCAGGGCCAATCCGCCCAGCGTCATGATGTTCAGCGTGAACCCCGCGAAGTGGATCAGCAGGAAGGTCGCGACGATCGAGATCGGAATGGACACCGCCACGATGGCGGTGCTGCGGATGTTCCGGAGGAAGAAGAGCAGCACCAGGATGGCGAACAGCCCCCCGTAGAGCGCCGAACGTCCCAGATTGTCGATCGACTGCTCGATGTACTTGGAGGTATTGATGACGGGCACGATCTCGATCTGCGGCAGATCGCGCTCGAGCCGTTCGATCTCGGCCAGGATTCCGCGGGTCACCGCCACCGTGTTGGCGCCCGATTGCTTGTTCACGGCCATCATGATCCCCGGCTCGCCGTTGATCAGGATGTAGTTCGTCTTGTCCTTCCAAGCGTCCTCGACCGTACCGACGTCCCGCAGGCGCACCGGTGCGCCGTCGATCACGGCCACCACCGTGTTCCGGATCTCGTCGAGATTGGCGTACAGCCCCGGCGTGCGGATCCGTACGTCGAGGTGCCCACGGTAGACCGACCCCGCTGGCAGATTGAGATTGCCAGCCCGGATCCGCTGCACCACGTCATTGAGCGAGAGGCCCAGCGTCTTGACCTTGTTGGTCTCCAGGTCCACGCGGATCTCGCGTTCGTTGCCTCCCCGGGTATGTACGGCCGCCACGTCCGGTACGCGCTCGAGCCGGTACTTGATCTGTTCGTCCACGATGGTGCGCAGCACTGTTGGGTCGAGCGTGCTGGTGGTGCCCAGAATGAGAATGGGGAAGTCCGAGGGGTTGAACTTGCGCAGGCTCGGCCGATCCGCGTCATCGGGCAGCCGCGCGTAGATCCGGTCGAGGCGATCGCGGACGTCGTTCGAAGCAGCATCGAGATCCGTGCCCCACGAGAATGCGACCGTGACCCGGCTCTGCCCCTCGCTCGAACGCGACGAGATCTCCTCCACGCCGGTCACCGAGCTCACAGCCTCTTCGATCGGGCGGGTGACGAGCTCCTCGACCTCCTCGGGGCTGGCGTTCTCGTAGCTTGTGGACACGCTCAGCCGCGGCTCGGTGATGTCCGGCATGAGATCGATCGGGATGCGCGAAAGCGCGATGCCGCCCAGCACGAGCACCAGGCACGTCGCCATGCTCGTGAATACGGGGCGGTGCACGGAGAAATGCGAGATCTTCACGGCTGCGGCTCCTCGGTCGCGGGGTCTCTCCCGGGGTCGCCCCCCTTGCTCTGGCTTCCGGCCGCCGCTTCGGTCTCGTGCACGACGACCGGTGCGCCGTCGCGCAGAAGATGATGGCCCAGGGTGACCACGCGTCCCTCGAGCGCGGGCGTCAGCACCTCGACCCAGTCGCCTTCGCGGATGCCCGTTTCGAGCGGCACGAAGTCCACGGTCTTGCCGCCATCCGCCAGGCGGAAGACGCCGTGCGCGTCGTGGTGGCGGACCAGGGCCTGCCGCGGGATCACCCGGGCGTTTTCGCGCGCGGCGAATGCCACCCGCACGCGCAAGAACATGCCCGGCTTGAGCCGCAGGTCCTCGTTGGACACGCGGACTTCGACCACGGCCTCGCGGGAGGTCTCCTTGAGCACCTTGGCCACGCGGAGGATCTCGCCCGGGAACGTCTCGCCCGGGAACGCGTCGGTCATGAGGGTCGCTTCCTGGCCCGCGCGCATCTGCGGATAATCGCGTTCGGTCACGTGGACGATGGCCTTGAGCTGCTTGATGTCCACGATGGTGAGCACCGGCGTGTTGGCGGTCAGCATCTCACCCTCGTCCACGAAGCGTTCGCCCACGTAACGGGTCGCGGACCCGTTCTCCCACGCCGCATGGATGCGCGTGTAGCCCAGGCGCACCTCGGCCGCACGCAAGGCGGCCGCCCTCTGATCCTTCTGTGCCAGCACCACCCGCAGCTCGGCAGCCCTGGTCTTGTACTCCGACTCGGCCGCATCGTACTCGGACTGCGAGGAGATCTTCTTCTCCCGCAATTCCTTGGCCCGGTCATACTCGCGGTCGGCCAGACTGAGCTGGGTGCGACACTGCTCGGCCCGCGCCTCCACCACCTCCAGCTCGGCCTTGGCCTGCTCGACCTGCTGCACGTGCTCCTCGTCCTCGAGCCGCGCCACCAGCTGCCCGCGCTCGACCGGGTCGCCGATGTGCACGGTCAGCCTCTCCAGCCGTCCGCTGATCTTGGGCGCGACCACGAAGGCGCTGTTCGCCCGCAGCGACCCCGTAAAGGTGCGCACATCCCGCAGCGTCATCATGCGCACGGGCTCCACGTCCACGGCCACCGCAGCCCCGCCCCGCTGGCGCATCTCTTCTTCGGACCCCAGCTTCCCGTAAATTCGCCAACCGAGCAGCCCGGCGAACGCCAGGATGATCACCAAGACAAGCGGTCTGTTCATCAGGTTCAGCTCCCTCTCTCCCTCCCACCGTTGTGGCGGAGGGGGTCGATAGCCCCTGTTACCGATTCCGGTACGATCTTCTGCGGTCCCCTACGACCCGCCGATTGCCGGCGCAGACTGCGCAGGCCCGCCAGGCTGAAGGCCACCACGTGCTCGGCGTACCGATCCAGATCGAGTTCGGCCAGGCCGGCCGGGTGCGGCGCGTGCGGCGCTACGCGCCGGCGGCGCAACTTGAGCAGCGGCCCGAAGCACTGCGCGTGTACGCTCGTGACGCAGAACCGTACGGTCTCCGCGTGCGTCTCAGGGCCGAGCAGCTCCCCAATCACGCTCTCGAGGCCCGCGCGAAGCGGCTGGATGCGCTTCTGCATCACCTCCGAGAGCAACCCCGTAGGTCCGGCGAACTCCCTGTGCAGGATCTCGAATTCGTGGCTCTTTGGATCCGCGATGCGCTCGATCATCGACCGCACGCGGCCGGCAAACCGTTCCCGCGCCGGCGCAGCCGGGTCCACGCCCCCATCCGGCGGGTGCTTGGCAATGGACGCCTCGAACGCGTGCTGCCACGACGCCACGTAGAGCTCCTCCTTGCTGCCGAAGTGGTAGTTCACGGCTGCCACGTTCGCGCCCGCGCGCCTGCAGATGGCGGCCACCGTGGTCTCCCGGAATCCCTGTTCGGCAAAGAGCACGCTGGCTGCGGCCAGCAGACGCTTGCGCGTACGCGCGGCATCTTTTCGTACCGGCTTCATGCTGGGCCCCTCCAGAAATCAAGTGTCTATTTAAATTAGGGATTGGCATTTGTCAAGTGAGATTTGCGCGATGTGTGTCCGATGGCGAAGAGGGGAGAGCGGCCCTCTGCCCTCCCTCCCGGGTGCCACCGCCGGCTTGCCCGCCGTGCCGACCAACAGGCACGCGCACGGCCGGGCAAGCCGGCCGTGGCACCGTCGACGTCGAGGTCGTTCTCGGCGCCCCCCACTACCGTCCGGCGAGGCGAGGTCGATCGTCCGCAGGTCCCGCCCGTCCAGCAGGATCCGCCCCTGGTCCGGATCGTAGAATCGCGGCACCAGATAGGTGCCCGTGGTCTTGCCCGCCCCACTCGGTCCCACCAGGGCCACAGTGCTTACAGGAAAATCACATTGCATCCCATTCGCAACCGAACCCTGCGTCGATCACGAGCGCTGTATTAGGCGAAGGTTACGGTCAGGCCGCGCAGGGCGGCTTGCAGCGCGAGGACGAAAGACGAGAGGGGGGAGAGGAATGGCAATCGGAAACAGCGTGCGCATCGGTCTGGCATCTCTGCTGGCCTGGGCGGCCTGCGGCCTCGGAGCGCCTGCCGGGGAGGACGCTCTGCCGGCCGAGACGCAGGTCGCGCCGGAGGTCGTGGTCACGGCCACGCGCACGGCCAAGGACCCTCACGACACGCCCGGGGCCGTCCAGATCGTGACCACCGAAGACTTGCGCGAACGCCAAATGGCCCGCACCGTGCCCGAGGCCCTCAAGGCATCCACGGGCGTGATGGTGCAGAAGACGGCCCACGGCCACGGATCGCCCTACATCCGGGGCTTCACCAGCTTCCGCAATCTCTTCCTGATCGACGGCATCCGGCTCAACAACGCGGTCTTCCGTCCGGGGCCCAACCAGTACTGGAATACGGTCGATCCACTCGGCCTGGAGCGCCTCGAGATCGTGAGCGGCCCTGGCTCGGTCCTCTACGGGAGCGACGCCGTGGGCGGCACGGTCAACGCGATCACCCGTAGCCCAACCGGCTACGGCGAAGGCGTGAAACCTGGAGGCAGACTCTTCTACCGGGGATCCACGGCCGAGGCCTCCAACCAGGGCCGCGCGGAAGTCCAGATCACGGTGGACGAGCGCTTCGGCGCCCTGCTCGGCGCCTCGCTCAAGGACTTCGGGGATCTCAATCCGGGCGAGTACGACGGCCGGCTCCCGCGCACCGGCTATGACGAGTGGGACGGAGACCTCAAGCTCGAGTTCTTCGCCACCCCGGAGCACAAGTTCACCTTCGCCCTCCAGAACGTGGACCAGGACGACGTCTGGCGGACCCACAAAACGGTCAAGGGCGCGAACTGGCACGGCACCGATCACGGTGACGAGCGGCAGCGCGTGCTCGACCAGGACCGGCACCTCGGCTACCTCAGGTACGAGGGCGAGAAGCTCGGACGCTTCGTGGATGCCGTGCGCGTGACCCTCTCCCTCCAGGAGCAGGAGGAGATCCGCCGCCGCATCAAGAACGATGGCCGGCGCGACGAACAGGGTTTTGACGTGGACACCTTCGGCGCGCAGCTCCAGCTGGAGAGCCCGAGTCCGATCGGGCGCTGGACCTACGGCGGGGAGTTCTACCGCGATCACGTGGATTCCTTCAAACGCGGCTGGAATGCGGACGGTTCGTTCCGGGGCGAGTCCATCCAGGGGCCGGTGGCGGACGACAGCACCTACGATCTGGTCGGCCTGTTCGTGCAGGACGACATTTCCCTGGGCGAGCGCGTCAACCTGATCCTCGGCGGACGCTACAACTACGTGGAAGCGGACGTGAATGAGGCCGAAGACCCGGTCACGGGCAATGCCGTGCGCTACGAGCAGGACTGGGACAGCGTGATCGGGAGCGCGCGGATCCTGTGGCATGTGGACGCCGAGAAGCACTGGAATCTCTGGGCCGGCGTCTCCCAGGCCTTTCGCGCGCCCAACCTCTCGGACCTGAGCCGGCTCGACAGCGCCCGGTCGAACGAATTCGAAACCGGATCCACCAATCTCGAACCCGAAGAGTACGTCTCGTACGAATTCGGCCTCAAGACCCGGTACGACCACGTCACGGCCACGGCCAGCTACTTCTACAACGACATCGACGGCATGATTCTGCGCACGCCCACGGGCCGGACCAACGCCGACGGCGAGGTCATCGTCACCAAGACGAACGCGGGCGACGGATACGTGCACGGCGTGGAGCTGGGCGCGCGCTGGCGCTTCCACCCGCAGCTCACGCTCTTCGGCTCCGGCACCCTGCTGTACGGCGAGGTGGAGAACTTCCCGGACGCCACCACCCGCAAGGCCGAAGAACCGCTCTCGCGCCTGATGCCGCCCACCGCCCAGCTGGGACTCCGCTGGGACCACCCCACGCGCCATCTCTGGGTGGAAGGCCTCTGCGACATGGCCGACGACGCAGATCATCTCAATACACGCGACAAGGCCGACACCAACCGCATCCCGCCCGGCGGCACGCCGGGATACGCCGTCTTCACGATCCGGGGCGGGTGGCAGGTCCACGAACGCGTGACGTTCACGGCCGCCCTGGAGAACCTGTTTGACGAGGACTACCGCATTCACGGGTCCGGCCTGAACGAACCGGGCAGAAACCTGGTCGTGGGACTCGATGTCACGTTCTGATCCGCAGACGGGGTTGCCATGATCGCGGTGCAAACACCCGACGCCGTCCTGCCAGCACCGACCAAGCCCCGTCTTCGGGGACGGTCCGTGCGTCGCGCGATTCCGACGCCCTGCCGGCCGCGGCCCGTCGAACGCTGCCCCGCCCGCATCGCCCGCCTGCTGGCGCCCCCGGGCCGGGCCCGTCCCAGGCGCGGTCGACGGCTGTGGGGGCTCGTCGGCTCGGCAGCCGCCCATGCTGCGGTTCTTGGCCTCGCCTGCCTGGGGGTTGTCGAGCGCCAACCCCCGCCCCGCATCATCAACTCCGTGGGCCAGGCCACGCCAGCTCTGCAACTGCGCTTTGTGCCCTCAAAAGAGACGGTGGACCCTCCTCTGGATCCCCCTCGTGTACACCAGCGCCCCCTCGTCCACGAGGCGCACACGCCCGACGTCCCCATGGCCACGCATGTCCCGCCTTTGCCCAGCGCGCCTGTGCCCGCGGCCATGCCCCGCGCGCCAGAGCGGCCCGACCGCGTGGCTGCGCTCCAGGAACCCTTGCCTCCGCACCCGCACATCCAGAGGCGCGCGCAACCAGAGTCCCACACGGGCCCCCGCGTTCCACCGCCCGCAGCACAGGAGGACGTGCCCGTATCCAGCCTCCACAAGCAGGGCGTGCGCACGGCCGCGCACATCCGCCGCGTACCGGTTCCGGACTACCCGCAAACGAGCCGCCAGCGCGGCGAACAGGGGACGGTGTTCGTGGAAGTCACGGTCGGCCCGGACGGCCGCGCACACGCCGTTCGCCTCGTTCGGGCCAGCCCGTTTCTGCGGCTCAACCGCGCGGCGCTGGCCGCAGCCCGCCGCGCCCGCTTCTCCCCGGCCCGTTCCAACGGCGCGCCCGTGGCAGCCACGGTGACCATTCCCTTTCGGTTCGTGCTGCAGTAGCTGCAACCGCTCCAACAGAACCAGCGCACAGCCGCTGTGCGCTTCATGCACCCACCCCATGACCGCGAACCTCCCAATGGAGGGGTCGGGTCGGGGTGCCACGGCCGGCTTGTCCGGCCGTGCTTCGGTCAGCTTTGTCGGACGGACGCGCGTCCGCAGCGCAGCACGTGACCCGCAGTCCGGTCTGTAGGGGCGTATGGCATACGCCCCTACACGCTGCGCGCGGCGTTGGCGGCAAGGCCGGGAGGTTGACGGATGTTGTGGGCTTCGTGCCCCCAACCCCCATGACCGCGAACGTCACGATAGCCGGGTGGATATGCGAGCCAAGACCGTATCCTTGCCCGAAGCGGGCACGTTCTTCGTCTATTGGCTGCCCAAGAAGCGCAAGGAGGGCGAGCCGTTGCGCGTGCTCGTGTCCCTGCACGGCACGAACGGCAACGCCTACCGCCACCTCGCCAACTTCACGGATACGGCCCGCACATTCGGCGTCGGCGTGGCCTCCATCCAGTGCGGCTGGCAACGCAAGCGGGCGGAAGGCCACGGAGGCTTCCACCACAACAAGGCCTACCGGGAGGAGGACTTCGCGCTGTGGATGAAACGGGCCGAAGCGCAGCCCTCTGCCGGGACAGAAGCGCGCGATATTGAGAAGGCGGAATAGGGCGACGTCCCTATTGCCGTCCCTACTAGCGTCCCTATTGCCCCCGAGTACTGCCTCGGGTTTCTTCCGTTGCGCGGCTCAACCTTCTCGCTATAATGCCTTTACTGGTTTTTGGGGCCGGAAATGGTCTATGGGGCCAAAGAACGGTTGGATTCTTACTAGTTGTTGAGGATTTGATGGAG